>NZ_JAEEAP010000004.1 GCF_016103465.1 Streptomyces sabulosicollis
GGTCGGGGCAGGCGGGGTGGCCGGACGAGGCCCGGCGGGGCGATGTTCGGGGAAGGGCGATCGCGCGGGAGAGGCGGTCGCCGCGTCCGCGACGGGAGCGGGAGGAGGTCGCGGAGGGCACGGTGTTCTCGGTCGGGTCAGGCGGGCGGCGTCATGGCTGCTGCTCTCCTCCTCGTCCGCGCTGGTTGGCGTCTGATCTGATGAAGGACTGGATGGCGGTGGCCGCCGCTCCGCGGGCCCACTCGTCGAAGGGCAGCGGCCGGGTCTGTATGTCGCACCGCGCCGCGGAGCCGAAGGCCGCCGCGGCGAAGGCGGCACGGATGTGGTCGGCGAACAAGTCGTAGGCGGCCAGGCCCTCGCCGGAGATGATCACGCGTTCGGGGCCGAGGAGATTGGCCACGGTGGCGATGCCCCGGCCGATGGCGTCGCCCGCCCGTGTGTAGACCTGTCGTGCGCCGCCGACGCCGTCGTGCGCCAGTCCGGCGGCCGCGACCGCGTCGGCCACCTGGACCCCCGTGGCCGCGCGCACCTGACGGACGATGGCGTCGTCGCTCGCGATGGCCTCCACGCAGCCACGGTTTCCGCAGTGGCAGCGGGGGCCCGCCGGATCGACGGTGACGTGTCCGATCTCGCCGGCCACGCCATGGGCCCCGGCGACCACCCTGCCGTGGACCACGAGGCCACAGCCGATGCCCGCGCCGACCGTCACGACGGCGAAGCCGGACAGTCCCACGCCCGCCCCGAACCACTGCTCGGCCACGGTCAGCGCCCGCACGTCGTTGTCGACGGTCACCGGCAGACCCGTGGTCATGGCGGCGAGTTCGGCGAGCGGCACATCGCGCCACTCCAGGAAGGGCGAGTAGCGCACCACGCCCTCGGCGCGGTCCACTTCGCCGGAGACGGCCATGCCCAGACCCGCGACGCGTACGCCGAGGCCGTCCGCCTCGATGAGCAGCTCCCGGACGAGCTCCGCGGCCGTCCCGAGCACCGCCTCGGGGGCGCGGGCGGGGAGGGGCAGGTGCCGGGCCACCAGGATCCGGCAGCACAGGTCGGTGAGCACACCGATGATCGTGTCCCCGGTCACCTTGACCCCGATGAACAGCGCGCGGCCGCCGTCCACCCGCACCAGGTTCGCGGGCCGCCCCAGTGCCGGGCGCGCGTCCTCGTCCACGTCCTCCACCAGGTAGCCCGCCTCGATGAGGGGACGCACCGCCCTGGTGACGGCCGCGGCCGACAGCCCCGCTCGCCGCGCCACTTCCAGGCGGGTGAGGGGGCCCCGCGACAGGACCGTGGTGAAGATCTGCGAGGCGGCCGACGTGTGCGCCGGGAACGACTCGACAGCGGAGGGCGAGGACATGGCCGGGAACCTAGGCTCCTTATTTTCCGCTGTCAATGAAAGAAGCAAGAATCGGCTGAGGATGGCCTGTGAGCCCGCATGCCTCTTCCAAAGCCCGACTCGCACGGGGGTGTTGACATGTGATCGAAGGTCTCGTTGGCTTACTGGGCGACCCTCTTCTCTCCCTCGCCGAGCGTCCCGCATCCGTACGCGGTCCACCCGCCGCTCCCCCGCCGTCCTTCGAACGTGAGGCCCGATGCCGACGATCTCCCATGCCCCGGACACCGGGGTCTGGCTGCTGACCACTCCCCGTACCTCGTACGCCGTGCGCATCGACGAGACGGGCGCGCCCTGCCACCTCGTCTGGGGCCCGCGGCTGACGCCACGGGAGGCGGAGGAGCTGGTCGTGCCCGCCGGGGAGGCGGCGAGCAGCTTCGAGGGACGGCCCGCGGTGGGCGAGGAACTGCCGGTCGACGGTGGCACCCGCTACGGCACGCCCTCCCTCCAGGTCCGCTACGCGGACGGCTCCCGCGGCTTCGAGTGGCAGCCGACCGGACACCGCGTCGTCACACCGTCCGACGGCGTCAGCGAACTCCATCTGGAGTTCCGCGACCGCCACTACCCGCTGCGCGTCGCCCTCCACTACCGGGTGCGGGAGGACACGGATGTCATCGAGCGCTGGACGGTGCTGCGCAACGACGGCGAGCGGCGGGTCAGCCTGCTGCGCGCCGACTCGGCGGCCTGGTCCCTGCCACCGCTGACCGACTACCGGCTCAGCCATGTCACCGGCCAGTGGTCCGCGGAGAGTCAGCTGCGCCGCGAGCGCCTGCCGCACGGGGAGACCGTGCTGACCAGCCGGCGTGGCATCACCAGTCATCACGCCGGTCCCTGGGTGATGGTGGACGAGGGCGACGCCGGCGAGGAGCACGGCCGGGTGTACGGGGCCGCCCTCGCCTGGAGCGGGAGTTGGCGCATCACCGCGCAGCGCACGCCCGACGGGCGCGCCGGTTTCACTGGTGGCGTCGGCCACGAGGGCACCTGTGTGCCGCTGGCGCCGGGCGAGGAATTCGTCACCCCGCCTTTCGCCGGGCTGTTCACGGACGGCGGGTTCGGCGCGGCGAGCCGGGCCTGGCACGCGTACACGCTGCGCCACGTCCTGCCGCACGGGCGCGAGGTGGCGCCCGTGCTCTACAACTCCTGGGAGGCCACCGGCTTCGACGTGGACGAGGCGAACCAGAAGGCGCTGGCCGAGCGCGCCGCCGCCCTGGGCGTGGAGCTGTACGTGGTCGACGACGGCTGGTTCGGGGCCCGGCGCGGCGACCATGCGGGGCTGGGCGACTGGTCCCCGGCCCGGGAGCGCTTCCCGCGGGGCCTCGGCCCGCTGGCCGACACGGTGCACCGCCTGGGCATGCGGTTCGGCCTCTGGGTGGAGCCGGAGATGGTCAACCCCGACAGCGACCTCTACCGCGAGCACCCCGACTGGGTCCTGCACACCCCCGGCCGGGCCCGCAGCGAGCTGCGCAACCAGCTGGTCCTGAACTTCGCCCGCGACGACGTCGCCGACTGGGCCCACGGCTGGCTGACCCGGCTGGTCGCGGACCACGGCATCGACTTCCTCAAGTGGGACATGAACCGCGCCTTCAGCGAGGCCGGGTGGCCCGGCGCTCCGGACGGCCACGACCGGCTGTGGACGGGTTACGTGGCCAATCTGTACGGCGTCCTCGACCGGCTGCGGGCCGATCACACCGGGCTGCGCATCGAGACGTGCAGCGGCGGTGGCGGACGCGTGGACCTCGGCATCCTCACCCGTACGGACCAGGCGTGGGTGTCGGACAACACCGACGCCGTCGACCGCCTGGTCATCCAGCACGGCTTCGGCCAGCTCCACCCGGCGCGCACGATGTCCGCGTGGGTGACCGATGTGCCCAATCAACTCACCTCCCGCACCGTGCCGTTGAGCTTCCGCTTCCATGTGGCGATGTGCGGGCTCCTGGGCATCGGCGGCGATCTGACCCGCTGGTCCGAGGGGGAACTCGCCGAGGGCGCCGCCCTGGTGGCCGAGTACAAACGGGTGCGCCACCTCGTCCAGCACGGCACCCTGTACCGGCTGTCCGGGCCGCACGGAGAGGTGCCGACCGTGGTGCAGTACGCCGCCGAGGACGGCGCCGAGACCCTGGTGCTGGCCTGGCAGCGCGGCCCGCGCCACGGAGTCCCGCGGCCGCCGGTGCGGCTGCGCGGCCTCACCCCCGGCGCCCGCTACCGCGACACCCGCACCGGCCAGGTGCACCACGCCACCGTGCTCACCGAGTACGGATTCCGCCCGGACCTCCCGGCCGGTGACTGGGCCAGCACGGCCGTACACCTGGTCAGGGCGGGGCAGGACGCTATGTGACACCGCCACCGCGGCGGTAGGCGGCGGCCGCGATGTCGGCGAAGGAGCGGATCAGGGGATTCGTGTCGGCCTCGTTCCACGCCACCACCACGCGGCTCGGCTCCATGTCGATCAGCGGCACCACGGTGAGCCCCTCCGGCGGCTCGTGGCCCACGAGCGTCATGCCGACCGTGCCGTTCCACAGCACGGCTTGCCGGCATTCCTGGACGCCGCGCACCACCGGGCCCTGGCGGGGTTCCCCGCCGCTCCAGTACGACCGCCAGAGGGGGTCGGTGCCCTCCGGGAACAGGAACCAGCGGCGGTCCGCCAGGTCGGCCAGTTTCAGGCCCGCGCGGCGGGCCAGCGGATCGTCGGCCCGCAGCAGTGCGCCCACCGGGTCGGCGCGCAGCTCGCGCACGGTCAGGCCGGTCCCGTCGAACGGGCCGCGGGTCAGGGCGACGTCCACCAGCCCGGCGTGCAGTCCGCACGTGGGATCGGTCAGGTCGGTCTCGCGGATGTGGACCTCCACGCCCGGGTGCCGCCGGTGGTAGGCGCCGGCCAGCCGGACGGCGCCCGGGTCGGCGCCGTCCCCCAGGATGCCCACGGTGAGGCTCGCGGTACCGGCCGCCGCGGCCACGCGTACGCGCACCCGGTCGGCGTGGTCGAGCAGGGCGCGCGCCTCGTCGAGCAGTACGGCCCCCACCGGAGTGAGCGTGACACCGGCGGACGACCGGCGGAACAGCGCGGCGCCGAGCCCGGTCTCCAGCTGCTTGATCGCCCGGCTCAGTGGCGGCTGGCTCATATGCAGCCGGGCGGCGGCCCGGCCGAAGTGAAGTTCCTCGGCGACCGCCACGAAGTAGCGCAGCGTTCGTAGGTCCATGGTGCGACAATACCCGTACGGTATCGAGGCCGCGGAAGAGGTCTTGGACACTCGCGGCGCCCCGGCGGTGGAATCGCGGTATGACTGACGAACCGAGAACCAGTGTCCAGGGGATGAGCCGCCACGCCACCGGGCCCGCCACCGACGGCGCCCGGAAGACGGGACCGGAATCGTGAAGGTGGCGTATTGGATCCTCGCCGGTCTGCTCGCCCTCTTCTACCTCTACGGGGGCGGGGTGAAGGTGGTCCGGAGCCGTGAGGGGCTCCGGCCGATGATGGCCTGGGTGGACACCACGCCCATGGCGGCCGTCAGGGCCATTGGCGTGGTCGAAGTGCTCGGCGCGATCGGGCTGGTCCTCCCTCCGCTGACCGGTATCGCGCCGTGGCTGGCCCTGGCCGCCGCCATCGGGTTCGTGATCCTGCAGATCGGCGCCACCAGGGTTCACCTGCGCCGTGGAGACCGCCAGGTGGCCCTCAACATCACGCTCCTTCTCGCCGCGGCCGTGACCATCTGGCCGGCGACGACATGGCTGTGACATCGGACAGGGCCACTCATGGGCCCGCCCCAGCAAAAGGTGACAAAATAACCCCAGGAGGTTGATCCACGCCGGGCGGGAGGGCTGGTGGACCTAAATGCCGTTGCCGATGAGCTGTACGCCCTGCCACCGGCGGACTTCACCGCCGCCCGCGACGAGCGCGCCAAAGAGGCCCGCAGCGCGGGAGACCGGAAGCTGGCCGAGGGGATTCGCCGCTTGCGCCGCCCCACCCAGGCGGCGTGGGCCAGCAACCTGCTGGTGCGGCGGCAACCGGACGAAGCCGAGCAGGTTCTCCGGCTCGGAGCGGCCCTGCGGCAAGCACACCAGGATCTGGACGGCGGGCAACTGCGAAAGCTGTCCGCACAGCAGCGCCAGGTCATCGCGGCGCTCGCCCGGCAGGCGAGGGACCTGACCGCCCGGGCCGGGCAGCCGATCGGCGAGGGCGCCCAGCGCGAGGTGGAGGAGACGCTGCGCGCCGTGCTGGCCGACCCGGACGCGGGGCGGGACTGGGTGCGGGGGCGACTGGCCAAGCCGCTCACGGCGCCCACCGGATTCACGCCCGTCGCCGGCGCCGCCCGGTCCGCGCCACCCACCACCCCGCGCCGCGGCGAGCGGGCACCCGGCAGCCGGGTGGCCGATCTGGACGCCGCCCGTTCACGGCGCCGCGAACGACAGGAGCAGGAGCGGCAGAGGGAACAACAGGAGCGAGAGCGACGGCGCGAACGACAGGAGCGAGAACGGCGCCGCGATCAGCGAGAGCGGCAGGCCCGTGCCCGTCAGGAGGCCGGGGACGCAGAGCGCCAGCTGCGTGCCCGCGAGGAGGAGCTCACCGCGGCCGAGGAGGAGCACGGCCGGGCCGACCAGCTGAAACACCAGGCGCGGCAGCGTCTGGCGGACCTGAGGAAACGACTGAAAGAGGCCGAGGAGGAAGATCAGGAGGCCGATGAAGCCGCCCGGGAGGCCCACCGGCGTCTGCGGGACGCGGACCGGGCGGTCCGTGAGGCGAGGCGGCGGGCCACGGACGCGGCAGCCCGCGCGGAACGACTCGCCGATCGAGCGGAGCCGCCGACCGTGTGAGGAAAGGGCGGGACAGGAAACCCGACCACATGAGTTCGCGCTGGACGGCCCGAGCCGGTCGACGGCCGAACGAAGGCACCATGCGAGGGAGGCAGCGATGATGAGCGAAGACCGGGCAGACGACGTCTACCAGCCGACCGGCACCAACGAGGAGCAGGAGGACGCGGCCCCCCTGGACGCCCAAGACTCCCTGGACGAACGCGACTACGACGAGATGCTCGACGAGGGCTACTCGCCGCCGGAGAAGCCACTGGGTGTCACCAAGTACGGCACCACGGCGGCCGAACAGCACGAGGGCGAGACGCTCGACCAGCGGCTGGCCGAGGAGACCCCCGACGTCGAGGCCCCGGCGGGCGACGAGGTGGGGGATGTGCAGGAGGGCGAGGGAGAACCCATCGACCCCGAGGCCGGGACGGACCGCGCGGGCCGACTCGTCGCCCCGGACGAGGGCGCCCACGCCGACACCACCAAGGAGGCCATCGCCCGGGACGAGGGCATCGACGCGGGCGCTGCCGGTGCCGAGGAAGCCGCGGTGCACACCGTTCCGGACGAACAACTCGAGGACCAAGAGGACGAACGCGACGCGGAGCCGGACCGCTGATCCTTCTCGCCGGGCCCCGTGCCACGCCGCCGGACGACGCGCTGCGTTTCCTCGGCATCGGGCTGTTCCCCGGGAAGAGGGACGATGGCGACATCGGCGCCTTCCGAAGCGGTTCAGCGGCCGCGAAAGCCCAGCTGTGGGCGTGGCCGACCGCACGCTGGCCAGGCGAGTGCCCGGCGCGGCGAGAACGGGCCCGGCGCGGCGAGTACGGGACCGCCCCGGCGTCCCGCACGGGACATGGCGAACCGGCGGTGCCGCCATCGGGCGGGGCCGCCGGTCCGGCGCCGGGTTGTCGGGAGGCGAGTGTCGGTGTCAGCCGCCCGTGGCCGCGTTGATGGCGTCCCGTGTCCGGTCGACCAGGGACGCGAAGGGGCCCACGGTCCACTGCGCCGCCGGTGAACCCGCCGCCGAGGGGTGGGGATGGGTGGGGGCGATCTTCTCGGCCGCCCGCAACCGCGTTCCCATGCTCCTGAGCTGCTCTTCGGTCCGTCCGGCCCGCACACCGGGGAATTCCTCGCGCTCCTCGTGGTCGGCGTGATCGCTCACGGAGCGTTCGAACTCCATCAGCTGTGCGTCGAACTCGGGGCTGGTGATCTCCATCTTCTCCAGCCGGGCCAGCACCTTGTTGGCCTCTTCCTCCTCGTGGTTGCGGGCCTCGGCCTCCTGCTTGCTGACGGTGTCCTGGGCGACCGGCCGGACGATCATCTCCTCCGCCGTCTCGTGCACCGCCAGCAGGGCCCGCAGCTCGTCGAACGCCTGCTGCTTGTGCTCGCCCTCCGCGCTCTTCACATCCTCGAAGAGGTCCCGGATGCGGGCATGCTGCTCCAGCAGGATCGCCACCACATCGCCCTCCGGCAGCCGCGCTGCCTCCCTGCGTTCCGCGTCCGCCGTGCTCATCGCCACGTCCTTTCCTTCGTCGGTGCCTCTGGGGTCTATGGGTCACCTCGATGCCGCGGCGGAAACCAGTCAGCACTGATAAGTCCGACGACGGGAACGGCCATTCCGCGCGAGGCCGATCCGTGCGGCGACGCTTCTGGCAGCTTCCTGACAGGACATTCCGCCGCGTCGGCACGCCCCGTCGCCGGGCCGTAGCGTGGCCGGAGGGGTGAGCGGTCCCGCGGAACACGGGCGATCGCTCGCGTGATGACAAACGTCTTTCGCGGAGGGGCCACCGCGGTGCTGATCCTGCCATGCGACGGCTCGGCGGACACGGTCGGTGCGCTGTCACGTGCGCTGGCCGCGGCGGTCGAGGGGAACGGGGAGACCGTGCTGCCCGTGGCGGCCGGTGGGGGTTCGCCGGGGTTCGACACCCGCGGGCCCGTGCCGTCCGGGACGGCGGTGGTGGTCGGCACCTCCGGCTCCACCAGCGAGCCCAAGGGGGTGCTGCTCTCCGCCCGGGCGCTGCGCGCGTCGGCCGAAGCCACGCACACCAGACTCGGGGGCGCCGGACGCTGGTTGCTGGCGCTGCCCCCACACCATGTGGCGGGCGTGCAGGTCCTGGTCCGCTCGCTGCTGGCCGGGGCGGAGGCGGTGGTCCACGATCTGCGGCAGGGGTTCCGGCCGGAGCGCTTCCGCTCCGCCGGATGCCGCTACACCGCGCTGGTGCCCACGCAGATCCGGCGTCTGCTGGACGCGGGTGGCCCGGGCCTGGCGGCGTTACGGGAGTTCGACGCCGTCCTGCTGGGCGGGGCGGGCACACCCGAGCCGCTGCTGGCGCGGGCGCGGGAGGCCGGTGTGAGGGTGGTGACCACCTACGGCATGACCGAGACCGCGGGCGGCTGCGTCTACGACGGGATGCCGCTGGAGGGGGTGCGGGTGCGAATCGGTCCGCCGCCCGAGGGGGCGGCCGGGCCCGCGGCGGGCGGTCCGATAGCTCTCGGCGGGCCGACCCTGGCGTCCGGCTATCTCAACCGCCCGGAACTGACGGCCCGTTCCTTCCACGACGGCTGGTTCCGCACGGACGACCTCGGGCACCTGCGGGAGGACGGCCGCCTCCAGGTGCTGGGCCGGGCCGATGACGTGATCGTCACCGGCGGTGTGAACGTGTCCCCGTCCGTGGTGGAGCGGGCGCTGCGGGAACAGCCCGGCGTAGAAGACGCGTGCGTGGTGGGGGTGGACGACCCGGAGTGGGGGCAGATCGTGGTGGCCGCCGTCACCCCGCGCGAACCGGGGGCGCTGGGGCAGACGGCCGTGGCCGCGCTGAGGGACGCGGTCCGGGAGCGGCTCGGGCGCGCCGCCGCGCCCAAGACCATCCGGGTCGTCGAGGCCCTGCCCCTGCGTGGGGTGGGAAAGCCGGACCGGCCGGCCGTGCGCCGCCTGTTCACCACGGAGTGAGGCGGGGGACGTACGGCACGCGTGTCATGTGCGGCCCGGCCCCGGCGCTCAGGCCGTCAGCTGGACGTGGCGCCGGGTGTGGGCCTTGAGGAAGTCCTCCTTCACCTCGTACGGCACGGCGGTGGCCGGGACCTCGATCAGGCCGTCCACCGCCCGCGTCTCCGGTGTGACGATGTCCTCGCCGAAGTACTTGTCCGAGCCGGAGTTGTCGCCGGGCAGGGTGAAACCGGGCAGCGCCGAGAGCGTCACGTTGGCCGCCCGGCTGATGCCGAAGTCGTGCATGCCACCGCACCACACCGGCACCCCGGCCGCGACGCAGGCGTCATGGACCCGGACGGCCTCCGAGAGCCCACCCAGGCGAGCGGGCTTGATGTTGACCACGCGGCAACTGCCCAGCGCCAGCGCCTCCCGCGCCCGCCCGGCGGAGGTGAGGCTCTCGTCGAGGCAGAGCGGTGTGGCCAGCTCCTTCTGCAGCGTGGCATGGTCCAGCAGATCGTCCCAGGCCAGCGGCTGCTCGATCATCATCAGGCCGAACGCGTCCAGATCGCGCAGCCGCGGAAGGTCCTCGAGGGTGTAGGCGCAGTTGGCGTCGGCCATCAGGGGCAGGTCCGGGAACCGGTTCCGGATCGCCTCCAGCACCTTCACATCGGCCCCCGGGCCGATCTTGACCTTCACCCTTTGGTACCCCTGCCCGACGTAGCCCGCGATGGTCTCGCACAGCCGGTCGTGGTCACTGTCCATGCCCACACTGACGCCGGAGGGGACATGGGTGCGCGCCGCGCCGCCCAGCAGCGTGGCCAGCGGGCGGTCCGCGGTGGCGGCCAGCAGGTTCCACGCGGCCATCTCCAGGCCGCACCGGGCGAAGTTGTTGGCCTTGACCCGGCCGTAGAGGGCCGTGAACTCCTCGATGGTGTCCCAGGATCGGCCCACCACCGCCGGGGCGAGGAAGTCGCGGGTCACGGACCACACCGTGTCGGTCGTCTCGCCCAGGTAGTACGGGTCCACCGGCACCGGTGCCTCGCCCCATCCCGTGAGGCCGTCGGCGGTGGTGGCGCGGACGACCACGTGCAGCAGGGTCTTGGCGCTGTGGGTGCTGGCGGTGAAGCCGCGGGTGAGCCGCAGCTCCACCACAAAGAGGTCGAGCCGGTCGATGCGCGGCACGGTGGTCCCCTTCCCGTCGTCGGGAGATGGCGTCGTCGAAAGGTGAAGTGGTGGTGTCTAGGGTCTGAGGGTGGAGCCGCCGTCCACCGTCACGGTGGTGATGGTGATGTGGGCGGCCTGGTCGGACACCAGGAAGCCGATGACGGAGGCGATGTCCTCGGGCTCGGCCAGGGTGCCGCGGGGAATGCCCACCCGGTGCCGCTCGGGGTCTCCGCGCAGCAGCGCCTGTCTCCGGCCGGGCAGATGCGCGTTGGTGCGGGACATCGGGGATTCGGTGGTCCCCGGCGCCACGACGACGGATCGCACGCCGTGTCCGGCGAGTTCCAGCCCCGCGCAGTTGGTGAGGTACTGGGCGGCCGCCTTCGAGGCCCCGTACAGCCCCTGGTCGTGCTTGACGATTCCGGCGCTGTTCGATGCCACGGTGATGACGCAGCCGCGGCCGCGCCGCGCCATCCGCCGGCCCACCGCGCGGACGCAGTTGAACGTGCCCCGGACGTTGACGCCGAACACCCGCTCCCACTCGGCGTCCTCCTGCTCGGTCAGCGGGGCGGTCCGGCCGAGCACTCCGGCGGCGTTGACCAGGATGCCGATGGGGCCGAGCCGGTCCTCCACCTCCTGGACGGCCCGTTCCACCTCGGCGGAGTCGGTGACGTCCAGGCGCACCGGATGTGCCGTGGCGCCCAGCCGCCGGGCCACGGTGTGGGCCCCGTCCTCGTCGACGTCCGCGACGGCCACGGACGCCCCTTCGGCGGCCAGTTGACGGGCGGTGGCGGCGCCGATGGCACCTGCCGCGCCGGTGACCAGGGCCGTGACCCCGGCTATGCCGGTCAGCCTCATGCTCCTCGCCCCGCTTCCCGCCCGGTTCCGCTCTCCGTTTCCCGCGCGGTCCCGCTCTCCGTTTCCCGCGCGGTCCCGCTCGCTGTTTCCCGCTCGGTCCCTTGTCCCCTTTCCCGCCGCGTTTCCGGCTCGGCGCCGGGGAAGGTTTCCGCGACCAGCAGCTCGGCGTCGATCCGCTCCAGCACCCCGGCGAAGCGCTGGAGCTGGCCCTTGAGCAGCGCGGTCGTGCTCGGGTCGTTGGCGGAGATCTCGGCGGCACACGCGGTGGCCTCCGCGCACGCCCGGCCCGGTGGTACGAGCCGCTGCAACAACCCCAGCCGGTGGGCGTCGTGTGCCGTCACCCAGCGGGAGGTGAGGAGCAGGTCCTTGGCGGCGCCCAGCCCGACCAGTCCGATGAGTTTGGCCGCCCCGATGGGGACCCCCAGGCGGGAGCCCGGGAAGCGGTACACCGAGTCGTCGGCGCCCACCCGGATGTCGCAGGCGGCGGCCAGCTCCGCACCGGCGGCGACACAGCGTCCCTCGATCGCGGCCACGGTCGCCTTGGGTGCCGCCGCCACCGTGCGCTGCAACCGCGCGAAGACCCGCAGCCGGCCCGCGAGGCCCTCGTCGCCCAACTCCTCCTCGCGGTCGGCCCCGACACAGAAGTCCGGTCCGCTGCCGCTGAGGACGAGCACCCGTACGGCGTCATCGGCCAGCGCGTCCTCCACGGTCCGGAGCAACCGCGCGGCCGCCTCGGTGCTCAGCGCGTTGCGGGCTCGGGGGCGGTCGATCCGCAGCTGTGCCACTCCGGTGGCGCGGTCCCGCTCGACGCCGATCACCGGGGCGTCCACAGCTCTTCGAGGGCGCGGGTCACGGCCCGGTGTGTCTGGTCGTGCACCGCGACATTGGCCGCGCGGTCGGTGCGCAGATGGATCATCGACACGCCCGGTGAGCCCACCCTCTCCTTCAGCGCGGACCGCAACTCCCCCTCGTCGGCGGCGCGCACGACACCGACTCCGTAGGCGGCCGCCACCGCGCACACATCGGCGGCCTGCGGGGTGCCGAAGAGCAGCTCGAAGGTGTCCTCCGGGAGGCGTGACGCCTGCGGCAGGAACGAGAAGATCCCACCCCCGTGGTTGTCCACCACGACGAGCGTGCAGCTCACGTCCGGCGTCCCGGCCGCGCCCAGCAGCGCCCCGGCGTCGTGGAGGAAGGTCAGGTCGCCCAGCAGTACGGCCACCGGGCGCCGGGCCGCGGCCACGCCGAGCGCGGTGGCGATCGTGCCGTCGATCCCGTTGACACCGCGGTTGGCCAGCACGGCGGGGGGACGGTGGCGGGGCGCGGCGAACCACTCGAGGTCCCGTACCGGCATCGAGGACCCGACCACCAGTGTCGCCTCGGTGGGCAGGGCGTCGTAGAGCGTACGGGCCACCCGCGGTTCGGTGAGGTCGGCCCGGCCGTTCAACGCATCGGTCACGGCCGCCTGCGCGGTGGCCTCCGCCGCGGCCCAGGCGGTGCGCCACTCCGGCCCGGCCGGGGACTCCGGCACCGCCTCGGCCACCGCGCGGCACAGGTCCGTGGGATCGGTGCGCAGCACGGTGGCGGCCAGCCGGTCCGGGTCCCGCCACCGCCAGTGGGGATCGACAAGGAGATGCCGGACGCCGGGCTGCCGCAGCCAGTCGGCCAGGGCCCGGGAGGCCCAGCGCTCCCCGAGGTGCACGACCACCTCGGGGCGCAGCCGGTCCCGGGCGTGCGGGCCGCGCAGGATGGCGTCGGCCGCCGCCACGGTACCGGGGCCCGGGGTACGGGCGCCGGAGCGCGGATCGGCCAGCACCGGCCAGCCCAGCGCCGCGGCGGCCTCGTGCACGGCGGCCGGATCGCCCGCGCCCGCTCCCACGACCAGGACACCCCGCTCGTGCCCGGCCGCGACGGCGGCCACGTCCGCCGGGGTGGCGGTCAGGACCGGGCGGCTGACGTGGTGCCAGGGCCGCCCGTCCGACCGGCCGGGAGGCAGGGGGCCGGGCCGTGCGACCAAGGGGTCGCGGAAGGCCAGGTTGAGGTGGACGGGGCCGGGTCCGGACGGTCCGGCCTCGGCCTCCGCCACGGCGCGCGCGGCCAGGGAGCGCCACATCCCGTCCTGGCTCCGCTCGGGCACGGGCGCGGCCACGGCCCAGCGCACCGCCGATCCGTACAGGCCCGTCTGGACCATGGTCTGCGGGGCTCCCACCCCCTGCAGCTCGGGTGGGCGGTCGGCGGTGCACACCACCATCGGCACTCCCGCCAGATCTGCCTCGGCGACCGCCGGATGGAGCTCGGCCGACGCCGTACCGCTGGTGGTGAGCACGACAGTGGCGCGCCCGGTGGCACGGCTCAGGCCCAGCGCGAGGAAGCCCGCCGCGCGCTCGTCGAGGCGTATGTGCAGCCGCATCCGGCCGTCCTCGGCGAGGGCGAGCGCGAGCGGGGTGGAGCGGGAGCCGGGCGCGATCACGGCCTCGCTCAGCCCCGCGCGGACCCACTCGTCGACGAGGGTGGCGGCGAAGGCCGCCTGCGGGCCTCCCCCGGTGTCCCGGGCCGCCCGGGCGCCCTCCCCGGTGCCGGCGGGGGTCAGGTGTCCGTCCACGGGTTCGCGGCCCGCCATCAGCGCGTCCAGTCCTTCGCCGCACCGAGCCGCGTCAGCGCGGCGCCGAGCTGGCCCAGTAGTCCGGAGCCGACGCCGGAGAGCATCCGGTAGCCGCTGCGCTGCAGCTCCTCACCGCCCTTGTTCGACGGTGAGGAGCCGTCCAGCCAGCCGTCCGGTGTCAGCCGGCCGCACAGCACCTCCCATGCCTCCCGCGCCACCACGCCCTCGCGATCGGCGGCGAAGCGGCCGCGCTCCACGCCCAGTGCCAGGGCGGCGGCGATACCGGCGGACCCGCAGGTCTCCGCCCCGGTGGCGGGCTCCGCCAGATAGCAGTCCCAGATGCCCGCGGCGTTGCGCCGGGACAGCGCGAGCCGGGCGGCCCTCGCCGCCTCGTCCCAGAGGTCGTCGGTGTCCGGGCGGTCGCCGAGCTCGGACAGGGTGCGGACCAGACCGAGCAGATACCAGGCGTAGGCACGGGCCCAGTTGCGGTAGACGCGGCTGCCGTCGGGCAGCAGCCTCAGATAGAGGTCGTCGTCCCACGTCAGCCGCCTGCGGCGGACACGGAGCTGACGGACGGCCGCCTCGCGCAGCCGGGTGTCCCCGGTGGCCTTCGCGAGGACGGCCATGGGGTAGGCGACGGTGTAACACCCCTCGGCGGTGGTCGGGTCGTCCTTGACGCATCCATGGGGATCGGTCCGGGCGTCCCAGGAGTCGACGGCCAGCCGGAGCGTGGGGTGGCGCGGATCCCGCTTCGCGACCACCGCGAAGGGGAGCGTGGCCTCGATCCCGTACACACGGTCGTTCGCGGGGCGGCCGCGCGGATCCTCGTAGCGCAGCCGGGTGCCGTGGAGGTAGACGGCGAGATGGTCGCGCAGCGCCGTCTCGGCCCGGGTGTCGCCGGGGAAGGTGGTGTGCAGGTCGTACAGCGCGTCCAGCACACACCCCTCCATCCACCCGAACGGCTGCACGCTGGCGAGGCTGGTGAGGTGGCGGTGGAGCGCGGCGGCCGGGGCCGGTGCGTCCCCGGCCTCCAGCAGCAACGCGGGCCGCCGCTCGGCGGGGGCGTCCGGGCCGGAGAAGATCCACAGCGGCTCGGTGGCCGGTCCGGGGGTGAGGGTGAGCCGTACGCCCTCGTCCAGCACGGCCCGTACCGCCTCGGTGTCCAGCGGCAGATCATAGGGCTGGTGGCAGTCGGCGTACCGGATGTCGAACGAGCCGAGCGGCCGCCCGGTGCCCGCCGAGGTGGCCTCGACGCGCCGGACGTCCCGCACGTCGTAGGCGACGAACAGGCGGAGCCGCCCCGGGGAGACGGGTGCCGTGGAGTGCCATGCCAGCACGGTGGGCGCCTGGCCGCGGACGATGGCCGCGGTCGACCACGTCAGCGGGGTGCGCCGGTCCGACGGGAAGGGAACGCTCGGCGCGTCCACAGTGCTCGCGGGAACATGAAGTGCGCTTGCCATTGATGATCCCTCGCCTGTTCAGGGCGCTATGAGCGCGGGCAGAATGGCGCCCAGCTTCGCGCGGGTCTCGGCCAGTTCCTCTTTCGGGTCGGAATCGGCGACAATGCCGTTACCGACGTACATGGTGGCGTTTCTGCCGTGTATCTCGGCGCAGCGAATGGTCACGCAGAGACTGCCGTTTCCCTCCGCGTCCACCCAGCCCAGCGCCCCTCCGTAAAGTCCTCTGTCCCAGCCCTCCAGGCGCTCGATCACTTCGTACGCCTTGTCGCGGGGCCACCCGCACACCGCGGGGGTCGGATGCAGCATGGCCGCCAGTTGGAGAAAGGGCGGGTGGTCGGCTTTGAGCTCGGCCCGGACCCGGGTCATCAGGTGCTGGACGTTCGCCAGTTTCAGCGTCTCCGGCCGCTCGTTGGCCTCGATCCATGTGGTGCTGGGCGCCAGCGCGTCCAGCACCGCCTCCCGCAGGACCCGGTGCTCCTCCTGGTTCTTGTCGGAGTCCTGGAGCCAGGCCGCGAGCCGGAGATCGGACTCGGCGTCGCCACCACGGCGGATCGTGCCTGCCAGGGCACGCGACTCCACCATCCGCCCGCGCTTGGCGAGCAGCAGCTCCGGACTGGCTCCCACCAGACCGAAGGCGGAGAACAGATAGGCGGAGGGGAAGGTGTGGGCCAGCCTCCGCAGCACCACGGACGGCTGGATGTCCGCGTCGCACTCCATCTGGATGCGCCGGGCGAGCACCGCCTTGCGCAACTCCCCGCGGCGCACGGCGCGCGCCGCGTCGGCGACGCTGCCGCACCACTGCTCCGGCGGTTCGCTGGGCCGCAGCGCGTAGGCGCCGGGTTCACCGCCCCTGGGCGGAGGGGTAGGGACCGTGGCGAGGAGGCGACGGTGGTCGGGCGTCTCCTCCAGGCTCAGGGTCCGGGCGGGAACCGCGAGCCGGATGGGCTCTTGGCGCTGAAACGGAAAGGCCACGAAGCCGATTCCGCCACCGGCCGCCAGCGCTTGTGCTATGTCTTCCTCGGAATGGACCAGATGGTGCGCGATGGGCTCAATTCCGAGGAGTGTACGGTCTGGCCCGGAAAAGAATAATCGGCGATTATCCAGAAGGTCGATCGCGTCATCGACGACTTCTTGCGAACGTGCCACCAACGGAACGCCCCCGTCCGTTCTGGTAGAGATATGATCTTTTGCGTAAAGCGCTCCAACAGCCTTGCATTGACGAGTAAATGCGTCAAGAACCTACCAATGCGGTAGTTCACCTGATGGACATTTTCTGGCTGATGAGCAGGCCGAGGCGTACGGAGCGTTCACCGAGGTGCCCGCGCGCCCGGAGCTGGAGCGGTTCTTCTTCCTCGACGATGACGACCGCGAGCTGATCGCGCTGCGTCGTACGGACGCGCACCGGCCGGGAATGGCGAAGGTCAACCTGAAGAAGATCCCCGCGCACCCGACCCGCTGGGCCGCTCGCCGCACCCCGTGCGGGCCGGGTGCCGCCGCCCCAGCCCGGGGTGGTGCTCGTCAGCCCGTGGGTGTGCCGATCTGGTTGCGTTCGAGCACGGAACGCAGCTTGGAGAGGGCCTTCGCGACGGCCGTCACTGAGGAGTTGTCGAGAGTGCCTCCGATCAGCTCGGCCACGCCGGCGGTGAAGGTTTTCTCCGCTGCGTCGACGAGCTGGGTGCCGTTTTCGGTCAGGGCCAGCAGCGACGAGCGGCGGTCGGCTGGGTTCGGCTGTCGGGCGGCCCAACCCCGTTTCTCCAGGCGGTCGATGGACTTGCTGGTCGCCCCGATGCCGATGGCGAACTCGGCGGCGAGGTCCGCCACGCGGCACCCGGGGTGATCGCGCAGGTAGAGCAGGGCCTCGAACTGCGAGGCGACGATCCCGTGCCGCTCGCGGAGACGGTCGTTGAGGGCGTTGTACAGACGCGTCTCGCACCGGACCAGGTCGGCGAAGAAGCCCGGGAGGTCGACCGTCCCGCCGCTCGATGTGGATGCCATGGCATATAGTGTACTTAGATTCCACGGCATATACTTCCGTGGAAGTTACCTGTGGCAGGAGCGCACTCATGAGCAAGGAACAGCGCGCGAAGGTCGACGCGATGCTGCGGCAGCAGCCCCGACCCGAGGGTCCCCGATCGGTCGAGGCGATCCGAGCCGGATTCAAGGCGCTGATGGCCCAGATGACCGTGCCCGACGGCATCCGCACCACGCCGACGACGCTCGGCGACCGACCCGCACTGCATGTCGAGCCGGACAACGGGCCGCGCGCCGGGACGATCCTGTACTTCCATGGCGGCGGCTGGGTGTTCGGCTCTCCCCAGACCGCCCTGTCGCTGACGGGACACCTCGTGGCCAAGACCGGCTTCGGGGCGTACTCGGTGGACTACCGGCTTGCCCCCGAGCACCCGTTCCCGGCCGCGATCGACGACACACTGAGCGCCTACCGCGCCCTTCTCGACAGCGGCCAGGACTCTTCGACCATCGCGTTCGTCGGCGACTCCGCCGGCGGCGGCCTCACCGTCGCCACCTGCCTCGCCGCCCGCGACGCGGGCCTCCCGCTGCCCGCCGCCATCGTGGCGTTCTCCCCGGGCCTCGACGCCACCCGAACCGGCGAGAGCATGGACACCAAGGCGGCCATCGACCCGATCTTCACCCGCGAGGCCGTTGAACACACCGGAGCCATGTACCTCGCCGGAGCCGACCCGCACCAGCCCCTGCTCAGCCCGGCGGTCCTCGCCGACCTGACCGGCTTCCCCCCGATGCTGATCCAGGTGGGCACCAACGAGATCCTGCTGGACGACTCCACGCGCCTGGCCGCGCGTGCGAGGGCAGCCGGAGTGGACGTCATCCTGGATATCACCGCCGACGTGCCGCACGTGTTCCAGTCGTTCGCGGGCGTCCTGGACGAGGCGGACGAGGCACTGGACCGCGCAGCGCTCTTCCTCGGCCAGCGCATCCGCGCCGCGGGCGCGGCGCACACGTCAGCAGTGTCCCGGAGCCCATCCCTCCGCGCGGGCCTCCCGCCCCAGTCACCGAGGAACGGCTCCCCCAGGAACTGACACAGCCAGTCTCGCCCTCGCCCAGCAAAACCCGAGTCGTTCAAGAACCTCGGAGAACCTGGACACCACCCCCCCGGCAGCCGGCTCGTCTTCCACGTCTCCGCCGCCCTCACGGAGGTCATCCGCGAACTCATCGTCCGGGGAACCCGCGAGGGCTTGGCCGCCGCCCGCGCCCGCGGCCGGTACGATCAGCAACCAGCCGACGCCGAAGGGGGTCGTGGCCCGCTTGGAGGCGCGTGCCGCCGCGGAACGGCTTCCCCGCTCCTGACCCGGTGCATGAGCGGTCCCCGGAGGCCGGGTGGGGAGGCTTCGGCACCCGGTTCTACGATCGGACACGACCAAGGTACGTGCACAGGCCAGCGGTTGCCCGGCCGGCTGCGTCGTGCCACGAGAAGGGGCGGCCGCCGTGGCGGCGGGGGACCACGAGGATGTGACACGTGAGTGAACGCCGGACGGCATCAAGTGCCTCGCCGGCCGTGGGGCGGGCGCTGGATGTCCTTCTGCACCTCGCCGGCCGCTCGGGGCCGGTTCGGGCATCGGCGCTGGCCAGAGACCTGGAAATGCCCCGCTCGTCGCTCTACCACATCCTCGCGGTCCTGGTTGACCGCGGGTTCGTCACCTATGTCCCGGAGGAACGGGCATACGGCCTGGGGGTCGCGTCCTTCGACATCGGTTCCGCCTACTTGCGGCACGAGCCCCTGAAGCGGCTGGCCCGCCCCATCCTGCGCAGCCTGTCGAGCCGGCTCGGCCAGTCGGTGCACCTGGGCATCCTCTACGGCGCCGAGACGGTCTACCTCCTCAAGGAGCGGCCGCCGAGGGGCCATTCCGGGTACACCGATGCCACTTCCGTCACCGACGTCGGCGTCCGGCTGCCGGCCCATCTGACGGCCAACGGCCGCGCGATCCTGGCCCACTCCAGCGAGGCGCACCTCCGGGCGGTCTTCCCCCGGCCGGGGGATCTCGTCACCCGCACCGGCAGAGGCCCCCGGTCGCTGGCGGAGCTGCGGAACCTGCTGGCACGGGACCGTGAGCGCGGCTGGTCCGAGGAGGTCGAGCTGGTCTCCGAAGGGCTCCGGTCGATAGGGGTGCCGGCGTTCGACCACAACGAGCGGCCCATCGCGGCCGTCAGCAGCACCTGGCGGCGCCACCACCACCGGCAGGAAGCGGATCATGTGCGGGACGTCCTGCAACAGGGTGCGGCACGGCTGACGGCGGCGGTGTCCGGCCACGCACCCCACCCCCGAGGCACGGACGGCGCGCAGTGAGCGGCCGTCGCAGACGCCTTCGCCAGGTGGCGGAACGATGAAGGGCCACTGACCGAGGCGTTCACGGAACGGGCTTCTCGGATCCGAGAAACCCCGACCACATGACTGGCTCCTGGCGTATGCGCCACGTGTCATGGGCACGGAGCGCCCCTGATCGTCCACGCACCACGGCCGCCAGCGGGCCGGCCCTCCCCCCACAGACGCACTCCCCCCACAGACGAAGGATCCGGTACCGACCATGACCGCGAACCCTCCCGAAGCAGCCAGGCCCGTCCCGCCCCAGGAGACCGACGCCACCCTGCACTTCACGGGCCCAGCCACCTTCGGCCGCGTTCCCCGCCTGGACCAGGTCGGCACCGCGGACATCGCCGTGGTCGGGGTGCCGTTCGACGCCGGTGTCTCCTACCGGCCCGGGGCCCGCTTCGGGGCGAACGCCGTCCGGGAGGCGTCGCGCCAGCTGCGCCCCTACAACCCGGCCCTGGACGTGTACCCGTTCCACTACGCCCAGGTCGCCGACGCCGGTGACATCACCGCCAATCCGCACCACATCGACGAGGCCGTCGAGAGCATCGAGGCGGGCGCGGACGCACTGCTGGCCACGGGCGCGCAGCTGATGACATTGGGCGGCGACCACACCATCGCGCTCCCGCTGCTGCGCTCGGTGGCCCGCCGCCACGGCCCGTTGGCCCTGCTGCACTTCGACGCGCACCTGGACACCTGGGACTCCCACTTCGGCGCCCATTACACCCATGGGACCCCGTTCCGCCGCGCGGCCGAGGAGGGCCTCCTCGACACCTCCGCGCTCTCCCACGTCGGCACCCGCGGCTCGCTGTACAGCAAGGAAGACCTGGACGAGGACACCAAGCTGGGCTTCGGGATCGTCACCTCGGCCGATGTGATGCGACGCGGGGTGGACGAGGTGGTGCAGCAGCTCAAGGAGCGCATCGGCAAACGGCCGCTGTACATCTCCGTGGACATCGACGTCCTGGATCCCGCACACGCCCCCGGCACCGGCACCCCCGAGGCGGGCGGCCTCACCTCGCGGGAACTGCTGGAGATCGTGCGCGGGCTCGCCGATTGCTACGTGGTCTCCGCCGACCTGGTCGAGGTCGCCCCGGCCTACGACCACGCCGAGATCACCTCCGTGGCCGCCGCGCACACCGCGTATGAGCTGGTCACCCTCATGTCCCGGCAGATCGCCTTCTTCCGCTGGGTGGAGGAGCACAAGCCGTCGTAAGGGGCGCATCCGGCACCGCGGGGCCTCTGTGCCCGGCCCGCCGCCATCCGGTGACCGACATGGCGTTTCCTGTCGCAATCCGTGGGATACACGGCGCTATCGTCATGGCAGCGGGCCCGGCCGCCGCGCGAGGCTGTGGGCAGCGCCCCGCCGCAGGGGGCGTTCCTGCCAGGGACACGGAGAGCGGACATATGACGACTGACCTTGATATCGCGGCGGGCGTGAAGGTACCGGCGACGACGCTGGCGCGCGAGGCGACGGAGCTGATCCGTGACACGACGAGCGAGCTCGTCTATCACCATTCACGCCGGGTGTACTTCTTCGGCAGTCTCCAGGGCCACGGGCGCGATCTGAGCTTCGACCCGGAGCTGCTGTATCTGGGGGCGATGTTCCACGACGTGGGCCTCAACGAGGCGTTCCACGCCAGCGGCCGTCGTTTCGAGGTGGACAGCGCGAACGAGGCGAAGCGGTTCCTGCAGGCTCATGGTGTCCCCGAGGACAGCGTCCGCCGGGTCTGGACGGCGATCGCCCTGCACACCACTCCCGGAATCCCCGAGTTCATGGAGCCGGAGGTGGCTCTGGTGACGGCCGGTGTCGAGTACGACGTGCTCGGCATCGGCTACGGGGATCTCTCCCCCGAGGACCGGGAGGCGGTCGTGGCGCTGCACCCGCGCCCCGACTTCAAGAACAGGATTCTGCGGGCGTTCACCGACGGCATCCGTCCCAAGCCGGAGACGACGTTCGGCAACGTCAAGGCGGATGTCCTGGAGCACTTCGTGCCCGGCTTCGAGCGGGGGGACTTCGTCCGGACGATCCTGGATTCCCCATGGACGGAATAGCCCGGCGGGCGTCGGGGGCCTCACGGGCATCAGGTGGCGGACGTACCGTGGTGATCGTCGCGTTCGACGGTGTGCAGCTTCTGGATGTCACCGGCCCGGTGGAGGTCTTCACCACGGCCAACCACTACGGTGCCGACTACGACGTACGGGTCGTCTCCCTCACCGGCGGCTCCGTCACCACCTCGTCCGGGCTGGTGATCGGCGCGGATCGCGCACCTGGCACACTGCCGCGGCGCCCGGGCACCCTGCTGGTCCCCGGCAGGAGGGACTGGCGCTCGGCGGTTGCCGACACGGACCTGGTCGGGCTGGTGACCGACCTGTCGTCACGGGCGAGGCGCGTGGCGTCCGTGTGCGCGGGAGCGTTCGTACTGGCCGAGGCCGGCGTTCTGGACGGCCGCCGTGCCGCCACGCACTGGGAATTGGCCTCACAGCTGGCCGCCGCCTACCCGCGGGTGCGGGTGGACGGCCATCCGGTCTTCGTCCGGGACGGTCATGTGGCCACCTCGGCGGGCATCACCGCGGGGATCGATCTCTCGCTGTCGCTGGTCGAGGAGGACTGGGGAGCGGAGGTGGCACGCGATGTGGCCAGGCAGCTGGTGGTCTTCATGGCCCGCCCGGGCGGGCAGGCGCAGTTCAGCGCGCGGCTGGCCCCGCGTGAACCACGCCATCCGGCGGTGCGCCGAGTGATGGACCGCGTCACCGCGGACCCCGCCGGGAGCCATACGCTGGCCGCGCTGGCCGACTCGGCCGGTGTGAGCGTCCGTCACCTGGAGCGGCTGTTCCGGACCGAGCTGGGCATGACCCCCGGCCGTTACGTCGAATCCGTCCGCGTGGAGGCCGCCCAGGCACTGCTCGCCGATGGCACCGGTACGGTCGAGGAGGTGGCGCGGCAGGCCGGGTTCGGCTCCTCGGAGTCGCTGCGCCGGGTCTTTCAGCACACCCTCGGGGTCTCACCGACGGTCTACCGCGCCCGTTTCCGCAGCACACTCGGCGGGTCGGCTCGGCCGACGGGGGGCGACAGCAAACGGCCCTCACCGACGGGGGAGCGGTGAGGGCCTGAGTTCAGTGTGGCACGAATCAGCGCGGAAGAATCCGTTCCGAGCGACAAATATTGCATATATCTGCCGCCCGGCTCCCTGCCTCGGACGGCCGGTGGCCCTCCGGCACCACCCGGCCGTGCCCCCTCCCACGGCGGAGGGCGGGCCGCCCTGAAAGCGGCCCGCGCCGGTGCCGACGTCGTCCTCGCCGACAAGGGTTACTGCGGTACCAGCGGCGCCACCGCCTCCGCGGGCACCGCTGTGTGGTACGTCCCGCCGGAGCCCGCCGCACGCGAGGGGGCGATGGCGAGCACGGAGGCACTCGGCGGCCACGTCGCCGACCGGCGCTGGATGGCACGGGTGCTGGACCAGACGTACGAGCGCGTCAACGAGCTCGCGGACGAGGCGCGTTACCCCTTCCCGGCCGGACCGGACGGGCGGCCGCTCGGGAACGGGCCGCAGGGCCCCGAGTACATGCGGCGGATGCACGTGCGCGTCCGGCGCGCGGGCGTACGCGTCCTGGACCACAGCCCGGTCTGCGAACTGCTCGCCGACACCGCGGGCGCGGTGGCGGGCGCCGCCGGGTACCGGCGCCAGGCGCGGCAGCCGTACCGGGTCCGCGCGGGGTGCGGTGGTCCTGGCCACCGGCGGCTGCGCGTTCCTCAGCGGTGCCCTCGGACGCGACGTCAACGCCATGAGAGCTCCCGCCCGGTGTGCGCGATCCGCACACCGGGCGGGCCCGGCGTGTGCCACTACGCCCCTTCGCGGGCCGTGCGGGCCGCCCGGGCCAGGTCCATGTCGGTGGTCTCCGGCGCCAGGAACTGTGACACCACACCGCCGACCACCAGCACTCCGGCGCCGATCAGCAGCACGAACTCCGCTCCGAAGTGATCGAGCCCCATCGGCAGCAGGAACGTGCCGATCGCGGCGCCCACCCGGCTCATGGCCGTGGCGAAGCCGACGCCCGTGGTGCGCAGGGACGTGGGGAACACCTCCAGCGGATAGACCGCGGTCAGCGCGGAGGAGGCGGCGTTGAGGAAGATGAAGAACAGGAAGCCGACGACGATGACGGGGGTGGAGGACGGCCACACCGCCACCACGGCCAGACACACCGCCGTGATCCAGAACGGCGGGATCAGCAGCTTGCGGCGGCCGATCCGCTCCACGACCAGGCAGCCCGCGGTGACACCGGCCACGGCGGTGAAGGAGTAGACGAGCAGCGCCGCCACCGCGTTGTCCCCCATGTGCAGGGCCTCGAAGACCTCCGTCCAGAAGGTGCCGATGGCGAAGTACGGCAGCACCAGGGCCGCCCAGAAGACGCTGGCGAACACCGTGGAGCGCACATGCTGCCTGCTGAAGAGCGCACGGAACCCGTCCTGGCGCACCTCCTCGCGGTCGTCGAGCTCCGCGGCGACATCCACCTCGATGCCGTACTTCTCGATCAGCGCCTCCGCCTCGGCCCGGCGTCCCTGGCTGAGCAGCCAGCGCGCGGACTCGGGGATGCCACCGCGCAGGGCCACGCACACCAGCGCGATCACCGCACTGCTCGCCAGTGACCAGCGCCAGCCGCCGTCGACGGAGGTGAACAGCGCCCCCACGACCGTGGCCAGCGCGTACCCCAGGTACCAGCTGATCTCCAGACTCGCCAGCAGCCGCCCGCGACCACGCCGCCGCGCGTACTCCGACAGCAGCGGCGCGCCGATCGCGTACTCGCCGCCGATCGCCACCCCCATCACCAGCCGGATGAGGATGAGCTGGAGGCCGTCGACGACGAAGAACTGGAGCACCGAGCCGACCAGGAAGATCATCATGTCGATGAGGAACACCGGCCGGCGTCCGAACCGGTCGGCCAGCCGGCCGAAGAGCGGCCCTCCGACGAAGATGCCGATCAGCGGTGCCGCACCGACCAGTCCCTGTGCCACGGAGGACAGATGGAGGTCGTCGGTGATCGCCCCCATCGCCAGGCCGATGCCGCCGATGATGTAGCCGTCGATTCCCTGGCCTATCTGGGTGGCCAGCTTCAGCTTGGTGTGCAGCCGCTTCCGTTCGCGTTCGGTGGCGGGTGCGCCCGGCGGTGTGCTGGGCTCGTCGTGCTCGGTCACAGGCGTCGTTGCCATGCGCGGGTCCTTACTGGGAGGGGGAGAACGCGACCCCGGGGGAAGGTGGCGGGAGGAGGGGAGTCAGCCGGTCGGCCAGTCGAGGGCGATGTACTGCGTTTCCAGGAACGCCTCGATGCCTTCGCGGCCGCCCTCCCTGCCCAGACCCGACTGCTTGACGCCGCCGAAGGGCGCCGCCGGGTCGGAGAGCAGTCCACGGTTGAGGCCGACCATGCCGCTCTCCAGGCGTTCGGCGATGCGCAGGGCCCGGGCCACGTCGCGCGAGTAGATGTACGAGGCGAGACCGTGCACCGTGGCGTTGGCCCGGGACACCAGCTCGTCCTCGTCGGTGAAGGTGGCCAGGGGCGCGACCGGCCCGAACACCTCCTCGTTCATGATCCGGGCGTCCTCGGGGACGTCCACCAGGACGGTCGCCGGATGGTAGCAACCGGGGCCCTCGGGGACGCTGCCCCGCGCGGCGACCTTCGCGCCCCGCCCCACCGCGTCGTCGACCAGGGACCGGATGGACTCCACGGCGGTCCGGTTGATCATCGGGCCGAGGGTGACGCCCTCCTCCAGACCCGATCCGGCGCGTACCACGGTCATGGCCGCCGCGAACTTCTCGGTGAACTCGGCGGCGACGGACCGATGGACGTAGAACCGGTTGGCGGCGATGCAGACCTCGCCGCCGCCCCGCATCTTGGCGTCCATCGCACCGCGCACCGCGGCGTCGACATCGGCGTCCTCGAGGACGATGAAGGGGGCGTTGCCGCCCAGTTCCATGGTCACGTTGACGACGTTCGCGGCCGCCTGCTCCAGGAGTTTCCGGCCGGTGGCGGTGGAGCCGGTGAAGGAGAACTTGCGGACCCGCTCGTCGCGGAGCCAGCCGGAGACCACCTCGGGCGCGCGGTCGGTGGGCAGCACGTTCAGCAACCCGTCGGGCAGGCCCGCCTCGCTCATCAGGGCGGCGATCGCGAGGGCGGTGAGCGGGGTGTCCGGGGCCGGTTTGAGGAGCACCGGACAGCCGGCGGCGAGGGCCGGGGCGATCTTCCGGGTGGCCATCGCGGCCGGGAAGTTCCACGGGGTGACGAAGGCGGTGACGCCCACCGGGTGCCTGCGTACGACGTGGCGGAAGCCGCCACCGGGCGCGTCGCCGAACGACGAGCCGATCCGTACCGCCTCCTCGGCGAACCAGCGGAAGAACTCCGCCGCGTAACCGACCTCGGCCACCGCGTCCCGGTGTGCCTTGCCGTTCTCCAGGACGATCAGCCGGGCGAGCGTGTCGGTGTGCTCGCGCATCAGCGCGAAGGCGGTGTGCAGCACCTCCGAGCGACGGCGCGGTGGCGTCGCCCGCCACCCGGCGGCGGCCTCCTGGGCCGCGTCGACCGCCGCCACGGCGTCGCCCGGGCTCGCCGCGGACACCTCGCGGATCAGTTCCGCGGTGGCCGGGTCGTGCACGGGAAACGTCCGTCCGTCCTCGGCCGCGCACCAGCGGCCGGCGATGAACACATCGCCTTCCGCGAACGGTGCCTTGGCGAGGGTTTCCATCCCGGGGAGGTTCATGAGCTGCTCTTTTCTCCGTTCCGAACGGGGGCTGGTCCGGTTCGCGGTGAATTTACGAGCGCGTCATACGGCCGACAAGGCCGCTTCTCGGATCGCAATGGGGGTTGCTGTCAGGGCAACTCACCGCACGCGACAGGGAGGGGACGGGCCGGGGGCCAACCGGCCCGGATCCCCTCAGGTGAGCCGTGCCCGGGGAAACGGCGTGTGCCGCGGCTCCCAGCCCAGCAGCGCGGAGACGCGTGCCGCCGCCTTGGCGGTGGTGCGGCCCGCCTGGTCCAGGCGGTCACCGAGCCGGGACTTGGGCGCCGAGATGTTGATCGCCGCCACGACCCGTCCCCGGAAGTCGCGCACGGGTGCCGAGACCCCGACCAGTCCTGCCTCGAACTCCTCGCTCACCCTCGCGTAGCCCTGACGCGACGCCTCCTGGATCAGCGCCCACAGCTCGGGAATCGGCGGGGTCGAGGTGGCGCCGAAGCGCACGTACAGCTCGTCGGGGGTGGCATCGGCCAGCAGCACCCGCCCGGCCGAGGTCTGCCACGCGGGCACTCCGCGCCCCTCCCAGCCATGGACGCGGAAGGAGTGTCCGGAGACCGACAGCAGGGTGAGCACCTCGCGGTCGCTCAGCACACACAGATGGCTGGTCTCCTCCACGTCCGCCGACAGCGCGTGCATCACCGGCTCGGCCATGCGCACCAGCCGGTTCTGCGAGGTCCTGGCCACGAGCGAGAAGAGCCGCCAGCCCAGCCGGTACTCCAGGGTGTCGGGGTCCCGTTCCACGATCCCCGCGGCGGCCAGGGCCTTGAGGGCCCGCGAGACCTGGGTCTTCTCCCGGCCCACCAACTGCGCCAGGCGTACGACGCCGAGCCCGCCGGCGTTCTGGGCCTCGTCGGAGGCGAGCGCTTCCAGCAGGTCGATGTCACGGCGCAGCCCATGGCCGCGCGGGGCGGCGGTGTCTCCGGGGCCGGAGAAGGCGGCACCGGGGCCCGCGCCATGCGGATCGGCGGGGTCCTCGGGGCCGCCGGTGCCGCGAGGGGGGAGGTTCGTCACGCGCGCCATCCTAAAGGCGGGCCCCAGGGAACCCCCAGGTCAGCCGCCGGGTTGTCGGGAGAGCAACCGGCATTTCGATTCCAGTGGGTGCCTTGCGAGGGGGTGGCGGCGGTTCTAGATTCGCCGCATCGGACCTGATGAACTGCGGTGAATGCGAGGTTCATCCCCTCGGTCCGCCGATTCCCCGCTCCCGGAGATCCAGGAGATCCCATGCCATCGCCTTTTGCCCCGACCGCCCTCATCGGCGAGTCCTTCGTCGGGGAGGGTGCCAACGCCGCGCACACGAACGTCGTGATCGGACGCAAGGGCGGCCCCGTCGAGACGGCCTGGGCCACGGCGCTGGCCACACCCAGTGCCGGACACGTCCCGTTCCTGACGATCGTGCGGCCCTCGGTTCCGGTGAAGCCGCTGACGCTGTTCGTGACGAAGGCCGCCGCGGAGGGCGAGCTGCACCAGCGCGCCACGTGGGGCTCCGCCCAGGCCGGTCTGGCGCAGGGCGTCACGGACGCGGTCCGGGACGGTCTGCTGCCCGCCGAGGAGGCCGATGACCTGCTGATCATCGCCGCGATCTGGGTGAACCCCGCGGTCGACGACCTGGACGTGTCCTTCCGCAACCAGCGCTCGGCCGCGTACGAAGCGGTGCGCGCCGCGGTGAACGCCACCCCGACCGTGGCCGATGTCCTCGCGGCCGCCGAGGAAGGCCCGGCCAACCCGTTCTACGCCCCCGCCTCCGGGGCGCTCGCCCGATGAAGATCACGGACATCACCCTGGACCGGCTGCGGCTGGAGCTGGACCCACCGTTCCGGGCCGCCTGGGACCCCGAGCCACGGCGCCACTTCGACGCGACGATCGTCCGTGTCCACACCGACGAGGGGATCACCGGTATCGGCTCCGGTGATCTCATGGACGGCTTCGACACCTACAAGCATCTGTTCGTCGGCGAGGACCCACTGGACATCACCCGGCATGTCAAGGCCATCGAGACCGCGAACTTCCACGGCGCCCACTACTGGCCGCTGGAGGCGGCGCTGTGGGACATCATCGGCAAGGTCCACGGCCGCCCGGTGGCGGAGCTGTTCGGCAACGCGGCCAAGAAGCTGCCCGCCTACGCCTCCTGCGGTGAGCTCAAATCGCCCGAGGAGCGCGTGGCCACCGCGCTGAAGGTCCGTGAGGCGGGCTTCCGCGCCATGAAGATCCGCATCGACCGCAACCGGGTGGACGAGGGGATCGCCGCCGTCCGCGCGGTGCGCGAGGAGCTGGGCGCGGACTTCGAGATCATGGTGGATCTCAACCAGTCGTGGCGCATGGCGGGCGACACGGCGGGCGCCACCGATCTCGCCCGCACCCGCAAGATCATCGCCCGGCTGGCCGAACTCGACGTGTTCTGGGTCGAGGAGCCGCTGCCCTACTGCGACGTGGCGGGCTTCAAGCTCCTGCGGGCGGAGAACCCCGGAGTGCGGATCGCCGCGGGCGAGATGCACCACTCCCCCACCGAACTGCTGCGCTACCTCGACGAGGACGCCCTCGACATCTACCAGATGGACGTGGTGCTCGCGATCGGCATGCACCGCGCGCGCACCCTGGCGGAAGTGGCGCAGCTCAAGCACCGCCACTTCACCCCGCACAGCTGGACCAACGGCATCGGTGTGCTCGCCAATCTGCACGTGGCGGCGGGAGTCGGCGGCGGCCCGTTCTTCGAGTTCCCCTACGACCCGCCCGGGTGGACCCCGGAGCGCCGGGACTTCATGCTCGCCGACCCGGTGCGGGTGGGCGGCGACGGCGACCTCGAGGTGCCCGCGCGGCCGGGCCTCGGCATCGAGCTCGACGAAGACGCGATCGACCGGTGGAGGATCACATGACGCACGGCATCGACGCCCTGCTCTCCCGCAACCACGGCCAGTGGCTGGCCGCGGCCGAGCAACTGACCTTCGAGACCCGGCCGTTCATCGACGGCCGCTTCACCGAGGCGCTCTCCGGTGACACCATCACCAGCCTCTCGCCGCGCGACGGCGCGGTGCTCGCCAAGGTGCGGGCGGGCGGCGCCGAGGACGTGGACCGTGCCGTACGCAGTGCGCGCGGCGCCTTCGAGGACGGACGCTGGCGTGACCTCCCGCCCAGGGAGCGCAAGCGCGTCCTGCTGCGCTGGGCCGACCTGATCCGGGCGAACGCCGAGGAGCTGGCCCTCCTCGACACCCTGGAGATGGGCAAGCCCATCACCGAGTCCGTGCGGATCGACGTGGACAAGGCCGCCGAGACCATCGCCTGGTACGCCGAGGCCATCGACAAGACCTACGACGAGGTGGCGCCGACCCCCAGGGACGCGCTCGCCCTGATCACCCGGGAGCCCCTGGGCGTCATCGGCGCGGTCATCCCGTGGAACTACGCGCTGCTGATCGCCAGTTGGAAGCTGGGCCCGGCCCTGGCCACCGGCAACAGCGTGGTGCTCAAGCCCGCCGAGCAGACGTCCCTGGCCGCCCTGCGCCTGGCCGCCCTCGCCACCGAGGCGGGTCTGCCGGACGGGGTGTTCAACGTCGTTCCCGGGCGCGGCGAGGTCGCCGGACAGGCGCTGGGCCGCCACCCCGAGGTGGACAAGATCGCCTTCACGGGCTCGGTGGAGGTGGCCCGGCTCTTCCAGGTGTACGCGGGCGAGTCCAACGGCAAGCAGGTGGCGGTCGAGGCGGGTGGCAAGTCGCCCCAGCTCGTGCTGGAGGACGCCGACATCGAGGCCGCCGCGTCGGCCGTGGCCTGGGGCATCTTCTACAACGCCGGGCAGACCTGCAACGCCGGTTCCCGCGTCGTGGTCCACGCCTCCGTCAAGGACCGGCTCCTGGACGCCGTGCGCCGGATCACCGCGGACACCTTCCGGGTGGGCGACCCGCTCGACCCGGCCACCGTCATGGGCCCCCTGGTCGACGAGAACCAGCTGGCCACGGTCCTCGGCCACATCGAGCGTGGCGTGAAGGACGGGGCGACCGTGCTGTTCGGCGGTGGCCGCACCCTCACCGAGTCGGGTGGCAGCTATCTCGAACCGACCGTCCTGGACGGGGTGGTGAACACTTCCGCCGTCGCCCAGCGGGAGATCTTCGGACCGGTCCTGGCCGTCGTGTCCTACGACGGCGACGCCGACGAGGGGATCCGGCTGGCCAACGAGAGCGACTACGGGCTCGTCGCCTCCGTCTGGACCCGTGACGTGGCCGTCGCCCACCGCGCCGCCCAGCGGCTGCGGGCCGGGACGGTCTGGATCAACACCTTCGACGCCAGCGATGTCATCACCCCGTTCGGCGGCTTCAAGTCCACCGGCGCGGGCCGTGACAAGTCCCTGCACGCACTGGAGGCGTACACCGCGCTCAAGACCACCTGGGTCAACCTGGCCTGAACCGGACACGGTTCACCGTCGCCTCCACCACGCCCCTCTCTCCCTTTCTTCTCTTCTCACCACAGCGAGGACAACGATGCGGATCGGTTTCATCGGCCTGGGCAACATGGGCCGCCACATGGCCCGCCACCTGATCCAGGCGGGACACCAGGTCACCGTGCACGACATCCGGCCCGAGGCCGCCGCCGAGCATCTCGCGCTCGGCGCCGCATGGGCCCAGACGCCCGCCGGGTGCGCGGACGGCGTGGAACTGCTGATCACCAGCCTGCCGACCCCGCGCGTCGTCGAGGACGTACTGCTGCGGGGTGGCGCCGCCGCGGCCCTGGCGCCGGGCGCCCTGTGGGTCGACATGTCGACCTCGACCCCGGCGGCCGCCGAACGGGTCGCCACCGAGGTGCTGGACGCCCAGAAGGTGCGCCGACTCGACGCGCCCGTCTGCGGGATGTCGCACGGCGCCGAGGCCGGCACCCTGCAGATCTTCGTCGGCGGCGCCGAGGACGACTTCCGGGCCGCGCTGCCCGCGCTGGAGGCGATGGGCGACCCGCAGCGCATCCTGCACGTCGGCCCGCTCGGCGCCGGTTACACGGTCAAGCTGCTGCTCAACTTGCTGTGGTTCAGCAAGCTCGTGGCCACGTCGGAGGTGTTCGCGATGGGCGCCAGGGCCGGCGTCGACCTCGGTCTGCTGCGTGATTCCCTGCTCAAGAGCTCCGCCGCGTCCTACTTCCTGGAGCACGACTTCATCCGCGTCCTCACCGACGGCGACTACGACGACTCCTTCGCCATGGTCCTCGCCTGCAAGGACCTCGGCCTCGCCATCGACCTCGGCCGCGACCTGGGCGTGCCCACCGAGCTGTCGGCGGTGGTCGAGCAGATCTTCCGCCGCTCCAGGACCGAGCACGGCGATCTCGCGGGAGAGATGAGCCCCGTCCGCCTCTACGAGGCCCTCGCCGGGCGGGAGTTCCGGCTGGCCGCCCCGGCCACCGCGCCGGCCGGCGCGACCGTCGCGGTCTGAGAACGAGCGAACGCCACCCCGCCCCACGACGCCAGGAGCCGCACCCCATGACCTCCTCCGGGCCCGGCGGTCCCACACCGCTGAGCATCGACCCCACCTGCCGCATCGAGTTCGGTCCCGGCCGTATCGGCCGGCTCCCCGCACTGATCGCGGCGACCGGACACGATCGCGCCTTCGTCGTCACCGACCACGGCCTGCGCGCCGCGGGTGTTCTCGAGCCGGTCCTCAAGGCTCTTGAGGCCGCCGGGCTGGAGCACGCCGTCTACGACGAAGTGGCGCCCAACCCCTCCACCTCCAACGTCGACGCGGGTGCCGCACGGGCCCGTGCGTTCGGCACCGCCACGGTCGTCGCCCTCGGCGGTGGCTCCGTGCTCGACGCGGCGAAGGGCATCGCCCTGCTGGTCGGCAACCCGAGCGCCACGGCCGCCGACGCCGACGACCTCTGGGAGGCGGGCGACGGGCTGCCGCTCGTGGCGATCCCCACCACCTCCGGCACCGGCGCCGAAACCAACGGCTTCGGGGTCATCGAGGACACCGCCGCCTGCCGCAAGGTGTACATCGGCCACCCGTCGGTGAAGCCCCGCATCGCGCTGCTCGACCCGGAGCTCACCCTGGGCCTGCCCGCTCCGGCCACCGCCGCCACCGGTATCGACGCCCTTGTGCACGGCATCGAGTCGCTCGCCTCGCGCGGCGCGAACCCGATCTCCACCGCCTATGCCACCCAGGCCGTGGCCATGGTCAGCCGCGCCCTGCCCGCCGCGTACCGGAACGGCTCGGACCTCGACGCCCGTGCCGAACTGATGCTGGGAGCCCATCTCGCGGGCCAGGCGCTCACCCTCTCCGGGCTCGGGCTCGTCCACGGCATCGGCCACGCGCTGACCGCACACACCGGCACCCCCCACGGCGTCGCCCTCGCCGCCGTCCTCGAGGAGGTGATGGAGTTCAACGCCCCCGCCGCGCAGGGCGCCTACGAACAGGTGGCACGTGCCATGCGTCTCGCACCGCCCGCCGACGGGGACTGGGCGCGGGCGGCCATCGAAGGGGTGCGCGAGATCGCGGGCGCCGTCGAGGTGAAGCGGCCCCTGAGGACGCTCGGCGCCGACCGCGCCATGCTGCCCTCCATCGCCGCCGGGGCGGTGGCGGACGCGGTGACGAAGAACAATCCGCTGCCGCCCGACCCGACCCACGTCCTGAACATCCTGACCGCCACGTACTGATCAGCACGTGAGCGCTCCGCCGCTCCGGCGTCGCGGGTGTTCCGGGCGGGGGGACCCGCCCGGAACACCCGCGCCCTTGGCCGGGCTCGCCGGTGGAGAGCCGCCATCTGTCCCCACCCGGCTGGTGATCCGGCGTGCCCGCGCCCAGTTCCAGCAGCCGCGCCTCGGCCTCGTCCAGGTCCTCGGCCCGCGAAGCCGAGGTGGAACTACTGCTGGGGGACCGTCTGGCCGGGCCGGTGAGGGGCCCGGCAGCCGCCGGCCCGCTGAGGACATGGCACCTCCGGGCCGACGCACCCTGGTCGAAGGGCACCGGAGTCTAGTGGTGCCAGGCGTGCCCGCCCGTGTTGTGGATGAAGCGCTGCAGCACCTTGAGGGTCGTCAGGTACTCCTCGTCGGAGATGCCCGCGTGCCGCTCCGCCCCCAGTTCGTCCTGGAGGGCCGCGGCCTTGTCGTAGAAGGCCCGGCCCTCCGCCGTGATACCCAGGCGTCCCTCCGCGTCCTCGGTGATCCAGCCCAGGGCGATGGTCCGGTCGATCTCCGCCTCCATGACCTCCGGTCCGGCGTCGAGATAGCCGCGGAGGAGGCCGGACACCTCACCCCGGGTCTTCACGGTGTCGGCGCGCGCGACCTGCGCGATGACCCACCACTGTGGCTGGGTGGTGCCGATCCCGGCGAGAGCGGCCTGGACGCGGCTGACCACGGCCTTGTAGGCCGCCCAGCTCCAGTACCCGATGGGCTGTCTCAGCAGTTCGGCGTCGCTGTGGGAGTACTCCATGGCCGGTCCCTCCGTCGTTTCGTGAACTCGGTTGACGAGGGGATCGACCGTAGAAGTTCAAGCTGAGTTGAAGTCAAGGCGGTCGGCCGGCGGTGGCTCCGGTCAGCGGTCGGCCGTCAGCAGGCGGACGCGGCCCGTGCCGGGGAGGGCCGGGTCGAAGGCCGGGGGCACGGGGCGGTCGTGGCGCTCCGCCAGGTCGGTGAGGAGTTCCTCCGCGGCGCTCCAGCCGTGGTCCGCGAGCCAGTCGGCGGGCGGCCGCGTCATCTCGTTCCTCCACAGGGAGGACAGCATGCCCATGATGCCCTCCGGTGAGGCCGACGCCGCCTCCTGGGCCTGGTCGGTGTTCACCATCGACCGGGTGACGTGTTCCACCCCGAGGTGGCTGCCCGGCGCGGACAGCGCGGTGATCCGGTCGAGCAGCTGGTCCGCGTCGCGCTCGGTCAGGTAGACGAGTATCCCCTCGACCAGCCAGGCCGTCGGCACGTCCTCGCGGAAGCCCTGCTTCGCCAGCAGGGAGGGCCAGTCGTCCCGCAGGTCGGCCGCGATCACCTCGCGCTCGCAGCGCGGCTCTTCACCCCGGAGGACCTGCTCCTTGAAGCCGAGCACATCGGGCTGGTCCAGTTCGAAGAGGCGTGTCCCGTCCGGCCAGTGCAACCGGAAGGCGCGGGTGTCCAGGCCCGCCGCGAGCAGGACCGCCTGACGGCAGCCCGCCGCGGACGCCTGGACGAAGTAGTCGTCGAAGTACCGGGTGCGCAGGGCGAAGTAGTCGCCCATGGCCTCGGTGAACAGCCTTCCCTGCCCCTCGGTCCAGACCGCCTGCTGCTCGGCGCCCGCGGCCTCGACGAAACGTGTGGCCAGGGTGTCCTCGAACAGTCGGCCCGGTCGCCGGCTCTCGTTCGCGCGGGTGATGCCCACGAACAGCGCGGTGCTGCTGACCCCCGCCAGGCGCTCGTGTCCGTCGGTCACGTGGTCCTCCGCTTCGGGTGGTGGTGTGTCCTGTCTTCTCTCCCGCTCATCAGCGGGTCGTGTCCGCGCACGAGCCTGCCGTTCCGGCTCATCAGGCAGTGCGCCCGCGGTACGCCTCGCGGTCGAGGCGGACACCGCCGCGCCAGATCGCCGCGATCGACCGGGTGCGGGTGATGTCCTGTGTGGGGTCGCCCTCGACGAGGACGAGGTCCGCGCGGCGTCCCGGCGCGATCACTCCGCGGTCGGCCAGACCGAAGTGCGCGGCGGGGGCCGAGGTCGCCGCCGTGAGCGCCTCCGCGGGAGTCAGTCCGGCCTGGACGAGGAGGGCCAGCTCGGCGTGGAGACTGGCGCCGTGGACGACCGGGCAGGCGCGGTCCGGCAGGTAGTTGGTGTCGGTCCCCGCCAGCACGGGCACGCCTGCCCGGTGCAGACGGGCCACGCTCGCCAGGGCGTGGGTGAAGTCGTGCTCGGGGGACGCCTTCTCCACGCAGAGGCCCTCGTGACCTTCCGCGATCGCGGTACGGGCGTGCTCGGGGAGGTAGTCGGCGATGCGCGGATCGTCCGCCAGCGAGCGTCCCGTGCGGGACGGGGAGGAGGTCTTGGGGGCGGACACCTCCAGCATGGCCAGGGTGGGGATGACGACCCGCCGCTCGTCCGCGGTCCGGCTGACGAACGCGTCGTCCAGAGCCGCCTCCAGCGGCAGGTGGGTCAGCATGTCCACACCGCTGTCCAGGGCGAGTCGCGCGGACCATCCGGCGGACACATGGGCCACGGTGAGCAGGCCCCGGCGCCGCGCGGCGCCGGCGAGCGCCGTCACGGTCGCCCCGTCCAGGGCGGGCAGCGACATCCCGTGGTTCGCGCCGTCATCCACGATGATCTTGATGAAGTGTGCGCCCTCCGCCTGTCGCGCCGCCACGAACGCGTCGGCCTCATCAGGTCCGGCCACCGTCGGCAGGAGCGGCATGGCGTGGCCGGGATGCCCTCCGGGCGCGCTCGCCACCAGCCCCGAGCTGCGCATATCGGCGAGGTCGGCACGCTCGGCGGCCGCCGAGCACAGGGCCTGGGTGAGCTCCGGGGGCCCCATGAACATGTCCAGCTCGGTGGTCACGCCGAAGGCCAGCGCCAGTCCGAGATTGCTCTCTGCGCCGAACACATGCGTATGCGCGTCGATCAGACCGGGCAGCAGCGTCAGGCCCGTTCCGTCGATCACCTCGGCCGGCGCCGACGCGTCCGAAGCCGCGGCGGGCTCGGTCAGGACGCGTGTGATGACCCCGTCGGCGAACTCCACCGCCCCGGGGCCCAGCATCGCTGTCCCGTCGAAGATCCGCACCCCGTCGATGATCACCGGCCGCACCTCTCTCACCGTCCGATCGCGATCGCTGTGGACCCGTAGAAACACAGCAGGTTGAAGAAGAGCACAAAGCCCATCGCCGGGAGCATCAGCCCGGACGGCTGTCGGCGCACGAGGAAGCGCCAGGCGCCGAGCGCGGGGAGGACGATGCTCACCGCCGGCAGGAGACCCCGCGTCCCGAAGAGCAGGAGCCCGAGTGCGACCGCGCCCGCGGCCAGAGCGAGGCACACGGCCGCGCTGCCGCGCGGGCCGAGCACCTCCGAGTACAGCCGTGCCTCCGGGTCCCGCCGCCATTCGGTCTTCCGCGCGAACTCGAACTGGAGGAAGGCGCAGGCGAACATGGCCATCAGCGGGAGGGCCCGCCGGTCACCGTCGATCGCGTCGCCGGTCAGCAGCGAGAGGTAGAGGTAGACGGAGAGCAGCAGCTGCACCGGGTAGCTGACGAGGAGGTTGGCGATGAGCGCCTCGCCGATCCGCGGCGACCAGCGTTCCAGCGCGACCAGGAACAGCGTGTATCCCAGGGCGAGCAGGATCAGCAGCACGGAGAGGGCCGAGACGAGTGCGTTGAGCACGACGACGAGTACGGTGATCAGCGCCATGGCGCCGCGCAGCTCCGCCACCGTGATGGCGCCCGTCACCAGGGGCCGGTCCGGGTTGTGCCGGCGGTCGTACTCCAGGTCCTTCTGCTCATCGACCATACGGGCGAACAGCAGGGCCAGCACCACGCTCACCGCGCGCACCGCGGTCGCTCCGGAGGGCGTCCAGTGCGAGGAGGGCCCGGAGAGTGCCTCGGCCGAGCCCTCCAGGGTCAGGGTCCACAGCACGCCGTAGGTGACGTAGATCTGCGGGCGGAACATCCGCAGGACGAAACGGCCCAGCCGGGCCGGCACCCGGGAAGCGGTCAGGACGTCGCTCAACGCTGCCACCGTCTCCCGGACATGGGGTGATCGAGGGTGCAGGGCGCGGCGGTCATATCGGCCGCGCTTCCACGGGGGCCGGTGCGAGGCGCAGTTCGCCGTCGGCGATGGTGTGTCCGGCCTGTTTCATGGCACAGCGCAGAACGGCGCTCGTCCCGTCGCCTTCCACCGGGACGCTCTCACAGGTGATCGGCAGATCCAGCTCGCCGAAGCCGGTGAAGCGCGCCCTCAGTCCCGTGAGGACGGCCGCCGCCGACGGCAGCGCCCCGGTTTCCACGGCGGTGGCGATGCTCAGCTGCCGGAACGCCTCGAGGGTCAGCATGCCGGGGACATGGTCCAGGGGGTGGTCGAACAGCACCGGGTGGCCCGTGTCGACGAGCAGTCGCGCGGTCCCCGTCCCGCCCCCGCCGGGCGCCAGGCGGAGCTCCAGCGGGGAGATGACCACGTTCGCGGCGTCCCTGCGGTCGACCAGGGCCTCCCCGATCCGCGGCCCCGGCTCACAGGCCGTGAACCCGGCCTGGGCCGGCAGCCCCAGCGTGGCACGCACTTCCTCGCGCGTCGCTTGCCATTCGGCGGGCGTCAGCCAGGACATGGAGCCGTCCAGCGTGGCCGCCACGCGGGCGCCGATCAGCGCGCTGTAGGACAGCCGCGCCCCCTTCAGGCCCTCCCGGCCACGGAAACGGCGCACGATGCGGCAGCGCAGCACCACCTCGGTGGGCACGTCGCGGACCGCGAACGCGGTGATGTCCGCGTCGCGCAGGGCGATGTCCCGCAGGATGAACTTCGTGCCGAACGGCCTCTCGAACAGATCGTGGCCCAGCATGAGGAGCGACTGCCGGACGGCCTCCACCAGGACCATCGGGTCGTAGACGTGGCGGCAGCCCGCCGTGTCCCGGTAGAAGGCGTGTGAGCGGGGTATCTGCACCCCGATGTCGAGGGTGTCCTCGTCCCGGGCGAGCACGCCGGTCAGGAACACCTCGGTCAGACTCAGCCGGTGGACGAGCTCCCGCGGCACCGTCTGGCTGAATTCCACCGTGTCCATGCTTCCCCCTCCGTGTTACCGAACCGCCGACCGCGCCAGGTGGTGGTGCCAGTCGGACACGCTGACCCCGCCGAGCACGGGAGCCAGCCCCTTGCGCTTCATCGGCAGAACGTGTGAGCCCACGATCACCGTGTCCCAGGCGTCGACCGGCAGCCGCGCCCGCCAGACGGCTTCGAGCAGCCGCCGGTAACCTTCCTGGTCCCGGGCGGCGAGCCGGGCCGCGCGCAGCTCGTCCCGGACGGCGCCGGGGGCGAGGGATGCCTCAGCCTCCGCCACGGCCCGCTTGAGCCGCTCGGTGGCCGGTTCGAAGGAGAGGTCACGCTCGGGCACCTCGGCGTGCAACCGCTCGCCCAGCTCACGCGCTCGGGCCGACTGGTCCTCGCCCGCCAGGGCGGAGGCGTAGACCCGCCGCCGGAGCGCGGCGTCGAAGTAGATGCCCAACTCCCGTGCCACATCGGCGGGTTCGTCGGGGGTGTGGACGAGGTTGAGCAGATAGCTGTAGCGGCCGGTCTCGTAGCGGAGCTGGCCGGGGACCCGGGCCCGAGGGTCGGTCGGGCCCTTCCGCTCGGTCAGGACGACCGACGCCGGCGCCACCGGCGGATGCTCGGCTCCGTCATCGTCCCGACGCACCACGAGCACCACCGCGTCGCAGGTGTCGGTGAACAGATCGGCGAGACGGCGGCGCTCCGGGGTGGCCAGGTTCCACTGGAAGTACCACAGCGCCCGCACGGTGTTGGGGGTGAGCCGGGTGCGTTCCGCGGCCACGATCCTGAAGCCCTCCCGGGCCAGCCAGTCCACCGTGGTCGGCAGCTGCCTGCTGACCACGGCGTCCGGCTTGAGCAGCAGCGCGGCGTGCCAGTGGAGGAAGCCGTCGACGTCGGCGGTGAGGGTGGCGAGCTGCTCGACGCTCTCCAGGAAGTAGGTGTCGGAGCCGAAGAGGACGCGCTTGCGCGGATCGCAGCTGAGGGCCGGGGATATGTCGTCCCCGAAGGGCCGGTCGTTCGTCGTGTCGTCGGTCATCGGCCGGCTCCGTTCCCATCGCTCGCGGTCGGACCGGTCCCGTTCGCCGTGGGGGTCGTGTCCGGGGCCGATATGTTCAGCCGGGCCAGGACCTCGGTGGCGTCGGCCGCCGGTGCGCCCAGATAGCCCGTCTCCAGGCAGTGGTCGATCAGCGTGCGCAGGAAGTCCTGCCCGTCCGCCGGTGGCCTGCGGGTGGCCAGGCCCGCCGTGTGGGAGTCGTCGAAACGCGTCCGGCGCCGGAAGTAGCTCTCGTAGAGCGTCATGACACGCTCGTAGTACGCCCGCTCCCGGCGGGGCAGCCGCTGGGCGTCGAAGCTCGTCGGGGGGACGAACCGCGGCACGTGGAACGGCGGGTACTCGGCCATCACGTCCGAGAAGTCCCGCAGCGTCAGCGGTGCGCCCACCGCGTGGAAGGTCCGGCCCGCCGCCTCCTCGAACCGGTGGGTGACCTCGGTGATGATGTCCGCCACATAGTCCACGGGCACCAGATCGAGGCGCGCCTCGTACTGGCCGGGGATGGAGCGCACCTTGCCCTCGGTGGCCAGCTTGAGGACGACGTAGATGTTCTTGTAGTCGCGCACCACGCCGGTGCGCTCGTCGCCGACGACGATGCTGGGGCGGACGATCGCGGCCCGCACCCCGTCGGCCTGGGCCTTGTGCACCAGGGTCTCGGCCCGGAACTTGCTGTCCTCGTAGGCGTTGGCGAGCCGCTGCCCCTCGTCCAGCTCCGTCTCCCGGATCAGCCCGTCGCGCTCACCGCACACATAGGCGGTTCCCACGTGCACGAGAGGCACACCGCCGGCGCGGGCCAACTCCAGGACGTGGGCGGTGCCGTCCACGTTGACCGCCTGGTAGACCTCGTCCGGGAGGCCGAAGTCGGTGATCGCGGCGCAGTGCACGATCCGGTCGAGGCCACCGGCGGCCAGCGCCCGGTACGCGGCTTCGGGCAGGCCGAGCCGGGGCTTGGTCACATCGCCCGGCAGGCAGGTGACGGCGTCCGGCTCCAGTGGGGTGCCGTCGTTGCGTATGACCACCGGCTGGTGGTGGACCAGGGCGGTGACCTGGTGCCCGGCCGCCACCAGCCGGGCGGTGACCTCCGCGCCGACCAGCCCGGCCCCGCCGGTCACCAGAATCCTCAAGCGCTCCGTCATCGGCCCGTCTCCGCTCGCCGCGCTTCGGTCTCCCGTCGCGCATCGGTGTCCCGTCGCGCCTCGGCCTCTCGCCGTGCTTCGGTCACCAGGCGGACGATGTCGCCGAGCGTGGTGACCGTGGCGGTCCTCTCCTGGGCGAGCTCCCCGAGCCCGAAGCCCTCCTCCAGCGCCAGCGTCAGCTCGATGAGCCGGAGCGAGTCATAGGCCAGGTCCGCGATGAGCGCGGTGTCGTCGGCCAGGGCGGCGTCCCCCGCGGGCGCCATCGCGCCCACGATCGCGTACACCTTGCTCCGCGTCTCGTCCTCGTTCAGCGATGGCGTGCTGGTGCTTGACGTCAACGTTCCTCCCTCAGCGTCAGGTGGTGGCGAGATGCGGTTGCGCGCCACCGCTGGACAGCAGATCGCTCGCCTCGTCGATGGGCAGGTCCGCGTCGAGGTGGGCGCCGAGGCGCAGCCAGTCGTAGCCGATCTCCAAGGTCTGCCGCCATCCGTCCGAGGAGTCGAAGGAGGACGGGAAGCTGTGCGCGCCGACCGTGTGCCGGACCAGGGCGACGAAGTCGTCCAGCGCGGTGAGCGCCGCGCCGCCCTGGGCCCCGGACGCGATCGTGAGCGTCGCGAGGTGCCGGGCCCTGGCCCGGATCTCGTCGGTGCGGGCCCCCTCAGGGAGGAGGGACAGTCTGCGGACGACCTCGGAGTCCGGCGGCAGCGGGTTGACTCCGTAGGCGCTGAGGACGCCGCGCAGCGCGGCCCGCAGCACCCTCCGGGCGCTGAGTTCGGCGACGCTCCACTGCTCGCGGTCCAGGGCGCCGGTGAGGTCCTCACGGGCGTTCTCCACCAGCACGTTGGACCACACCAGGGTCATCGCGGCGGCGCTGAACCGGCGGGCGGGCATGGGCACGAGATCGATGCCCTCCTCGCCGCCGACCGCCGCCCCGCCCACGGTGACGATGGGCCGCGCGACACCCGGTGGCGGTGTGACGGGGCCGGAGGGGGCCGCCAGCGGCATGGCGGGGACGATCGGGCCGTCACCCTTCCAGGCCACCTTCACCAGGCCGAACCGGACGAACTGGGCGATCAGCGGGCCCGCCTGCGACGCTCCTGACGCCTGCGCCGCGGCCAGGACGTTCCCCAGGGGCCGGCCGAAGACGACCGAACGCCAGGCCCGCGCCGCCCGGTCGCCGAGGACGAACACGTCCCGCTTGTCGCGTACGACGTGCACACGGTCGCCGGTCTGCCAGGTGGTCACCCCGGTGGCCCGGGCCACGGTGATCCGCTCGGAGTCGGGTTCCGCGCCCGCCACCCCTAGGTCGGCCGTGAGCCGGGCGCCCGCGGTGATGTACTCGGCGGGGTTGAGACCCGACGCGTCCAGCGAGGCGAGCATCCGGTACCGGTCACCCAGCGGTTGGTCACCGACCCGGTCCAGCTGCATGGGCAGCCACTTCGGCTCCAGATAGGTCTCTCCCCGCCCCGCCGCCCAGGACTTCACGGCCTGCAGCAGACCGGCCTCGGTCCACGCCGCGGCGTCCTCGTCCTGGCCGAGTTCCCGCAGGGCGAGCGCGTAGCGGATCGACTGGCGTGCGTGGTGTGCCCACCACTCCCGCATGGTGTCCTGGAAGTCGTCGAGGGACATCAGCCCCTTGACCTTCGCCACCAGGTCCGGATTGCGCAGCGGGAAGCTGCGCAGCAGACGCTGACAGCGGTTCAGCAGGTCCTCCGGGATGGCGCCCACGTGGCCGTGGGTGTCGGTGGTGATCGCGGAGAACTGCTCGGCGAGCTGCCGCACGGAGCGGGTCCTGACCTCGACCCGCCGCCCGTCCAGGAACAGGAGCGAGGGCATGGTGGGCAGGTCGGCGTCGCTGTCGGCGATGAGCAGGAAGTCGATGTCGGACGAGGAGTTGCCGAAGCCCTCGGCGATCGAACCCTCGAGGACCACGGCGCAGTTGGCGACGGAGTGGATCCGCGGAATGGTCTTGTCGAGCAGGTTCTGCAGATAGTCCTCGCTGAGGATCACACGGGCCTCCCGGTCGTGACGTGGGCCGTCTCGAGGACGCGCGCGTCTTTGAGACGGCCCGCTCGCAGCTCTTCCCACATGTGGCGACGTCTCGGCTTGCCGCTGGACGTCTTCTTGATCAGCCCGCTGCGGCCGGTGACGACGGTGATGGCGACGTCGTCGCCGAGTGCGCCGCGCAGGACGAGCGTGGCGTCCTCCACCCACGCGCCCTCGGCCTTCTCCGCGAACAGGGTCACCGAGGTGCCGCCGGTGCCCTCGACGCCGACGACCGCGCACTTCTCCCGGGCGATCCCGGTCGCGGAGACCACCTTCGCCTCCAGGTCCTCCATGTAGACGCTGCGTCCGCGCGCCTTGAGGCTGTCGCCCATCCGGCCGAGCACGAACAGCTCGCCGCGGTGGAAGAACCCGGCGTCCCCGGTCTTGAGGCCACCGCCGACGAACCGCGTGGAGCCGGTGCGCCCGGCGTGGTAGCCGCTCGTGACGGAGGGGCCCGTCACCTCGATCTCGCCGAGGTGGCCGTCCGGAAGGGGCCGTCCCCCGTCGTCGACCACCGTGGCGCCCACCCCGTCGCCGGGGCCGCCACAGCCGATCAGCCAGCCGTCCTCACCGTCGGAGCCCGTCTTCGCGGAGCTCGCGAACTCGCCCTCCTCGTCGATGGTGACGGGGCCGCCGAAGCGCAGCGTGCGGGTGTCCACGCGCACGGTCGGCGCGGGGGTGCCGGAGGTACGGACGGTCACCGCGAGCGTCGCCTCGGCGAGCCCGTACGACGGCAGGTAGACGGAGGGGGAGAATCCGGCGGGTGCGGCGAGCCTGGCGAAGTGCTCCAGCACACGGGGGTTGATGGGTTCGGCGCCGACGATGACGTTGCGCCACGCGGACAGGTCCAGGTCCGCGAGCCGGTCGCCGAGCCGCCGGACCGCGTACTCGAACGCGAAGGGCGGGGCGGCGGTGTGCGCGGCGACGGCGAAGCACCGCAGCCAGCGGGCCGGATCGCGGATGAACTGTTCGGGGCGCATGAGCCACAGATCGTCCCTCACGCTCACGGGGGTGAGCAGACAGCCGATCAGGCCCATGTCGTGGTGGAGCGGCAGCCAGGAGGCCCCGGCGTCACCCGCGCGCCAGCCGAGTCTGCTCCGGATCAGCGCGAGGTTGGCCTCCAGGTTCGTCCAGCTGACCCGGACCCCGCGGGGCCTGCTGCTGGAGCCCGAGGTGAACTGGAGGAGGGCGAGCTCGCCGGGTTCGCGGGGCTGGATCTCGTCGCCGTCATCGCGCCAGATCCACGGCCCGTGGTCGGAGCCCGCGGCGGCGAGCACTCGGGCGGCCAGGGGGGCGAGGCCCTCGGCGGTGATGGTGACGGCGGCCTCGGTCTGCCGCACGATCCCGGCCGCGTGCTCTACGTACTCGGCCTCGGCGGCGAACGACGGCGGGGGGATGAGGCAGACCGTGGCGCCCGCGGCCCAGACACCGAAGAGCGACGACAGGCAGGGGAAGCCGGTGGGCAGGAGAACACACACCACATCGCCGGGACGCACTCCCTGTGCCGCCAGCGAACCGGCCAACCGCCGTGCGGAGGCGGCGAGTTCGGGGTATCCGTGGAACTCCCAGCCGCCTCGGTCGTCGGCGAGGTGGATGCCTCGGCCATCGAGGTCTCCGGCCGTCCGAGGAGGGCCCGTCAGCCAGGAGAGCAGCGCGTTACTCACTCTTCGCGTCCTTCGCCTGCCCGGCCCCGGCCGCGCTGTCCGTTCCGGCCCCGGTGTCGGCTTCGGCCCCGGTGTCGGCGTCAGCTTCGGTATCGGATGCGGCTCCGGTATCGCTGTCGGCGTCGGTTTCGGCCGGGGTGCCGTCGTCCAGGAACGTGATCGTCCCCGTGCCCCCGTCCACCCTCAGCCGCATACCGGTCTCCATCTCCGTGACCGCGCCCTTGACCTGGACGACGGTCGGAATGCCGAGCTCACGGGCGACGATCGCCACGTGCGTCAGCGGACTGCCCCGCTCGATGATGAGTGCTGACGCGGACGGCAGCGCGGCGACCCAGCCCGGATCCGTGCGATAGGTCACCAGGACCCCGCCGTCCACGTCCACCGGGGTGTCCGTGACGACGGCGCGGGCCTCCACCACACCGGGGCAGGACGGGGTGCCGCGCAACTCCCTGACACCGGTGCGCGCCACCCCGCCCTTCACGAAACCGGCCCGCTCCAGGTTGCCCCGCCAGTAGGCGGCCCCGCGGGTGGTGAACCGGGACGGGGCGGACAGCTGCTCGTCCTCGGCCTTCTGACGCTTGCGCAGCTCCACGAGTCCGCGCAGATCGGTGTGCGCCGTCGTGCCCTCGTAGGCGCCGCGCAGCTCCTCGAGGCGCAGGAAGAACACGTCGTTCCAGTGGTCGATCGCCCGCATCCTGGCCAGATCGCGGCCCATGGCCCGCAGCATCCGCTTCGCCGAGCCGAACGCGCGGGTGCGGCAGAATCTCAGCCGCTCCCGGTTGTACAGGGAGGTCTGTGCCTTGCGGCGGACGATGTCGTAGAGCACCCGGCGCGGCCCGCGCAGGTGCTCGTCCAGATAGGCGTCGGCCTTCTCGCCGGCGTTGGCGTCCACCTCGGGCAGTGCGGCACGCACCATGGCGAACAGGCTCGACGGGTCCTCACGCAGATCGGGCACTTCGAGCTTGAGCTCGTCGAGGCTGCGGTAGCCGTACGCGGCGACGTACTCGTCCACCGAGGCGAGGAACGCGGTGTGGCCGCCGTCGCGCAGCGCCTGATAGGTGTCCGCGGCCGGGGTTTCCCGGACGAGGCGGCTCAGTTCCGCGTCGTCACGGACAGTGGCGGCGAGGGCCGACAGCGCGCGGGCGGGTTCGATGGACTCCACCCGGGAGCCGGGGCTGGCGGCGCTCCAGGTGAGCCACTCGGGGGCGTCGGGCAGCCAGCGTCTGTTCAGCAGGGCGAGCGCGCCGATGGACCAGAGAATCGCCGCGTCCAGGGTCTGCATCGGACCCCACTTCTCCAGCAGGTCCTTCTCCAGGGCACGGAATCGCCGGTAGACGTCCTGGCCCTCCATCGCGTCGTAGTCGACGTTGTCGAACTCCTCGTACGCCTTGTAGAAGTAGGCCATGAAACGTTCGACCGAGCGGTTCATGGTGAGGAAGCGGCGTACGAAAGCGGCCACGGTCCTCGCGCGGGACAGCCGGCCGCGCGGCGAAGAGGAGAAGGTATACGGGTAGATGGTCTCGGCCATTTCGTCGTCGAGTGGCTCCTCGACGCCGATCGCTACCTCAAGGACTTTCCTGTTGAGTTTGTACAGTGGCGCGATCCGGACCATCCGGTACCAGTGGAGCAGGTTGTAGTACACCCGGCCATGAAAATAGCCGAGCATATGAGGAGCCCATTCCTCGATCTCACGCAGTGCGGCGGGCGGGACCCGGAGCCCTCGTGCGTAGTATTCGTAGACCCTGCCGTAGACATTGGCGGCGAAACTGTAGGTCAGCGGTGAGACGATTCCGGAGAAGCTCTCGATGATGTTGGCGTTGTCCCAGATCCGGAGTTCGCCTTCACTCGGCTTTAACTCGTCCTCCGTCGGCCGGATCTCATCCGGCAGCGCGGTGATGGGACGGGCTTGTAATACCCACAGGGCATCGTCCGCGAGCGCCCACTCGATGTCCTGCGGAGTGTCGAAAACCGCCGCGATCCGTGCCCCGGCCTCGTGCAGCCGCGCTATGTCCTTCGGCTCCAGCGACAGCTTCTCCCGGTCGGCCCGCTCCACTTCGGCGACCAGGTATCCGGAGCCCGTCGGGTCCAGGTGATAACGCTCCCGCTTGTCGCCGAGCACGGTGTCGTCCACCGCGCCCGTGGCGCCGTCGAGGACGACGGTGTCGGCGTCCACCGCACCCGATACCAGGCCCTCGCCCAGTCCGTACACGGAACTGATCACATACTGCCGCCGGTCGCCCGTCACCGGGTTGGCGGTGAACATGACGCCGCTGCGCTCGGAATCCACCATGTCCTGCACCACGACGGCGATGGCCGCGCCGCGCAGCGGCAGCCCGTGGCGCAGCCGGTAGTGCAGCGACCGCTCGGAGAACGCCGACGCCCAGCACTTCTTGACATGCGTTCGCACATCGGGGAGCCCGGACACATTGAGGAAGGTGGCGAACTGTCCGGCGAAGGAGAGTTCCGAGCCGTCCTCCTCGGCGCCGGAGGAGCGCACCGCCACCCGGGCGCGCCCCACATGCGCATACGCTTCTTCGATGACCGACGCGACGTCGTCGCTCAGCTCCCCCGACTCGATGATTTCGGCCAGCTGCCGGGCGGTTTCGCTCACATTGTCCTGGCCGATCTCGGCGAGCAGATCCCCGATGCGTCCCGCCTCGTCGAGGCCGGCGATGAATTCCTGGAACACATCGAGCCCGACGACTGCCCAGCGGGGCACGGCAAGCCCGTTCCTGGAGAGCTCATGGAGATTCTTCCCCTTCCCGCCCGCCAGCTTCGCGGCCTCACCTGGGAGGCTGTCGTCGACTATGGCTCGCATCGGTTTCCTTGGCCTCCGGTCACGCGTCGCGAAACACACCCCGCTTGATCACGAGGAAGTTTCACCGTACCCCACGGGTCTGGCGATTGCGATCCTTCCCGGCTCTTTTGCGAGGCCACTTCATGACATCCTGACAGTTTGGCTGGTTGCTACGCTTTTCCCTAGCGATTGCCGACCAACTACCCCTGGCGCGCGGCGTTCGCCGGGGGTAGTAGTGAGCTGGTAACGCTACGATCCTCGCCATTGCTCGCGCCCCGTTTCCTGCCCCCACGCCCTTTGTTCTCCCCGGCCGGTGGTGAATCCCCGGTGGGCCGGACATCCAGTGGCCGCTACCTCGTAGACGCCGGAGAACTGAGCAGACGCTGGACAACTGGAGAAACCGATGTCCCTCCTTCCCCCCGGCTCCCGGCAGCCCGCCCTTCTGCAGACCATGCGCATGCGCGACCCGGTCCACTACTTCGCGTCACTACGGCGGCGCTACGGCCCGGTGTTCCGCATGCAGCTGATCGGCTTCCCGCCCCAGGTGGTGGTGTCCACCGCGGAGCTCGCCGCGGAGATCTACAGCACGGACGGCGACGGCAACCGGGCCGGGGCGCTGCGCGCGGGCTACGTGCCGTGGCTCGGCGAGTATTCGCTGTTCACGAACGACGGCGAGCCGTGGTGGCGGCACCGCAAGCTGCTCAGCCCGGCCCTGCACGGCCGGTCCATCGCCGGCTACCCGGAACTGATCGCCGAGATCGCCGCGGAGGACATCCGGACGTGGCCGCTCGGCAGGCCGTTCGCGCTGCAGGAGCACATGCAGGCCATCACGCTGGAGGTCACCCTGCGGCTGGTCTTCGGGATCCGTGACGTCACACAGTTGGCCCGGCTGCGGGCGTTGCTCCTCACCCTGTCCAAGGCCAGTGGCTCCCCGCTCCTGTTCCTGATGCCCGCGCGGCTGCGGGCCTGGGCGGAGAAGTCACCGCTGGCGATGCGCATACCGGTGCTGCCGACGACCCGCACGATGAAGGCCAGCGCGGCGGTGGACGAGATCCTCTTCGCCGAGATCGCGCGGCGCAGGGACGAGGAGGACGCCGGAGCCACCGATGTTCTGGGGCGGCTGCTGCGGGCACGGGACGAGAAGGGCCGGTCGATGAGCGACCAGGAGATCCGCGATGAGCTGCTCACCCTGCTGGAGGCCGGACTCGAGACCACGGCGACCGGCCTGTCCTGGGCCTTCGAGCGGTTGATGCGCGCCCCGGAGGTACTGGAGCGGCTGCGGGAGGAGGTGGAGCGGGGCGAGGACGACAGCTACCTCGAAGCGGTCGTGAAGGAAGTGCTGCGGCTGCGCCCGGTGATCACCGGATCGGGGCGTCTGCTGGACAAGCCGCTGCGGCTCGGCGGGTACGAGATCCCGGCCGGTTGGGTGGCCATCCCCATGTTCTCGCTCATCCACCAGGACAGCGAGGCGTATCCGGACCCCGAGGAGTTCCGGCCGGAGCGGTTCCTCGGCGAGGGCGCCCAGGCGGCGCAGAAGTCGTTCCTGCCGTTCGGCGGTGGCCGCCGCTATTGCGTCGGTGCCCAACTCGCCATGATGGAGATGAAGGTGATCATCCGTGAGGTGCTGCGGAGGGTGGAGCTGACCGCCGCCGACCCCGCGCCGGAGGCCCAGCGCATGTGGCACGTCACCCTGGTCCCGGGAAAGCGCGCCGTCGCCGTGGCCCGCGAACAGCCGCTGAACCGCGGGCCGGTGGCCGGGGAAGCGAGGTGTCCCGTACACCCGGCCCCGTCCGAGTAGGCCATCACTGGCGCGGGACGTCCGTGAGTTGGTCGCCGAGGGGGCTGCGCCGGTACAGCACCTGCCGTCCGTGGCGTGCCCGGGTGACCAGCCCCGTGGCGTGCAGGACGCGCAGGTGCTGGGACACCGCGCTCGGGGTCACCCGGAGGCGGCGGGCCAGCTCAACGGTGGGCAGGGGCTCCTCGAGGAGGCCGAGGAGCCTCGCTCTCGGCGCGCCGATGAGCGATACGAGCGCCGACCCGTCACGGGTGGGCGCCGTGGCCCAGAGCGTCGCCACGCCCCGGCTGGGATAGACCAGCGACGGAGGCTCCTCCGGGCTCACCGGGGGCGCGGGCTTGTGCGCGAAGACGGAGGGCAGGAGGAGCAGTCCCCGGCCGGACGCCGCGACGCGGTGCCGGCTGATCATTTTGGTGATGTGCAGCACCCCGTCCTGCCAGCGCAGGTCGGGGTGCATATCGGCGAAGAGCAAGCGGGCGCCGCCCATGGCCAGTTGGCGCGCGCGGTGGGTCATGTCGGCCTCCACGACGAGTCGCATCTGCGGCCACATCGGCCGGACGGCGATCTCCCAGTACCGGCGCAGCAGGGCGCAGATGGCGTCACGGAGTCCGGCGACGGACGCGTCGTCGGCGGCCGTGGCGTCGCGCAGCGCCAAAGGCAGCGGGTCCGGCGCGTGTGTGGCGGGCAGATCGCGACGGACCAGGCCGGGAGGGGTCCGACGGACGACGGCGAGTTCGTCCTCGAAGGCCGGGGCGAAGCTCGCGGGCCGTGGGGTCAGGAAGTCCGGAAGGGTGAGTCTGCGCGCCACCAGGGACATCAGCAGGTCGGTGTCCAGGTCGCCGAGTCGGCCCAGCACGGATCTGCGCCACGGCAGATGCACCGCGGACAGGCCCGGATCGCGCAGCACCCGCAGGCTGAGCACCGTCTCGTTCAAGGGCGATACCGCGAACCGCGTGTCCGCCAGGTCCTCGACCCCGAGCTCAAAGCTGATCATTAAGCCCTACGCTACATCGATTGGCAGCGGGGCTCGGGTGCCATGGACTTCGGCCCATGACACGTCTCATGAGCCACCCCCCGTGTGTGCGGACGGCCGGATGAGCCGCCGCATGGTCCTGCTCCTGGCCATCACCTGCGCGGTGGCGGTGGGCAACATCTACTTCCCGCAGTCCACCGGCCCGCTGGTGGCCGACGGGCTGCGGGTGTCCGCCGATTCGGCCACCGTGGTGGTGACCGCCACCCAGGTCGGTTACACGGCCGGAATCGTCCTGCTGGTGCCGCTCGGCGACCGGATCCCGCACCGTACGTTCCTCGTCGTCCTGCTCGGCCTCACCGGCCTGGCGCTGCTCGCCGCCGGGTGCGCACCCGCCCTGCCGCCCCTCGTCGCCGCCAGCGCTCTCGTCGGGCTGACCACCGTGGCGGCGCAGATCGTCGGTCCCCTGGCGGCCGGTCTCGTGGCCGCCGACCGCCGGGGAGCGGTGATCGGCACCCTGCTGAGCGGATCGACCGGCGGCATGCTGCTGGCCCGTACCTTCAGCGGCACCCTCGGCGAGTGGCTGGGCTGGCGGGCCCCGTATCTCGTGGCCGCGGTCCTGGCCCTGCTGCTGGCCGCCGTCCTGGCGTTCGCGGTCCCCGCCACACCCCCGGCCTCCCGGCAGTCCTACCCCGCGCTGCTGGCCGAACCGCTGCGTCTGCTGCGCACCGAGCCGGAGCTGCGCCGCTCCTGCTGGTACCAGGCGACCGTCTTCGCCGGGTTCTCGGCCGTCTGGACCTGCCTGGCCCTCCTCCTCACCGGTCCCGCCTACGGCCTGGGCGCCCAGGCCGTCGGCATGCTCGCCCTGGTCGGCGGGGCGACCATGCTGTGCACACCGCTCGCCGGGCGCCTGGTGGACCGCCGAGGGCCCGATCCGGTCAACCTCGTCTGCATGCTCGGGGTGCTCCTCTCCGCCGTGATCCTCGCCGCGGGTTCCCTGGGCGGGACCGCGGGACTTGTCGCCCTGACGGTCGGCACGCTGCTGCTGGACGTGGCGATGCAGTCCGGCATGGTGGCCAACCAGGCCCGCGTCTACGCCCTGCGGCCGGACGCCCGCGCCAGGCTGAACACCGCCTATATGACCTGCGCCTACCTGGGCGGCAGCGCGGGTTCCTGGCTCGGCGTGCGCGCCTGGGGCCGGGCCGGCTGGTGGGGTGTGTGCGCCCTCGTCGCGCTTCTCACCGCCCTCGCCCTGGGCCGCCACCTGCCGGGGCCGCGCCGGTCCCGAGGGAGCCCGTCGGCTCCGGCGCCACGCCCTGAGGGGGCTACGCCCCCGGACCCTCCCCTCGCAGCGCGGTGAGGAGCTCCCGCGTGGTGAGGATGGCGTGGGCGAAGGTGGGGCCGTTCAGCTCGTGCGCGGAGTACATCATCTCGGGCTTGAAAGCGGCCGTGGCGTCGCGGACCAGTGTGACGTGGTAGCCCAGCTCCATGGCGAACCGGCCGGTGGACTCGATGCAGGTGTTCGCCAGCAGCCCGATGAGGATCACGCGGGTGATGCCGTGCTGCTGGAGCTGCATGTTCAGGTCGGTGTTGGCGAAGCCGCTCTGTGACCAGTGCTCTCGGGCCACCACCTCACCCGGCCCCGGCTGGAAGTCGGGGTGGAACTCCCCGCCCCAGGTGTCCCGGGCGAAGGTGTGGCGCACCATGATGTTCCGCTGGGTGGGGTTGGGGTGGTCCCACGACTCGTAGTCACCCGGCTCCCAGCGGCGGTGCGGGACGAACACCACCCGCACCCCGGCCTGCCGGGCGGAGCCGACGACGGCGCGCATGTTGTCCAGCAGACCGACCTCCCGCGCGACCCTCTCCAGGGCCGGCCAGACCTTGCCTCCCTCGGAGAGGAAGTCGTTGTACGGATCGACCAGCAGCACTGCCGTCTGCCGGTGGTCATAGGTCTCGGCCATGACGTCTCCTCCGTCGGATCTGGAAGATCACTCATCGCCCGGACAGTCCTAACAGCTCTGACAGCTCTAACAGCTCTAACAGCCTGAACAGCCTGGACAGGCACATCCTGGACGCTCCGAGTACCCGTCCGTCGCGGGTCGAACGCCGCACGGCAGACCCACCCGCTTCCGGGGCGCCCTCGACGCCGCTAGAGTAGGTAGACCTACCTACCTAATCTGTCAGGGTGCATGCGATGAGTGAGACCGCTGTGAGGACGTCGGGGCCCGGGAGGCGGCGGCCGGCGCGGGAGCGTCTGCTGGCGGCCGCCGCGCGCCGCTTCTACGCCGACGGCGTGACGGCGACCGGGATCGACACGATCACCGCCGAAGCCGGTGTGGCGAAGATGAGCCTGTACAACAACTTCTCCTCCAAGGCCGATCTCGTCAGGGCCTATCTCGACGCCCGGCACGAGGAGTGGCTCGCGTTGTACCGGTCACGGCTGGAGCGGGCCCGGACCCATCGCGACGGTGTCCTCGCGGTCTTCGACGCCTACGCCGATCACGCGGCGTTCGCCTACGAGCGCGGCTTCCGCGGCTGCGGCCTGCTCAACGCGGCCGCCGAACTGCCCGCCGGGGACGAGGGGCGGACCGTCGTACGCCGCCACAAGGAGGAGGTCGAGCGGCTGATCGCCGGTCACCTCGAAGAGCTGATGCCCGAGCGCCCCGACGACGCCCGGACGATGGCGGAGCACCTGTCGTTCCTGCTGGAAGGCGCGATGGCGAGGGCCGGTCTGGAAGGCGGCGACAGCCGTCTGCGGCACGCCCGCACGATGGCGGCGGCCCTGCTGGACCGGTTGTGAGGACCCCCGGACACGACGCCCGCTCCGCGGGCGTCGGATCGTTGTGCGTGCTCGCCGCGTCCGCGCTGTGGGGCACCACCGGCACCGCGGCCACCTTCGCCCCGGCCGTCGGCCCCCTCGCCATCGGCGCCGTCGCCATGGGCCTCGGCGGACTGCTCCAGGCCCTGGTCGCCGCTCCCCGCATCGCCCGCCAGACCCCGCGGCTGCGGGCGCGGCGCGGCACGGTACTGCTCGGCGCGGTCGCGGTGGCGGCCTACCCCCTGGCGTTCTACAGCTCGATGCACCTGGCCGGGGTGGCCGTGGGCACGGTGGTGTCGATCGGCATGGCCCCGCCGGCCTCGGCCGTGATCGAACGCGTCATGGACCGGCGCCGGCTGACCCGCCGCTGGAAACTCGGCGCCGCCCTGGGCCTGTTGGGCACCCTGATGCTGTGCGCGGGCCAGGCCGCCGGGGCCCCCGGCGGCGCGGAGCGGGTATCCGCGGCCGCCACGGTGCTCGGCGTGGGGCTGGGCCTGATCGCGGCCACGACCTACGCCCTCTACTCCTGGGCGGCCCACCGGCTGATCACCCAGGGGGTCACCTCGCGCGGCGATGGGCGCGGTCTTCGGAGTGGGCGGGCTGCTCCTGGTGCCCGTCCTCCTGTTCACCGGCGCCCCGCTCCTCGACTCCGGGTCCAACGTGGCCGTCGGGGCGTACATGGCGCTGGTGCCCATGTTCGCGGGCTACGTCCTGTTCGGCTGGGGGCTGGCACACGTGCCCGCCAGCACGGCGACCACGCTCTCCCTGCTCGAACCGGCCGTCGCGGCCGTCCTCGCCGTGCTGGTCGTCGGCGAACGCCTGCCCGCCGCCGGCTGGGGCGGTATCGCACTCGTCCTCGCCTGTCTGGCCGTCCTCACCGCCCCGGCAGGCGTCTCCGGGCGGCCCCGACGGCGGCGGGACGCCGCGACGCCGCCGCGGCGCACGGCCACGGAACACACCATGACCGAGCACACCGCCGCGCGGACGGGCCCGGAGTGGGCGCCGTAGCGGAGTCCGGCTACGGCAGGCCGTCCGCGTGCGGTGATGTCATCCGGCCCGCCGCGGGCCGGAAAACCGCTCCGCGAGCTCACGGTGCCTGTCGGCGGCCAGCTTGGCCCGGGCCGTGCTGATGGTCGATCCGGCCATCCCGCCCAGCCGCTCGACCTCATCGGCGAAGCGCAGGTGCTCCCGCCGCGCGTGCTCACGGCAGGCGAGGCAGGTGACGTTCTCCGGGCGCGGCGAGGTCATCGCGTACGGCGCCCGGAGTCCGCAGCCGGTATCGACGAAGCTCGGCAGGTCACCGGCCAGGCCGAAGGTGGACGCCATCATCTCGCGGACGGCGGCGACGCCGCGGACGACCTTGGACTCGACGTGGATGTGCGGATCGTCCCCGCCCAATGCGTCCTCCTTGCCACGGCGACGTGACCGGCCGGGAGTGCTCCCGGCCGGTCACGGAGTGCGGGACGAGTCTCCCATGGGTACGGTGCGCCACGGGGCGGACGGGCGCGGCGACGAGGCCGTGCTCACCGATGCCGGGCCACGGACCATGTAGGCGGCCCAGCCCGCCCATCTGGCCGTCCGCCGCCGCGTCCTGGACAGGATCCGCGACCCTGCTGCCGGACCTCGCGAAGACGCTCGCCGGCCTCGCCGGCGCCCTGGCCCAGGGGCACCGCGGCAACTGACAACCAGAGCGCCGGCCGGGTCAGGTCGCGGTCGCGGCGGCCGCCGCACGGCCCGCGGTGCGGCCCGAGAAGAGGCAGCCGCCGAGGAAGGTGCCCTCCAGGGAGCGGTAGCCGTGCACTCCCCCACCGCCGAAGCCCGCCACCTCACCGGCCGCGTACAGGCCGCCGATCGGGCGGCCGGAGGCGTCCAGGACGCGGCCGGAGAGGTCGGTCTGGAGGCCGCCGAGGGTCTTGCGGGTGAGGATGTTGAGACGCACGGCGATCAGGGGTCCGGCACTCGGGTCCAGGATCCGGTGCGCGGAGGCGGTGCGGCTGAGGGTGTCCCCGGGGTAGGCGAGCGCGTTGCGAATGCCCATGACCTGGACGTCCTTGGTGTACGGGTTCGCGATCTCGCGGTCGCGGGCCTCGATCTGCCGTGTGAGGTCGGCCGGGTCGATCAGGTTGTCCCCGGTCAGCTTGTTCATGCCCGCGACGAGTTGGGGGAGGGAGTTGGCGACCACGAAGTCCTCGCCCTTGTCCCGGAACCGCTGGATGGGCCCGGGGGTCTGCCAGATGCGGGAGAGGCAGTTCGGACGCTCAGCGACCGCCCGGTGACGGCTCGGCCGAGGCGCTCCGCCGTGGCGAGAAGGCTCTCGGGTCGATGCTCGTCCCGGCCTTCCCACCCACGTACGCGGGCAGTGGCCCGTTCGGGATCCGCTCGCCGATCACAGTGGCGGTGCCGCGCCGGATTCACACCGGCTTCCTCGTTCCGCCGTCGCCTTCGTCGCCCGGCATCATCGCATCCCGGACACCGCCCCACCACGCGGCCCCGGCCCCCGCGGGGCGACGTCGTGGAGTTCGGCGGCGAGGCGGTGGGCGAGCGCGTCGTCGCCGCAGACGACCATGTGGACCGGCCCCGCGGGGGACGGCTGGGCGGATGTGGAGGTGGAGAACACGACGGCGCAGCCCCCCGTTGGTTCCGTGCTGCCGTGGGTCACCGGGCGGGGCACGGCGACGACCGGCACCCGGCGTCCGGCACCTCCGCTCCGGTGGTGATGATCAGACCGTACCCGGTGTGGCGTCAGGGAGAGTTGGCCGTCTCTCCACCGGCGGCCGCGCGCCGCCGGCGCTCACTCCCTCGGGGCTCCGCAGCGCGCACAGCGGACGAAGTCGGGGGTGTCCTGGATCGCGCCGCAGTCGGCGCACACCATCTCCAGCCAGCAGGCGGGGTCCCCGCCCTCGGGCTCGGCGGGCGCCGGGTCCGCCGCCTCCCGGTCCGGGTTGTCGCCGGGCCGAGCCGTGCCGCTCATCGTGTGCGCCTCCTCGTCCGGGCCACGCGCGGGCCCGTTCGCCCACCCTTTACCCCTGGTGCCGCCCCGGGAAGCGACCAAGCGATAGATCCGATCTCTCATGGAGCCAACGCTCCTTGATGGGGCGTAATGCCGCCCAACCCCTCCCCAGTTATCGGATGACTCGGTAACGTATCCGCCTCGGGAGGCAACGATGCCGAGATCTTACCGACGCTCCGCAGTGGCATTCGCACTCTGCGGCGTCCTGGCCATGACGCTCTTCACCACCGGGCCCGCACAGGCGAAGGACTCCGCCTGGACCGTGCGCGGCCCCTCGCCCCGCTCCGGTCCCCTCGCACAGCTGCGGCTCGACGGCGCCTCGGGAGCGCTGACGCTCCAGGTGTCCCAGGGCGGACGTACGGTGGTCGAGCCCTCGCCCGTGGGCATCGTCACCGAGCGGGCGGATCTGTCGCACGGGCTGCGCTATCTGGGGCGCCACGACAGCGCCGTCGTGGAGCGCTACCGGTCGACGGCCGGCAAGCAGCGCTCGCGCACCGCGCGGATGACCGAGACCCGCTTCCGGTTCCGGGGCGGTGGGAACGCCCGGCTGGACCTCGTGGTGCGGGTCTCGGACGACGGGGTCGCCTATCGCTACGACCTGCCCTCCGGCAGTGGCGACGTCCTCGGCGAGAGCTCGGCCTTCACCCTGCCCCCGGACGCGGCCGCGTGGCTGGGCGACTACCGCAAGGACAACGAGAACCTGTTCAAGGAGTACACCGCGGCGACCGCGCCCACCGGTGAGTACATGGCACAGGCGCTCTTCGAGACGGGCGGCGGCTACGCCCTGATCGCGGAGTCGGACCTCACCGGCCGCTACTCCGCCGCCCGGCTGACCCATCAACAGGGGCAGCCCACGTACCGCATCGGCCTGTGGGACGAGCGGGTCGAGTCCGACGGGCCGCTCAGCACGCCCTGGCGCGCCCTGATCGTGGGCGATCTGCCGACCGTCACCCAGTCGACCTTCACCGACGATCTGGCACCGGCGTCGCGGGTCGCCGACACCTCGTGGATCCGGCCCGGCCCCGCCCTGTGGACCTGGCTCGCGGGCGGCCGCCCGGCCGGGCAGAGCCTGTCGATGCAGAAGGGGTACGTGGACTACGCGGCCCAGCGCGGATGGCCGTACGTGGTGGTGGACGCGGGCTGGTACTTCGACCCCGGCCAGTGGGACGTCACCGACCCCGACTGGCAACGGAACAGCTGGATCCCGCAGCTCGTGGACTACGCCCGCGAGCGGCAGGTGGGCATCCAGGTGTGGATCCACCACCGTGACCTCGACACCGCCGAGGAGCGCGAGCAGTGGTTGCCCACGCTGGAGCGGTGGGGGGTGAAGGGCGTCAAGATCGACTTCATGGACTCCGAGTCCCAGGAGACGCTGCGCTGGTACGACGAGATCCTCAGGGCCACCGCGGCCCATCATCTGCTCGTCAACTTCCACGGCTCGACGATCCCCAAGGGCATTCAGCGCACCTGGCCGCAGGTGATGTCGATGGAGGGGGTGAACGGCGAGGAGAAGCGGACCAACACCCCGCAGCACCTGGCGACGCTGCCCTTCACCCGCAATGTCATCGGCTCCATGGACTTCACCCCCGGGGCCTTCCAACGGCCCGAGCGCCCCAACGCGGCGTCCGACGCGGGCGAAGTCGGCCTGTCGGTGCTCTACGAGTCCGGTATCCAGAACCTGGCGGGCACCCCGGAGTCCTATGACGCCCGTCCGCTCGCCCGCCGGTTCCTGGAGCAGATCCCCGCCACCTGGGACCGCACCCGGCTGCTGGCGGGGCGGCCGGGCGAGAGCGCGGTGCTGGCCCGTGCCGGCGGCTCACGGTGGTTCATCGGCGGTACGTTCACCGGCCCCGCGCACACCGCCGAGGTGCCGCTGCGCCTGGAGCCGGGCCGCTGGCTCGTCGATCTGGTCCTGGACGGCCCGGACGGTCTGGTCCGTAAGCCCACGGTGGTGCGGGGTGGGCGGACCCTGTCCGTGCCGGTCGCGGCGGACGGCGGATTCGCCGCCATCGCCTGCCGCTGGCGGCCCGGTCTGTCGACCTGCGACCGCCCCTGACCCCGGTGGCCGACTGACCCTGATGGCCCCTGACGGCCCCTCAGGCGGACGCCCCGTCCAGCACACCCCGTCCAGATGCCGATCGCCGGAAGGCAGGCCCCGGCCGCGAAGACCCATGCGGCGGCGACGGCACGGGCGCAGCGGGCGGGGTGTCCGCCGGTCCACCCGCGGGAGTAAGCCAGCAGCCGGTCGGCCTTCTGCCGTGTCGGGTTCTTCCGCTGCTGCCTGGCGAGGAAGGCGGACAGCCGGTCCGCCGACTCCGCGTCCGTGACGGCCTCGGCGTCCGCCCGCATCTCCATCAGCGTGACCGGGACCCGGCGGGCGCGGCTGTTGGCGTAGAGGCCGCAGGTCAGGGTGAGGGCGAAGGCGGCCATCGACGCGAGGGTCTGCGCCGGGGTCCCGAGGGGGGCGACGGCGAGGGCCGTCACCCCGTCGAAGCACACGGCGGCTGCCCCGTGCGGCGCGGGGGACGGCGGGTGCGGGTCCACTCCACCAGCTGCCGGGCCGTCCACGTGGTGATGACGCGCTCCGGCGGCACCCCGCACTCCACGGCCCGGGCGCATCCGCCCGGCTGCCAGTCGAGCTGGCCGGGCGCGTGGGCGTCGGTGTCGATGGCGAAGAAGGTCCCCGCCCGCACGGCCTCCCGCAGCAGCCCGCGCGGCGGATCCAGCCGCTCCGGGCGGCAGTTGATCTCCACGGCGGTGCCCGCCTCCGCGCAGGCGCCGAAGACCTCCTCATGGTCGAAGGCCGACTCGGGGCGCTTGCCGCCGAGCAGCCGTCCGGTGCAGTGGCCCAGCACATCGACCAGCGGATCGCTGACGGCCGTGACCATCCGGCGGGTCATGCGGCGGGCGTCCATCCGCAGCTTGGAGTGGACCGAGGCCACCACCACGTCCAACTGGTCCAGCAGCTCCGGATCCTGGTCCAGGGAGCCGTCGGGGAGGATGTCGACCTCGATCCCGGTCAGCAGCTGGAACGGGGCGAGCTTCGGGCGCAGCTCCGCCACCACGTCCAGCTGGGCGCGCAGCCGGTCCGCCGAGAGGCCGCGGGCCACCGTGAGCCGCGGGGAATGGTCGGTCAGCACCGCCCACTTGTGCCCCAGCCGCGCCGCCGTACGGGCCATCAGCTCGATCGGGGAGCCGCCGTCGGACCAGTCGGAGTGCATATGGCAGTCCCCGCGCAGCGCGGCGCACAGCTTCGCCGCGTCCTCGTCGGTCTCCCGCCCGGCCTCGGCGGCCTCGGCCTCCAGCTTCGCCAGATACCCGGGCACCTGGTCCCTCAGCGCCTCCTGGACCACCTGCGAGGTCTTGGGGCCGAGCCCCTTGAGCGACCGTAGGGTGCCGTTCGCGGCACGCCGCTCCACCTCCCGGGGGTCCAGGCCGGCGAGCACCGACTGGGCCGTGCGGAAGGCCCGCACCCGGTAGGTCGGCGCCTGGGCGCGCTCCAGGAGGAACGCGATCCGGTCCAGGGCCTCCAGTGGGTCCATCGGGCGCTCCTCGCTGTGGGGGGATGGCGTGTGGGGGGTGGTTATGTGTGGCGTCCGTGCCTCACGCGCGGCGGTTCGGGCGGCGGCCGGGGGGCTGACGGGGTTCGGGGCGTGCCGTCAGCTCGTCGATGTCGCAGGTCTGGGGTGTCTTCTCGGAGACGGTGATGGGCCGCCCGTAGTGCCGGACCTCCAGGGGGGCGCCCTCGGTCAGGGAGTAGGTGGCGGAGCGGTTGGTGATCTCCACGCGCAGCCTCCGCCCCAGCACCTGCATGGTGAAGGCGAGCCGGGCCAGCTTCTCGGGCAGCTTGGGCGAGAACTCCAGCCTGCCGTCGCGGTGCCGCATCCCGCCGAACCCGGCGACCAGGGCGATCCAGGTGCCGGCGAGCGAGGCGATGTGCAGACCGTCGCGGGTGTTGTGCTCCAGGTCCTTGAGGTCCATCAGCGCCGCCTCGCCCAGGTAGTCGTAGGCGAGCCGCAGATGGCCGACCTCGGCGGCCATGACGGCCTGGGCACACGCGGACAGGGAGGAGTCCCGGACCGTCAGCCGTTCGTAGTAGTCGAAGTTGCGTGCCTTCTGCTCCTCGGTGAAGCACTCGCCGCGCAAGTACATCGCCAGCACCAGGTCGGCCTGTTTGACCACCTGCTTGCGGTACATGTCGAAGTACGGGAAGTGGAGCATCAGCGGGTACTGGTCGGCGCGGGTGCCCTGGAAGTCCCACTCCTGGTGGCCGGTGAAGTCCGCGGACTGCTCGTGGACGCCCAGGGTCTTGTTGTACGGGACGGTCATGGACTCGGCGGCGTCCCGCCAGGCGGCGGCCTCCTCGTCGTCGACGCCCAGTTCGGAACCCTTGTCCGGGTGGCGTTCGACGATGTCCGCGGCGGCCCGCAGGTTCGACTGGGCCATGAGGTTGGTGTACACGTTGTCGTCGGCCACGGCGCTGTACTCGTCGGGGCCGGTCACCCCGTCGATGTGGAAGCGGCCGTGGTGGTCGTGGTGGCCGAGGGAGCGCCACAGACGGGCGGTCTCCACCAGCAGTTCCACGGCGGTCTCGCGCTCGAACTCGTCGTCGCCGGTGGCCGCCACATAGCGCACCACCGCGTCCGCCACATCGGCGTTGACGTGGAAGGCCGCGGTGCCGGCCGGCCAGTAGGCGGAGCATTCGGAGCCGTCGATGGTGCGCCAGGGGAAGGCGGCCCCCTCGTGGCCCAGCTGCCGGGCCCGGTCCCGGGCGGCGGGCAGGATGGACTGCCGCCAGCGCAGCGCCTCGGCCACGGACTCGGGGAAGGTGTAGGTGAGCAGGGGCAGGACGAAGGTGTCGGTGTCCCAGAACGAGTGGCCGTCGTAGCCGGAGCCGGTGAGGCCCTTGGCGGGGATGGCCCGTTCCTCGGCGCGGGCGCCGGCCTGCAGGACGTGGAAGAGGGCGAAGCGCACGGCCTGCTGGATCTCGGCGTCCCCGTCGACCTCGACGTCGGCGCGGGACCAGAAGTCCTCCAGCCAGCCGCGCTGCTGGTCCACCAGGCCGCGCCAGCCGGTGCTGGCGGCCCCGGCCAGCGCGGCCTCGACCTGGTCCCGTACGGCGGGCAGCGAGCGGGCGCCGGACCAGCCGTAGGCCACCAGCTTCTCCAGCCGCAGCACCTGGCCCGGCTCCAGCACCGAGGTGACGGTCAGCCGGGCCACGTCGTCGGCGCTCTCGCTGGCGTGGCGGGTGGGCGGCGGCCCGGTGATCAGGTGGTCGGCGGCGGCCGCCACCCGCAGGCCGCTGGCCTCGGTGCAGTGGATCAGCCGCAGCCGCTTGTCGTTGGCGGCGTTCTCCTCGGGCTTCAGCGGGGATTCCAGGGCCTGGGCCACCCGGGGGTCGCCGCCGCGCTCGGGGAGCTGCTCATTGGCGACCAGTTCGGACTGGACGACGACGCGGATCTGGGCGTCGAGCGCCTCCACCTCGTAGGCGATGGCGGCGATGGCCCGCTGGGTGAGGGAGACCAGCCGGGTGGAGCGGACCCGCACGCTGATGCCGGAGGGGGAGGTCCATTCGCAGGTGCGGTGGAGCACTCCGCCGCGCAGATCGAGCACCCGCTCGTGGGAGCGCAGCCGCCCGTAGCGCAGGTCGAAGGGCTCGTCGTCCACCAGCAGCCGGATGATCTTGCCGTTGGTGACGTTGATCATGGTCTGTCCGGCCTCGGGGTAGCCGTATCCGGCCTCGGCGTAGGGCAGGGGCCGCCGTTCGTACACCCCGTTGAGGTAGGAGCCGGGGAGGCCGTGGGGCTCCCCCTCGTCGAGGTTCCCACGCCATCCCACATGGCCGTTGGAGAGTGCGAAGACCGATTCGCTCTGGGGCAGCAGATCGAGCCGGAGGTCGGTCTCCCGCAGCAGCCAGGGGTCGACGGCGTACGAGGAATCGGTGATCACGAGTCGTCCTCCAGCAGTTCGGCGAGGTCCTTGACCACGATGTCGGCGCCGTGTGCGCGCAGCGCGTCGGCCTGGCCCACCCGGTCCACGCCGACGACACAGCCGAAGTGCCCGGAACGCCCGGCCTCCATGCCCGCCAGGGCGTCCTCGAAGACGGCGGCCGCCTCGGGCCCGGTGGCCAGCTCCCGCCCGGCCTCCAGGAAGGTGTCGGGGTGCGGTTTGCCGGGCAGCTTGCGCTCGGCGGCGACCACCCCGTCGATCCGCACCTCGAAGAGGTACTCGATACCGGCGGCGATCAGCACATCGCGGCAGTTGGCGCTGGAGGAGACGACCGCGGTCCGCAGGCCCGCGGCGCGCACGGCCTCCGCGAAGCGCACCGAGCCCGGATACGCCTCCACTCCCTCCTTCCGGATCTTCTCCAGGACGAGGATGTTCTTGCGGTTGCCCAGGCCGTGGACGGTGTCCTCGTCGGGCGGATCGTCCGGCTCGCCGTCGGGGAGCTCGATGCCCCGGGAGGCCAGGAAGGTGCGCACCCCGTCGGCGCGCGGACGGCCGTCCACGTACTCGTCGTAGTCGCGGCCGGAGTCGAAGGGGCGGAAGGAGGGGCCGTCGCGCCGCCGCAGGAACTCGTCGAACATCTGTTTCCACGCCGCCGCGTGCACGACCGCGGTCCGGGTCAGCACGCCGTCGAGGTCGAACAGGCAGGCTCGGATGCCATCGGGCAGGCAGAGCTTGGTCATGGCCCCCGGTTCCCCCGGTAACGCCGAAGTATGCGGGGGAGAGGGAAGCCTTCCCCCACTCGGCGGAGCGCGGCGCGCCCTCAGCGCGGCACGGCGGTGCGCGCACTCAGCCCGGCCCGACGATGCGCGCGCCCTCAGCGCGGCACGACGGTGCGCCCCTCGCGGCCGGAGCGGTCGGCGGCCTCCAGGACGGCGACGACCTCGCGGCCGAACCGTACGTCGCAGGGGTCGGCCCCGCCACCGTCGCGGGCCGCGCTCAGCAGCCGGTCGACGGCCGTGGCGAAGGCGTCCACCGCGGTGGTCCCCGACTCGGGCACCACGGCGATCCCCCGCTCGCCGTAGAAGTCGCACGAGAAGCCCTGGGCGGCGGGCCGGGCGTCCAGCGTGAGCGCGAGGGTGCCGATGGCGCCGGAGTGGTGGCGCAGCAGCACATGCGCGGCGCCGCGCGGCCCCTCGAGGGCGGTGACCTCGGCCACCGGGCCGAGCACCGGCAGCAGGACGGACAGCGAGTGCGGGCCGACGTCCCACAGTCCGCCGCGCTCCCGCCGCCAGCGGGAGCCGCCGTAGTGGCCACCGGGCTGGAAGATCGAGGCGAAGGCGGTGGCGCGGCCGCCGTCCCAGCCGCCGTCCGCCGCGGCCTGTTGGAGGAAGGTCTCGACGGGCGCCGCGAAGCGGTTGGTGAAGAACACGACCGAGGCCAGCCCGCGCTCGTCCACGGCGCGCACGATGCGATCGGCCTCCTCGGTGCCGAAGGCCAGCGGCTTGTCCAGCAGGAGATGGCGCCCGGCCAGCGCGGCCCGCTCGGCGAGCCCGCTCTGGATGTCCGGCGGGAGGGCGATCGCCACGGCGTCGACGTCGGCGATCAGCGCGTCGGCGTCCGGGTGGGCGCGGGTGCCCCAGCGGTCCGCCAGCGCCCGCGCCTTCGCCGGGTCGCGTCCCCAGATCCCGGCCAGTTCGGCCACCGGGTGCGCGGCGAGCGCCGCCGCGTGGGTCTCGGCCGCCCAGTGTCCGGTGCCCAGCACTCCGAACCGCACCGTCCGTCCCCCTCCGCGCGAGGCCCCGGGGCCTTCCCCGGGCGTCGGCCGCGATCCTACGCCCGTGCGGCCCGGCCGCTTCGGCCGAGGGCGGTACGCCCTTCCCCCGCTTGGCCGCGGACGGATGCCGGTGGCCGGGGGCGGTGCCAGGGTGAGGCCATGGCCGGCCGCGGTGCGGGTGACGGCCGAAGCCCACCCTCACCGCTGGAGGAACCCGTGGCCCGTGGCTCGTCCCGCTCCCTCTCCCGCGCACACCGGCGGTGTGCCACGGTCCGGGCCGCGGCGGCCCTGCTGCTGTGCGGGGCGGCGGTTCCGGCCTGCGCCTCCGGCGAGCACCGGCCGGACCGGGCGGCGTCGGCGTCGGCGCGGCAGAGCGCGCTCCAGGCGTCGGCCGCGGCGAGGAGGAAGGCGGAGAAGAAGGCCGAGGCGGCCCGGCTGCTGCCGGGGATGCCGCCCCCGCTGGACCCGCATGACCTCTACGCGGCCGACCGGCCGGGGAAGCTGTCCCGGACGGTGAAGGACTATCCGTCGCGGGTGTACGTACCCAATACGCTCTCGGACACGGTGAGCGTCATCGATCCCAAGAAGTTCAAGGTCGTCCGCACGATCCAGGTGGGCCACCAGCCGCAGCACGTGGTGCCCTCGTGGGATCTGAAGACCCTGTGGGTCAACAACGACCTGGGCAACACCCTCACCCCCATCAACCCGGCCAACGGCCGGGTGGGCCGCCCGGTGGACGTCCACGACCCGTACAACCTCTACTTCACCCCGGACGGGAAGTACGCGGTGGTGATGGCCTCCATGGACCGGGCCCTGGTCTTCCGGGACGCCCACACCATGAAGGTGGTCAAGTCGGTGCCGGTGGACTGCTACGGCGTCAACCACGCGGACTTCTCGCCGGACGGGCGCTACTTCATCGTCTCGTGCGAGTTCTCCGGCGAGCTGCTGAAGGTGGACACGGCGAAGAAGAAGGTGGTCGCCGAGCAGCGGCTGCCGATCGCCGGGGCGATGCCGCAGGACGTCAAGATCTCGCCCAACGGCAAGACCTGGTACATCGCCGACATGGTGGCGAACGGCCTGTGGGTGCTCAACGGCGACACCTTCGGCAAGCCGCGGCTGCTGCCCACCGGGAAGGGCACGCACGGCCTCTACGTCAGCCGCGACTCCCGCTCCCTGTACATCTCCAACCGCGGCGAGGGCACCATCTCGGTGCTGTCCTTCAAGACCGGCAAGGTGGTGCGGCGCTGGCGGCTCCCCGGCGGCGGCAGCCCCGACATGGGCGGGGTGTCCGCCGACGGCAAGGTGCTGTGGCTCTCGGGCCGCTACAACGGCGAGGTCTACGCGATCGACACCCGCACCGGCCGGCTGCGCGCCCGGATCCCGGTCGGCGGCGGCCCGCACGGACTCGCGGTCTATCCCCAGCCCGGCCGCTACTCCCTCGGCCACACCGGGATCTTCCGCTGAGGCGGTATGCCCACACGGCGCCCGCCCGGGCCCGCGACAGTCTGCATAGCCTGCCTATATAGAGGCATGATATAAAAGTAGGTGTGGAGTACACACAGCAGTCCGGCCCCCGGGAATCCGACGCCCCCGCCACCCGTGAGGAGGTCGCGGAGGCGCTGGAGCAGCTGGCGTTCCTCGCGGTGCGCCATCTGACCAACCGGGACATCAGCTTCACCGCGGCCTCGACCCTCGGCCGGCTCAGCCGCGAGGGCCCGTCCCGGCTCACCGCCCTGGCCGCCGACGAGGGTGTCACCCAGCCCTCGATGACCCAGCTGATCCAGCGGCTGGAGCGGCAGGGCCTGGTGACCCGGGTCGACGATCCGCACGACGGCCGGGTGGTGCTGGTGGCGATCACCGACGACGGGCGGGAGCTGCTCGCCGAGCGGCGCCGCGGCCGTACCAACCGGCTCGCCGAACTGCTGGCCACCCTCTCCCCCGAGGACCAACAGGCACTCGCCACCGCCGTCCGCGCCGCCACCCCCGCCTTCCAGCGGCTGGTCGAGAACGCGGCACGGGCGCGGAAGTCCCCGGGCAGCACCGCTTCCTGATCAACCGGCACCCTGCCGCGCCACGGCTTGCCATGTCGTCACGGCTCGGGCCCTGACCGACGGAGCATCATTTGTCCGCTCACCCCAGCGCCCCCAACCCCTTCAAGCAGCCGAAGGCCGTATGGGCGGTCGCCTTCGCCTGTGTGATCTCCTTCATGGGCATCGGCCTCGTGGATCCGATCCTGCCCTCGCTCTCCGCCAAGCTGCATGCCACGCCGAGCCAGGTGTCGCTGCTGTTCACCAGCTATCTGGTGGTCACCGCCGTCGCCATGCTGGTGACCGGGTTCGTCTCCAGCCGGATCGGCGCCAAGCGCACCCTGGTGGCCGGTCTGGTGCTCATCGTGCTCTTCAGCGCGGCGGCCGGGGCGTCCGGCAGCATCGACGGGATCGTCGGCTTCCGCGCCGGATGGGGGCTGGGCAACGCCCTGTTCATCGCCACCTCGCTGGCCGTCATCGTGGGCTCGGCCAGCGGTGGCTTCGCCGGTGCGATCATCCTCTACGAGACCGCGCTGGGCATCGGCATCGCAATCGGGCCGCTGCTGGGCGGCGAGCTCGGCGGGATCAGCTGGCGCGGACCGTTCTTCGGCGTGGCGGTCCTGATGGCCATCGCACTGATCGCGACCATCGTGCTGGTCCAGCCCACCCCGACCCCGGCGCGCCGGGCCTCGGTCGCCGACCCGATCAAGGCGCTGCGCCACCGCGGGCTGCTCACCATGGGGCTGACCGCGCTCTGCTACAACTGGGGCTTCTTCACGGTGCTGGGCTACGCCCCGTTCCCGATGGACCTGGGCACCCATGAGCTCGGCTACGTCTTCACCGGCTGGGGCGTGCTCGTCGCCTTCTTCTCGGTCTTCGGCGCCCCCTGGCTGCAGGCGCGGCTCGGCATAGCCCGCTCCCTGTATCTGAACCTGGCGCTGTTCTCCCTCGACATCCTCGTCATCGGGCTCTTCACCGACTCCAGGACGACGCTGATCGTGGCGGTGATCGTGGCCGGCGCCTTCATCGGGATCAACAACACCATCACCACCCAGGCGGTGATGACCGTCGCTCCGGTCGAACGGCCCGTCGCCTCCGCCGCCTACGGCTTCGTGCGCTTCATCGGCGGCGGGCTGGCCCCGTACGCCGCGGGCAAGATCGCCGAGCACAGCGGTACGCATCTGCCCTTCTACATCGGGGCCGCGGCGGTCGCGCTGGGCATCGGCGTCCTGGCCACCGGGCACTCGCTGCTCGCCGAGGCCGAGCGCGTCCAGGCGGCGGAGGCGGCCGGACACACTCCGACCGAGGAGCGGCGCGAGACGCTGGAGAAGCAGGCGCTGGCCGAGGAGCTCGGCTCGGCGGGCTGACGCGGGACGGGGCCCCGGCGGGCCCCGTCCCTGACGACTCCGTCTCCTGTGAGCCCCGTCCGTCCCCCGGATCCGCCAGGATCCTCAGGCCCGCCTAGGTTTTCAGATCCGCCAGGAGCGGATGTGGCTGGCCGCGTCGAAGACATCGGCCTTGCCGGAGAGGATGTCGCGGACCAGGTCGATCAGCGCCCCGTACGGCGGGTCGATGCCCTCGCCGGAGGCGTGCATATAGGCGACCGCGGTCGCGGCGGCGAACCGCGCGTTGCTCGCCGGGAGCGGTCTGAGCAGCGCGATGGTGTGCAGCAGGGCCGCGGCCCGCCACGCGGGGTCGGGGTCGACGCCCAGGCGCGGCGGATCGACCCGGTGGCGGGCGACGGCCGCGACCAGACCCGAGAAGTCCGAGATGGCCGGCTGTTCCGGCATGACCTCCTCATGGCGCTGCAGCAGCCAGGGGACGTCGATATGCAGCAGCGGGGCCATGGTCAGGCGGCCTGCCCGGGGTGGCGGTGCTCATCGTCGGGGAACGCGTCCGCGAAGGCGTCGGCGTTGTCGGCGAAGAACCGCCGGAAGACCTCGGCGCCCTCCTGCAGAGCGCGGTGACGCGCGATGTCGGCCACGGTCGCCTCCCGGACGAGGGCCTTCATCGTGGTACCGCGCTCCTTGGCGATCTGGCGGAGGTCCTCAAGTTCCCGATCGCTGAATTCCACGTTGAGTGCTGACATGCGGGACACCCTACTCACCAGGTACCCGGTCAGCAATCGCCGCAGCTCAGATCGTGTTTTTGTAGGTACTTGACAAACCTTTCCCGCCCTCAGGGACGGCCGGGGGCGGGGCCGCCGTCGGGCCCCACCCGGACGAACGGCTCGCGCACCTCACGGTCCGTCAGGCTCCGGTACCTGGCGGGGCGGCGGAAGGCGTCGCCCCAGGTCTCCCGGCGGCGGTAGTCGCGCAGCGCGTCGAGGTCGAAGACCGCCGGGTAGACCCCCTCGGCCTCGCCCGCCTCGACCACCAGGGTGTCGCGCGACCGCCCGTCCACGAAGGCGACGCCGTCGTGGGCGACGGAGTGGCCCCAGCCGGGACCGGCGTAGTTGGCCATGGCCATGCCGGTCATGTTCTCCACGGCACGGGAGCGGAACTGGGAGAGCCGGTTGATCTCCAGCTCGCAGGCGTTCGGGGTGAGGACGATCTCCGCCCCGGCCAGCATCAGGGCGCGGGCGCTCTCCGGGAACTCCCGGTCGTAACAGATCATCGCCCCGGTCATCACCTCGCCCACCGCCGTGTCCAGGGCGCACACCTCGAACCGCTCACCCGGGGTCAGGGCGGCCTCGGGCAGGTCGAAGACGCAGGTATGCACCTTGGCGTAGGTCAGGACCAGACGGCCGTGCCGGTCGATGAGGGAGAGGGTGTTGCGCGGCGGGCCGTCCCAGCGCTCCAGATAGGTGAGCGCGATGGCCATCTCCAGCTCGGCGGCCAGCTCCCGGAAGCGGGTGACGAAGGACGAGTCGCGGGTGATCGGCTCGCCGAGCCAGACGGGCCCGGGCAGTGGCGCGGCCGGGCCGCGGGCTCCGTCCCACAGCGACGGATGGCGGTAGACGTCGCCGTCGGCGGAGCCTTCGGGGACGGCGCAGCCGTAGCCGTTGCTCCACATCTCCGGGAAGAGCGCGATATCGGCGCCGAGCGCCCGGGCCCGGCGGCAGGCCGCCTCGCCGAGGGCGAGGTTCACCGACAGATCGGGCCCGGGCGGGGCGAGTTGGAGCAGGGCGACGGTGAGGGTGGTCACGGCGGATCCTCCTTCGGTACCTGATGCCTCCGGGTCCCGGCGGCGGTAAGCGGGTAGGGCTGCCCGTACGGCGTGATCGCCGAAGGGACCGGCCACGAGGAATGGGGTATGCGGTGAGGATCGAGTCGGCCGAGGTCGTCGTCACCAGTCCGGGGCGCAATTTCACCACCCTGCGCATCGTCACCGAGGACGGTGTCACGGGTCTGGGGGACGCCACACTCAACGGCCGTGAGCTGGCCGTCGCCTCGTATCTGCGGGACCACGTGGTGCCACTGCTGCTCGACCGGGACGCCTCGCGCATCGAGGACACCTGGCAGTATCTGTACCGCGGCGCGTACTGGCGGCGGGGGCCGGTGACCATGGCCGCCATCGCGGCCGTCGACACGGCGCTGTGGGACATCAAGGCCAAGGCCGCCGGGATGCCGCTGTACCAGCTGCTGGGCGGGGCGTCGCGCAGCGGGGCGCTGGCCTACGGACACGCCTCCGGCCGGGATGTCCCCGAGCTGCTCGACTCCATCCGCGCCCATCTGGAACAGGGCTATCGCGCGATCCGCGTCCAGACCGGCATCCCGGGCCTGGCCTCGGTCTACGGGGTGGCCTCCTCCAGCGCCGGCGGCGGGGAGCGCTACGACTACGAACCCGCGCGCCGGGGGTCGGGGCCGCGGGTGCTGCCCGCCGAGGAGAGCTGGGACACCCGGGCCTATCTGCGCCATCTGCCGACCGTGTTCGAGGCCGTCCGGGCGGAGTTCGGGCCGGAGCTGCCGCTGCTGCACGACGGCCACCACCGGATGACACCGATCCAGGCGGCCCGGCTCGGCAAGGCGCTGGAGCCGTACGACCTGTTCTGGCTGGAGGACGCCACCCCCGGCGAGGACCAGGCCGCGCTGCGGCTCATCCGGCAGCACACCACCACCCCCCTGGCCATCGGCGAAGTATTCAACCACGTCCACGACTACACCACCCTGCTGAGCGAGCGGCTGATCGACTACGTGCGCTCGGCGGTGACCCACACCGGCGGGGTCACCGCCATGCGCAAACTGCTGGACCTGGCCGCGGTCTACGGGATCAGGTCCGGTATGCACGGTCCGACCGACATCTCCCCCGTGGGCATGGCCGCGGCGCTCCACCTGGATCTGGCCGTCCACAACTTCGGCATACAGGAGTACATGCCGCACAGCGCCGACACCCTGAAGGTCTTCCGCACCTCCTTCCGCTTCGAGGACGGGCTGCTGCACCCCTCCGACACCCCGGGCCTGGGCGTCGAGCTGGACGCCGAGGCCGCCGGGCGGTTCCCGTACCAGCCCGCCTATCTGCCGGTGAACCGGCTGGCGGACGGCACGGTGCACGACTGGTGAACGGCAGCTACGGTGAGCCGCGTCGCCGTAAGTGAGAAGAGGGAACATGGAGCAGCGTGAGTTCGGCCGCCTCGGCCGGAAGGTCTCGGTCGTGGGCCTGGGCACCTGGCAGCTGGGCGCGGACTGGGGCGAGGTTGACGAGAAGGACGCCCTGGGCGTGCTGGACGCGGCCGTCGAAGCGGGTGTGACCTTCTTCGACACCGCCGATGTGTACGGGGACGGGCGCAGCGAGCGGCTCATCGGGCGGTTCCTGCGGGAGCGCCCGGACGCCGGGATCTTCGTGGCGACCAAGATGGGGCGGCGGCTGCCGCAGCTGGCGGAGAACTACACCCTGGACAACTTCCGCGCGTGGACCGACCGTTCGCGGGCCAATCTGGGGGTGGACACCCTGGACCTGGTGCAGTTGCACTGCCCGCCGTCGCCGGTGCACTCATCGGCCGCGGTCTTCGACGCGCTGGACACGCTGGTGGCCGAGGAGCGGGTGGCGGCGTACGGGGTGAGCGTCGAGACGTGTGCGGAGGCGCTGGCGGCGATCGCGCGTCCGGGCACGGCGAGTGTGCAGATCATCCTCAACCCGTTCCGGCTCAAGCCGCTGGAGGAGCTGGTGCCGGCGGCGCGGGAGGCCGGTGTGGGGATCATCGCGCGGGTGCCGCTGGCGTCCGGTCTGCTGTCGGGGAAGTACACCAAGGACACCGTCTTCGCCGAGAACGACCACCGCACCTTCAACCGGCACGGCGAGATGTTCGACCAGGGCGAGACGTTCTCCGGCGTGGGCTTCGAGGAGGGCATCGAGGCGGCGGTGGAGTTCGCGGAGCTGGCCCCGGAGGGAGCCACCCCCGCGCAGACGGCGCTGCGGTGGATCGTCCAGCAGCCGGGCGTGACCTCGGTCATCCCGGGGGCGCGTTCGCCCGAGCAGGCTCGGGCGAACGCGGCCGCGGCGGGGCTGCCCCCGCTGCCGGGCGCCACGCTGGAGGCCGTCGGCGACCTGTACGACCGTCGGATCCGGGCCCAGGTGCACCATCGCTGGTAGTGCTGGCACCCGGGGCTCAGAAGCCGGCGTCCGCCGCCCAGCGCGCGAGTTCGCGCTGGGCGGCGGCGCGCTGCTCCGCCGAGGGGGCGGCGGTGCCGTCGGCGATCAGCGCGTAGTGCACGGTGCCGGCGGACTCGCCGGCCGGGGCGGAGAGCACCAGCCGGTTCCCCTCGCTGTCGCCGGGCTCCGCGGCGGTGGCCACGGGGTGGTCGGCGTTGTGGCCGTGCGCGGTGTACGCGGGCGGGCCGGTGACGGTGCCCAGATCGGAGACGATGGTGGTCCGGGCGGGGTCGAAGTCGCGGGGCAGCCGCAGCTCGGTGGGCGCGTCGGTGGTGCCGTCGGAGCGCCACACCAGCATGCCGTAGCGGCCGGATCCGGTGACCTTGACGACGTTCGGCAGGCTGCTGGGGACGCGGTCCCAGCTGAGCGTGGTGGAGCCGTCGCGTGAACGGTCCTCGAAGGTGAAGGCGAGGGTGCGGCCCGCGACGGCGCGTGGATAGATCCGGTCGAGCAGCCGCGCGTCCTGGCGCAGGGCGGCGTCCCCTGAGTCGTCGAGGCGGACGGCCGAGAGGTCCTCGTCGTTCCAGGCGTCGCCCTCGGTGAGGATCTTCCCGGTGTTGCCGTTCATGGCCTCGTGGTGACGGCCGTTGTAGAGGTCCCACTGCCACTGGGTGGAGGAGAGCACGGCGCCGGAGGCGGCCGGCCGGGTCCACCAGGTGGCGCCGGGGAGGCGGGAGTCCAGCGCCTGGTACATGCCCTTGACGACGGTGGGGGCCTTGTCGGAGGTGAAGCCGGTCAGCGGATGGCCGAACTCGCTCATGACGGCGGGCAGGCCCAGGGCGGTGGAGCGGTCCCGCAGGGCGCCGAAGTCGCCCGCGTACTGGCCGTCGGCCGCCTTGCCGGGCATGAAGATCCCGGAGATGGCCTTCTGGTCGTAGTAGTGGGTGTTGAAGACGTAGTCGGGGCCGGGCTTCCCGGCGTCGAGGAGTCCGCCCTCCTGGCGCTGGAAGTCCAGGTTGGAGTTCCAGAACATGTTGGGCTCCACGAAGGCGGGCTTGTCCTGCCAGCCCGCGGCGTCCATGCGGGCGCGGAACTTCTCGTAGAACGGCCACAGCACGCTCTTCTCCCAGGTGCGGCTGTTCTGCCCGTTGTCGTACACGCCCGCGTACGGCTCGTTGAGCGGGTCGAAGCCCACGACCCGGGTGAACTGTTCGTCGGTGAGGTGGCCGGCGAGGTAGGTCATGGTCTTCTCGGCGGTGGCCAGGAAGGCGTCCTGGACGCGGACGGTGCCCGCGCCGGTGGTCAGAGCGCGGTTGCGCCAGAAGTCGCGGGTGGCCCCTGTGACCGCCTGGTTCTGGGTGATGTTCTGGCCCCAGTGGACGCAGATTCCGCAGGACTCCCTGGGGTAGCCGCCCGCGTCGATGACCCATTTCGGGGCGCCGTCGCCGCTGTACCAGCTGTCCTTGTCGAAGAGGTGGCCGGAGTACAGGTCCTGGTGGAAGTCGGGGAAGACCCGGATTCCGGCGTCGAGGAACGCCCTCATCTGCGCGGTGGCCTTCTCCAGGTAGCCGGTGTCCACCTGGCCGGGCTCGGGCTCGGCACGGGCCCAGGACAGCAGGAACCGCACCGCGTTGGCGCCGGTCAGGTGGCGCATGGCGGCGGCGGACTTCCTCGCGTCGGCGGTGGTGGCGAACGGGAGCCCGCCGTTCTCCGCCAGTTTGGTCTCGCCGGACACATTGAAACCGCGCAGCACGATCTCGCGGCCGTGGCCGTCGGCGAACCGGGTACCGTCCACGGCCACCCGGTCCGCCGCCCGGCCGTCGAACCAGGGCGCCTCGGCCGCGGCCGCCGGAGTGCCCGGGGCCGCGGCCACCGCCAGCAGCAGGACGGCCGCCCCGAGCAACCGGGCGCGACCCGGTCGGGGGCGGCCGATCCGTATCCCTCGTGTCTCATGAGTCGGCATGGACCTACCGTCCAGTAAACCTGAGGGGTCGTCAACTACCTCTGTACCTAGATCAGTTCGGTGCCGCAGTGGTGTGGTTACCGCGGGAAGCCGTGTCCCAGGGCGGCACCGCTCTCCGGCGCCCCGAGGGAGTCCGGCCCGAAGGAGACGACACCGCCCGTGGTGAGACCGCTCGCCTGTCCGCGCAGCACCCAGGCCGCACCGCTGGTCGACTGGGCACCGTCCTCGTCGGGCGCGCCCACGGCCAGGTCGTCCTTGCCGTCGCCGTCGGTGTCGGCGAGCCCGGTCGCCATGGCGAAGTGGTCGCCCGCCTCCGCGACACCGGGAACACCGGCGGTGTCCTGGGTGAACGCCTGGGCGCCGGTGCCGGACAGCCCGCCCCGGCCGCCGTAGAGCTGGACGACGCTGCCCGCCTCGCCCTGACCGGCCTCCAGGTCCTCGTACGGGATGCCGACGGCGATGTCCGCGTAGCCGTCGCCGTTGACGTCGCCGGAGCTGAGCGAGTAGCCGAACTGGTCGCCGTCCTCGTTGACGCCCGGGACGCCCGCGGTGTTCTGGTCGATGGTCGTGGTGCGGGTGGTGCTCGGTCCCGACGCGGTGCCGTAGAGGACCTTGAGCGTGCCGTGGTCGTACGGCAGGTTCTCCACGACGTCACCGGGGACGGTGCGCAGGACCAGATCGCCGTGGCCATCCTTGTCGACGTCGCCGATGGTCGCGGAGGCGGCGTCGGTGAGGTCGGCGGCCTTCTGCGACAGGCCCTTGTCGTCGCCCTTGAAGAACAGGCTGGACTGGGACATCTCCTCGAAGGCGTGGGTGGAGACGAGGTCGTCCTTGCCGTCGCCGGTGATGTCGCCCGCGGTCAGGCTGGTCGGCCCGTCGAACCGGCCGGTGTCGGAGAAGGAGCTGCCCGCGTCCTTGCCGTCCCGGGTGAACGGGCCGAGGCGGACGCGCACTCCGGTCTTCTCGTCGTCCGAGCCCTCGCCGGTGGTGACCACGTCGACCAGGTCGGCGTGGCCGTCGCCGTTGAAGTCGCCGCCCGCGATGACGCTGTCGCCCCAGTGGTCGCCGTTGCCGGCGGGCAGCTGGGTGCCGCCGGTCAGCCCGTTCGGCGAGCCCCACAGGACCGTGATGGCCGGGGACCTGCCGGTCTGGACCGCCAGATCGGTGTAGCCGTCGCCGTCCAGGTCGCGGGCGACGGTGTGGGCGCCGAAGAACGCCGACGCGGCGGGGTCACCGGGGACGCCCTCGGTCGCCTGGCTGACGACCTGGCGGTGGGCGGTGTCCGCACCGGAGGCGGAGCCGTAGACGACGGCGACATAGCCCGCCTCGGCCTTGCCGCCCACCGTGCCGGCGGGGGCGGAGACGGCGAGGTCGGCGCGTCCGTCCTTGTTGAAGTCGGCCTTCGGGGCGGCGGCCGCGGCGGGGCGGGCCCCGGCGGCGCTCGCGGAGGGTACGGCGAGTAAGGCGGGGGTGGTCACAAGTGCGGCCACCGTCGCGCAGCGCACGACGGTGGTGAGGGAACGGGGGCGCACACTTCCTCCTGCTCGTTGATGAGCGTTTACCTCATGTACACCCAGCAGGACCCGTGACGCCGCCTCAGGGTTGCACGGCCGTCTCCATGGATTTCCCTAGTCCCTGTCGTTCACATAGCGGAGCACGCCCATCATGTGCGTTTCGTCGACCTCTTCCTCGGGTGTCGCCACGCATCCGGCCAGCCGTTTGGTGAGGGTGTCGGCGTCGATCCCGGTGCCGATCATCACCAGCTGGGTGGTGCGGGGCTCACCGCGCTCCCAGGGCGAGAGCTGGAAGCGGAGGTACGAGCCGACCGCGTGCAGCCCGAACTTCCGCTCCCGGCCCGCGCCCGCGAAGTGGAGGTACCCCTTGGCGCGGTAGAGGCCGGCCGGGCGGCTGTCGAGGAACTCCATCAGCCGCCGCGGATGGAGCGGCTCGGCCGCGGAGAACTCCACGCTTTCGTAGGCGGCGTGGAGGTGGTGGCCGTGGTCATGGCCGTGGCCGCAGATGGCGTC
>NZ_JAEEAP010000500.1 GCF_016103465.1 Streptomyces sabulosicollis
CCCACACCCTGACCATCGCCGACCCCGAGAACATCGTCGCCATAGCGATCTTCGTGGCGGTGGCCGTCTGTGTGGCCTCCGTGGTGGACCTCGCCGCCCGCCGCACCCATCAGGCCGCCCGGCTGCGCGCCGAGTCCGAAATACTGTCCTTCCTCGCGGGCAGCGTGCTGCGCGGCGAGACCAGCCTGGAGGCGCTGCTGGAGCGGGTCCGGGAGACCTTCGCCATGGACTCGGTGGCGCTGCTGGAGCGGGAGAGCGACGTCGCCCCCTGGACCTGCGCGGGCAGCGTCGGCGGCCACGGCGGCGCCCCGCCGCCCGAACGGCCCGAGGACGCGGAGGTGGACATGCCGGTCGGCGACCACATGGCGCTCGCGCTCTCCGGCCGGGTCCTGCCCGCCGAGGACCGCCGGGTGCTCGCCGCCTTCGCCGCCCAGGCCGCCGTCGTCCTGGACCGGCAGCGGCTGGCCCAGGAGGCCGGGCAGGCCCGTGAGCTGGCCGAGGGGAACCGCATCCGCACCGCGCTGCTCGCCGCCGTCAGCCACGATCTGCGCACCCCGCTCGCGGCCATCAAGGCGGCCGTGAGCTCCCTGCGCTCGGACGACGTGGCCTGGTCGGCGGAGGACGAGGCCGAGCTGCTGGAGGGCATCGAGAGCGGCGCCGACCGGCTGGACCACCTGGTGGGCAACCTCCTGGACATGTCCCGGCTGCAGACCGGTACCGTCACCCCGCTCATCCGGGAGATCGACCTGGACGAGGTGGTGCCGATGGCGCTCGTCGGCGTCCCGGAGGCCGACGTCGCCCTCGACATTCCCGAGGAGCTGCCGATGGTCGCGGTCGACCCCGGGCTGCTGGAGCGCGCCGTCGCCAACATCGTGGAGAACGCGGTGAAGTACAGCCCGCCGGACCGCCCCGTGCTGGTCTCCGCGAGCGCCCTCGGCGACCGGGTGGAGCTGCGCGTGGCCGACGGCGGGCCGGGCGTGCCGGACAGCGGGAAGGACCGTATCTTCGAGCCCTTCCAGCGGTACGGGGACGCCCCGCGCGGCGCCGGGGTCGGCCTCGGGCTGGCCGTCGCCCGCGGCTTCGCCGAGGCCATGGGCGGGCGGCTGACCGCCGAGGACACCCCCGGCGGCGGGATGACCATGGTGCTCACACTGCGTGTCGCCCGCGACCGCCCGCCGGTCGCGCCCGGCCTCCCGGCCCAGGTCGGCTCCACGTCAGGCACGACGACAGGGAAAGGCAGGCCCGCCAGATGAACCGGGTGCTCGTGGTGGACGACGAGCCGCAGATCGTGCGCGCCCTCGTGATCAATCTGAAGGCGCGCAAGTACGAGGTGGACGCGGCCTCGGACGGCGCCACCGCACTCCGGCTCGCCGCCGCCCGCCATCCCGATGTGATCGTGCTCGACCTCGGCCTGCCCGATATGGACGGGGTGGAGGTGATCAGGGGGCTGCGGGGCTGGACCCGGGTGCCGATCCTGGTGCTCTCCGCCCGTCAGACCTCGGACGAGAAGGTCGAGGCCCTCGACGCCGGGGCGGACGACTACGTCACCAAGCCGTTCGGCATGGACGAGCTGCTGGCCCGGCTGCGCGCGGCGGTCCGCCGCGCCGAGCCGGTCGGGCGGCCGGAGGACTCGGTGGTGGTGGAGACCGACGCGTTCACCGTCGACCTGGCCGCCAAGAAGGCCCATCGCGACGGCCGCGACGTGCGGCTGACCCCCACCGAATGGCATCTGCTGGAGGTCCTGGTGCGCAACGCCGGGCGCCTGGTCAGCCAGAAGCAGCTGCTCCAGGAGGTCTGGGGCCCCTCGTACGGCACCGAGAGCAACTACCTGCGGGTGTACATGGCGCAGCTGCGCCGCAAGCTGGAGGCCGACCCCTCGCATCCGCGGCACTTCATCACGGAACCGGGAATGGGGTACCGGTTCGAGCGATGAACGCGGGGACGGCGTTTCGGCGATGACTCACCGGTACGCTGGCCGTATGAGTTCCGTACGCCACCCCTCCGACGGGGCCGACAGGGGAGACAGGTCCGACAAGCCGGTCGGCCGTTTCCGGCGGATGCTGGACCGGCTGTCGAGCTCCCAGGAGGAACTGCACTCCGCCGAGCTGCAGCAGGACGCGGAGGCCGCGGGCTGCACCAAGATCGGCGACTGCGGTGACCGTCAGATCGTCAAGGTGACGGGCACGCTGCGCACGGTGACCCTCAGACCGCGGGCCGGAGTTCCCGCGCTGGAGGCGGAGCTCTTCGACGGCACCGCCGCGCTGGACGTGGTGTGGCTGGGCCGTCGCTCCATCATCGGGATAGAACCGGGGCGCAAGCTGATCGCCTCGGGCCGGATCTCGATGAGCCATGGGCGCCGGGTGCTGTTCAATCCGAAGTACGAACTCCGACCGCTCGGACAGGAGTAGCCGGTGACGCCAGACGACAAGACGCCCCCGACCGGGCACCGACGCACCGCCGCCGACAGCAGGGCGGCGGCGGACACCGCGCTCCTGGAGGCGTTCGGCGGGGTGCGGGGCATGGTGGACACCACCGTCCCCGGTCTGGTCTTCGTCCTGCTGTACACGATCAAGCGGGACATCCACCTCGCCGCGATCGCCGCGCTCGGTCTCACCGTGCTGCTCGGGCTCGCCCGGCTGGTGCGCAAGGAGACGCTGAAGCACGCCTTCAGCGGGGTCTTCGGGGTCGCGTTCGGCGCGATCTTCGCGATGATGTCCGGCGACGCGAAGAACTTCTACCTGCCGGGCATGCTCTACACCCTGGGCCTGGCGATCGCCTACATCCTCTCGGCGATCTTCCGCTTCCCGCTGATCGGCGTGCTGCTCGGGCCGATGCTGAAGGAGAACCTCTCCTGGCGCACCCGCAACCCCGGCCGGTTCCGCGCCTACACCCGGTCCACCTGGGCGTGGGGGCTGATCCTGCTGGCCAAGTCGGCGGTGCTGTTCCCGCTCTACTGGTGGGGGGACGCCACCCAGCTCGGCTGGGTCAAGGTCGCGCTCGGCATTCCGCCGTTCCTGCTCTGTGTCTATCTGACCTGGATCTTCCTGGCCAAGGCACCGCCGCCGATCGACGTCATCGCGGAGATGGAGGCGGAGGAGAAGGCCGAGCGGGAGCGCGAGCGGACGAAGGCCGAGGCCGACAAGATCGCCGATCCGCTGCTCTCGGAGTGGACCGGCCAGATCGTCTCCGAGGCCCGCACCGAATCCGCCGACCGGCAGCCGCCCCGCCACTGAGGCCCGCCGCCCCCCCCGGGCTCCCGGCTCGGGAGCCCGGGGGGCGGCGTTCACGGCCTAACCGGCGGCGTCCTGCCGCTGGACGGACAGCAGCTGCTCGAGCTGCTCCTCGCGCGCCTGTGCCGCGACGAACAGCAGTTCGTCCCCGGCCTCCAGCACATCGTCCTTGTTCGGGGTCAGCACACGGGTGCCGCGGATGATGGTGACCAGCGTGGTGTCCTCGGGCCACTCCACATCGCCGACCCGGGTGCCCACCAGCGCCGCCTCCGGCGGCAGCGTCAGCTCCACCAGATTGGCGTCGCCGTGGCTGAAGCGGAGCAGCCGCACCAGATCGCCGACGCTCACCGCCTCCTCGACCAGCGCCGACATCAGACGCGGGGTGGAGACGGCCACATCGACGCCCCACGCCTCGTTGAACAGCCACTCGTTCTTGGGGTTGTTGACCCGGGCGACCACCCGGGGCACCCCGTACTCGGTCTTGGCGAGCAGCGAGACGACCAGATTGACCTTGTCGTCACCGGTGGCCGCGATGACCACGTTGCAGCGCTGCAGCGCCGCCTCGTCCAGCGAGGTGATCTCGCACGCGTCGGCCAGCAGCCACTCGGCCTGCGGCACCCGTTCCACCGAGATGGCGGTCGGCGCCTTGTCGATGAGGAGCACCTCGTGCCCGTTCTCCAGCAACTCGCTCGCGATGGAACGCCCCACGGCGCCCGCACCGGCAATGGCAACTCTCACGGCGCCTCCTCATGTGCTTCTCCGTCCGCACGGCGCAGAGGTGCGGCCTTCGCTGTCGCCTGCGGCCCGGCGGCCGTGCGTGCGGCGCTCACCGGTTGGCCTCCTCGGGACCCTTTTCGAACGCCGCCTCGACCTTCTCGACCTCGTCGGTGCGCATCATCACATGCACCAGGTCGCCCTCCTGCAGCACCGTCCCGGAGGTCGGCAGCATCGCCTCGCCGAGCCGGGTGAGGAACGCGACGCGCACGCCGGTCTCCTCCTGGAGCTTGCTGACCTTGTGGCCCACCCATGAGGGGGAGATGTGCACCTCGGCCAGCTGGACCCCGCCGCTGGGGTCCCGCCACAGCGGCTCGGCACCGGACGGCAGCAGCCGCCGCAGCATCTGGTCGGCGGTCCAGCGCACCGTGGCCACGGTCGGGATGCCGAGGCGCTGGTAGACCTCGGCACGGCGGGGGTCGTAGATACGGGCCGCCACGTTCTCCACGCCGAACATCTCGCGGGCCACCCGGGCCGCGATGATGTTGGAGTTGTCGCCGCTGCTGACGGCGGCGAAGGCCCCGGCCTCCTCGATCCCCGCCTCGCGCAGGGTGTCCTGGTCGAAGCCGACGCCGGTCACCCGGCGCCCGCCGAAGCCCGCGCCGAGGCGGCGGAAGGCGGTGGGGTCCTGGTCGACGACCGCGACCGTGTGCCCCTGTTGCTCCAGGGTCTGGGCGAGGGCCGCGCCCACCCGGCCACAGCCCATGATCACGATATGCATGCGTCCTACCCCGCACTCCTGACGACCGTGCCGACCTGCGCAAACACCCTGCTCACATCTTCCTTCCAGGACCTACGGGGCGACAGCGGGGCGGGGCCCCGATGCCGGTGCCCGGGGACGAGGTGAGTCGGCCGCCGCGGCACCTGTCCCCACCGTATCCGTACCGGCGGCCGGCTCCCCCGTCCGCGCGCGACGGCCCGGGAACGAAGGTGATGACGTATGACATAGCGCGAAAGTTCCCACGGTGATCGGCGATGAGGGGAGCCGGCCGGAGGTGATCACGGACACGCCGGGAGGAAAGAGGTAACGATCATTTCCGGTTGCGGATGCCCGGTGAAAGGGCTGTCGGTGATCAGCCGCGACCACTACGGTGGGCCCGGGTTACGGCGCTCCTCGGGTGGTCGCGACCCTTCATCTTCGCCTGAGATCCCGGATCTTCACCGAAACCACATGGCAAATGCCCGGCGATCGCCGCTGGTTCGAACTTTGTCACGGGTGTCGGACGCTAGGTCACGACATGGCTAAGATGATCGCCGTATTCCGTTTCCGGACGGGACATCGGGGCTCTGAACGTTCCTTCCGCGCCCGCGTTTCTCCTGCACGAGGTTCCTGATGACTGATCACATATCGGAGGCGGTGAGCTGGTGTCTGGCCGCCGCGCTTCTCGTCGTCCTGGTGCTTCTGATCCGCCAGCGGCAGATCACCGCCGGAGTCCGCAGGCGCAACACCACGCTCGAGGACAGCCTGCGCGCCCGTGACGAGGAGGTGCGGCACCTCGTCGACGTACGCCTCCCCTCGATCGCGGACGCGCTGAGCCAGCCCGGACCGCTGCCGGGCCTGCGGGACGAGAAGCTGGCCGGTACGGCCTTCGCGCAGAGCCTGCACGCCGTCATGGAGCAGTTCACCCGGGCGGTGGACAAGGCACAGACGCGGGCCGACGCCTCCGCCAAGGCGGCACTCAAGGCGTCGATGCGAGCCGTCCAGGGGCTCGCCAACGAACAGCAGGTGTTCATCTCCGAGATGCAGGAGCGGCACGACAACCCCGATGTGCTGCGGGACCTGCTGGAGATCGACCACGCCAACGCCCAGTTCGGCCGGCGCGCCCAGGCCATCGCCGTGCTCTGCGGCTCCTGGCCCGGCCGGCAGCGGCTGGCCTCCTCGCTGACCGATGTGGTCCGCGGCGCCAAGTCGCGCATCCGCGACTACCAGCGGGTCCAGGTGCACGCCCTGGTCGACGTCGCCGTGGTGAGCCGGGCCGTGGAGCCCACCGTGCTCGCCGTCGCCGAGCTGCTGGACAACGCCGCCCGCCACTCACAGCCCAACACCTCCGTGGAGGTCAGCCTCCAGCCGGTGCACAACGGGGCCTGCATCGTGATCGACGACGCCGGTGTGGGCATGGACGGCCTGGAGGTCCAGCGGGCCGCCAACCTGCTCTCCGGCCAGCGCGCCGTGGACGTCTCCCGGCTCGGCGACCCGCCGCAGTTCGGCTTCGCCGTCGTGGGCCTGCTCGCCGCGCGATACGGCTTCAGCGTCTCGGTGGACACCCGGTCCCCGTACGGCGGGGTGCGCGCCGTGCTGTTCCTGCCGACCGAGCTGCTCACCCACCTCGACCCCGACGAACGGCCGGGTGTCGCCGGGCAGGACCCCGAGGGCGCCGAGCCGCTGCGCACCCTGCCCTCCCGCCGGACCCCGCCCCCCAGAAG
>NZ_JAEEAP010000501.1 GCF_016103465.1 Streptomyces sabulosicollis
TCCTACCGCATGCGCGGACGCGAACTCGGACGCGTCCCCACCGACCGAACCGACAACGACTGAACCATCCCAAACTGGGTCACATTTCACCCGACCAAAGTGGGTCACGATTCACCCGCCGCCGACAGCGTGCCGATCCGACAGGCGGGCGAGCGGTAGGGGGCGGCCGAGGCGGCCGGGATGTGGGTGTGCCGTCGGGAGGGCATCAGAGGACCCCCAGGAGTGCCGACCGGGCCGCAGTCAGCAGATGGGGAGCGACGACAACCGTTGGGTGCTGTCGTGCGCGCCTTTCCCAGGCCAGCACGTACGGGCGGACGAGCGCGGTTTCCTCTTCTGCGAGCGAGTAGCGGTGCCTCGCCCAGTCGGCGGCCCGCTCCAGGACGAGCGTCGGTTCGTCAGCGCGTGGAGAGAAGGCGGGAGCGACCGGCGGTCGGGAGGGCGTTAAGGGGCGGCGGTGCTTGCCCTTGGAGAAGTGCCGCGCCCTGGTGAGAGAGACGGCGCGGCGGATACGGTTGAGCACGCTGAATCAGCTCCTATCGCTGATGGCTCGGTCCCCCGACATCGCCCGTCGCGGGGACCGGTTTGTATACGACCGCCCGGAGAGTGCGGCCGTTCTGGCAGCTGGCGAGGAGCCCGAACCGATCGGCCTCGGCCAGCGCCGCCAGGACCTCCTTCCAGGACTCGGCGGAGAGTGATTCCGGCACCTCCGCTTCGACCGATGTGAATCGGGCGTGCTCCTCCACGCGCGTGGGGAGCCCGACGGCGGACAGCCGGGCGGCGATGGCCGCCGCGCTAACTCCCGAAGCGGGCACAGGGCAGCCTCCGTCAACTGGCGGTCACTTTCAGTGAAGCTAGTTAACTAGATTAGAGCTAGTGGACTAGATTTTCCATATGCCTGAGCAGCCGCCCTATCTCCGCGTCGCCGACGAACTCCGGCGGCGGATCACGGAGCACGTATGGGAGCCAGGGGACCGCCTGCCGTCCCGCGCCCAGATCGGCCAGGAGTGTGGGGTGGGCGAGAACGTGGTCCGCCGGGCGCAGGAGTTGCTGATCTCCCAGGGTGTGCTGGAGGGCCGAGCCGGATCGGGTACCTACGTCGCCGAACCCCGACAGCGGGTGCGGGTTGTCCGGTCGTCAGCGCGCGAGCAGCCCGAGGGGTCGCCGTTCCGTGCGGACATGAGGGCAGTCGGCAAGCACGGCGACTGGGAGAGCCGTACCGACGCCAAGGTGCCGGCCCCGGCGGACATCGCGGCGCGACTGGGCATCGCCGAGGGCGAGTTGTGCGTCCGGACGTCGTACGAGTTCCTGGCCGACAGCAGGCCCGTGCAGTTGTCGACGAGTTGGGAGCCGTACGACCTCACGGCAGGCACGCTCGTCGTCCTCCCCGAGGGAGGGCCGCACGCCGGGGCGGGCGTCGTGAATCGCATGGCCGTTATCGGAATCACCGTCAGCCATGCCGTGGAGCAGCCGGAGCCGAGGCAGGCGACCGCCGAGGAAGCCTCGCTGCTCGGCATCCAGAAGGCCGCGCTCGTCACGCACATCCGGCGGACGTACTACAGCGACCAGGGGCGGCCCGTGGAGACGGCGGACATCGTCGTACCCGCCGCTCACTGCGAGATCGTGTACGAGATTCCGATCAATCGGGATCGGTAGTCGGCGGGGGCCTCTCAGCGGGTGTGCGGCCATGCCCCTTCCGTGCCCGATCGGTCGGGGAATCATGGGGAGCGGCGGTGCCCGGCGGGTAGCACGCATGGCGACGGCCCCCGACCGTCTTGCCTGGTCAGGGGCCGTTCACTTGCGGAGGCTGAGGGATTTGAACCCTCGGTGACATCGCTGCCACGACGGTTTTCAAGAGGGATGCGGTATCCCGACCTAACCAGCCTCTGAGCTGCACAGATGCGAGGTTCGCGCGTCCCCGCTGGGCGGCTGGCCCACACATGGCCCACAAGCCCCGGAATCGCGCCTCAGAAACGCGCCGCCGCGTCGGCAGGCACGCCCCGAGCGTCCCCGCGTTCCGCCGATCACCGGGCGAGCGGCACCGGCTCCGGCGCGGGTGTCTCGTCCGCGAACCCGTGGCCGGTCCGGCAGGCGGGGCGCTGTGCCAACCATCCAGAGACGCGCGGTCCGCCATTGACCGCCCCTCCTTCGCGGACCGTGCGGACGTGATCGAAGCCCTGTCGAACGTAGTAGCGCTGGAGTGCTTCGTTCGTCGTCCACGCGTCCAGACGGAGCCACTTGGCCGAAGCCCGGTGGGCCCGATCCCCTGCCCAGTTCAGCAACCGAGCGCCGAGGCTCTGCCCGGCATGTGTGCGCGCAACGGTGAGCTTGTTGACGAACATCGACGGCTCGCTCAGTTCCGCCTCTGTCCAGAGCCCTTCCTCAGGATCGGGCGTGAGGGTGATGGTTGCGGCGGTCTGCTCTCCGTCGCGCACCATGAAGACCGTCCCCGCCTCGATGCTGGCGAGCAGCAGATCTCGCGGGTACGGGCGACTCCACTGGTCGGTGCCAAGCTCCCTCAGCCACGACGCGGCTTCCTCCCGGAAGGCGATCAGCTTGGGCAGCTCGCTGGGCTGAGCAAGAGTGATGATCACAGATCCTCGTTTCGGCTGGCCAAGTCGCCGATCTCGTAGTTCATACGGTTCAGATCGCCGCGGAACGTGGTGATGGTGCACCGAATGGGCTTCTCGTCGGAGTAGCCCGTACGTGTCCAGAGCAGGACTGGGACGCCAGCGCCGATCTCCAGAAGCCGCGCTTCCTCGGGAGTCGGCATCCGGGTGGCAATCTCATCGAAGTACCCGATCTGACTGACCCCGTGATCCGCGAGGTAGCGAGTTGTCCCCTCCGCGATATCTCCGGGCTCGGCCAGCCGCGGCGCTTGCTCCACGAGCCACCCCGGGTAGTACGTCGCTTGCGTTGACCAGGGCACATCGTCCACATATCGGTGACAGAAGCGGAGCACAGCCTTTGCCCCCGCCTCGACCTTCAGCCACGCGGCGATCTCTTCCGGTGCGGGAAGCATCTCGACGCGGAAGGTCTGATGCGGTCGGCGACCCGCGTTCGTCACGTCGGTGCTGTACGCGTCGCCGTTCTGCGGGAAGCTCAGGTTCTCGAACCGGGACGCGTTGAGCTTGAACACCTCGTGCGAGCGGACCTCGTACCCGAGGCCCTGACTGGACGAGATCAGCCCCTCTGTGACCAGCAGGTTCAGCCCAGATCGGACAGTGTTTCGCGAGGCTGCGAACCGGGCGGACAGCTCACTCTCTGACGGGAGGCGCGCTCCCGGCGGGTAGGCCCCATTGTCGATCTCTCGACGCAGCGCGTCGGCCACTTGCCGGTACTTCGGCTGTTTGTTCATTCCCCCATCATGACGCACTCGCGCAACTTGTTGGTACAGGCGGGTTGACGCGGACCGTCCCACCGGTGCAGAGTCATCGTCAACAGCTTGTTCCTACAAGCTGAGCAAGGGGTTCAAGCCGTGCAAGCGGCCCAGCCCTGCGTACGCCCGGAGGGCCCCGTGAAACGGGTCTGAAGGAAGCGACCGGATCTTGACAACTCAATAGAGGACGCACCGCAGCCTGCACACGGGAAGAGCGGCCGTCAGAAGTATCAGGCAACAGCGACAAGCCGTAGGCCCTGCCGCACGAGCAGCAAGCACCTTCTCCCAAGCCGTCCCCACAGGACGGACAAGCGACCCTCACGTGCGGTGAGACAAGGGCAAAGATCGCGGAGCCCCGAAAGGCAGCCCGACCGGTTCGAGTCCGGTCCGGGGCACTCCGGCCGCCGTGGCGGCCGTGCCGTGCGAGGTTCGCGCGGCTTTCCACCACAACGGCGCGCACCCCCGGAGCGGCAACTCCGGGGGTGCTGTTCGGGCCGTTCCACCTTGGAAGGAACCACGACCCATGATGCACATCGGTGCACTTCAGGCGGTTGTTACCGCCGACCTGTCCGACCGTGAGCCGACCGGCGCTGAGCTGGACGCGATCGACCTTGAGATGCCGGTCATCGCGGCCGAGGTCGAGTTGCTGGACGCGCAGATCATGACGCTGGACCGGCCGGTGTCGGAACTGGACGCGCGCCGTATCCGCCGGGCCCGCCGCCGGGTGTTGGCCGCCCGCCGGGAGCTCTCGAACCGCGCCGCCGACCTGAGCACGTCGGGGGTGGGGGCGTGAGCACGCTGGATGCCAGCCTCGCCACCGCGCATGCGGAGGTGAAGGCGGAAATCGCCCGGACCGATGGCAAGGCCAGCCTGCTACTGGCGTTCATCGGTGCCGTTCTGGCCGGTGTGTGGACCGTCGCCAGCGACGCACACCTTCCCACCCCCGTGTACGTGGTCGGTGGCATGGGCGTGCTGCTGCTGGTGACGGCCGCTGCGCTGCTGCTGCGGGTGGTCCGGCCGAACATGTCCGGCGCGGTGGCGGGTTTCCCGCTGTGGGCACGGCTGACCGGCGACGAGATCCGCGCCCTGCTGGCCGAGGACCGGCGCGGGGAGGACATCGCGAACCTCTCCCGGATCGCGCTGCTCAAGTTCGCCGCCCTTCAGCGCGCGATCGACGTGACCCGCGCGGCCGGGGCCCTGCTCGTCGTGGCTGCTGGTATGGCCGTGGGGGGTGCGCTGTGAGCGAGCCCATCACCCCCGGGGCGGCCCCGGCCGAGGATGCCGTTACAGCGCTGCTGCGGGCCGTGCATGACGCACTGGACCTCCCGCTGCCGGACATCACCGATGAGGCCGAGCGGGAACACCGCGCGCTCCTGATCAGCCGGGCGGCCCATGCGCGGATCATCCTGGCCGGTGTCCTGGAGCAGGACCACGACATCGCGTGGGCTGCCGAGAGTCTGGACCGTTGGATCGCCGACGAGCCGGTCACCTACACCTCCTGGGTGGACAAGGGGGCCCCGGCATGAAGTACAAGGCCAAGGCTGCTCTGGTCCTTGCTCTGGTCGGTGTGGTCGGGATGGCGTTCCGGGTGTCGTGGAACGCGCTACGAGACGTGGCTACGGCCATCGGTGCCGACGAGACGGCCGCGACGCTGTACGCCTTCGTGGTCGACGGTCTGATGGCTCTGGCACTGGTCGCCCGACTGGTGCTGACAGCGCGGTCGGATCAACGGTTCGCGCTGCGGGTGCTGGCCGCCTATACGTCCGCCTCGCTGGTGCTGAACTACGTGCACGGACTGGTCCCCGAACTGCACGGCGGTTCGGTCGACGCTGGTCGACTGGCCGACCTGGGCAAGGTCGGTTGGCTGCTGGTGCTGCTGGCTACCTCGCTGCCGGTCGGGTCGATCTACTTCGGGTCGGATCTGGTCGCCAAGGTGCTCCACCACCGACCCGAGCCGACCACAAACATGGAGAAAACGACCGAGACCGAGAGTAATCGGTCTATGTCTGACCTGGGAGAGTCGGCCGACGAGCCTTCCGCCCCGGTCGCCCACCTGAACCCCCTCCCGGCACCGGCACCGGTCGAGCTGCCCGCCCCCGACCGATCGGCCCCGGCCGGTGCTGCGGTGGCGGCTGAGTCGAGCCGTCCGCGTCGGGCGACCGGTCGGGTACCTGAGTCGGCCCGGCCCGCCCGACCGAAGCGGACCCCCGCCGAACTGCTCGATGAGGCCCGAGAGGCAACCGCCGAGTGGGCCGATGCCGAACTGACCGCCGAGCGCATCCGCAAGGAGGTCCACACCTCTGCGGAGAAGGCGCGCGGTCTGCGGGATGCGCTCCGTGCCGAGCGGGCCGACCGGATGGCAGACGACGCCGTTACCGACTCTCGTCAGCCTGACGCAACGCCTGTGGCCGCCTGATGTCCCCGGCATTCGGCAAGTGCTACGACCCCAGCGGCACCACCTGGGGCCTGGCCACGTACCCGTGGCGGCTGGCGCCGGACGGCTACGCGACGCGTCGTCAGTTACGGGCCCGTGGTCTGCGCCCCGGTGGCCAGCCGATAGCGGCTCAGGTCATGCGCCGCTCTCGCCGCCGCAAGTCCGGGGTGTCGGTGGCCTACCTCTACCGCCTGGACCTGGCCAAGCAGGTCCGGCCGATGACCCCCGGCATGTGGCGCTCGCACGAGGCGATGATGCGCGCCCGCCGGACCTGCCCGAAGTGCTCCACAGACGCGGGTTACTGCATCCCCACTTCGCTGGGGGTGTGTGTGACCTGCGCCTATCCCGACGACTTCACGGAGGCGGCATGAACGAGCCCCTGCCCTACCGCCCGCCCGGTGAGCCGGGCCCCGACCCGCTCACCCCGGATCTCTACGGCCCCGTCCAGCAGCCGCTGAGCGGGGCTGTTGAACTCGCCGCTGAGCGTGGGCCCGTGGTCTACGTGCCCGGCGCGCACGGCGGCTTCGTGGCCGTACGCCGCGAAGACCTCCCCACCATCCCCACCCTGTCTCTTATAAACATCTGACGCTGCCGACGACTAGTCGAGTGTA
>NZ_JAEEAP010000502.1 GCF_016103465.1 Streptomyces sabulosicollis
GGGGGACGCGGTGGGCGCGTATGCCAAGGGGGTCTGGTTCGAACTCGCGGGCAAGGAGGAGAGCGAGGTTTAGCCGGCCGCGGCGAAGGTCAGCGGAAATGCCTCGCCGGAATCCGCGTAACGGTGGAACCGCCCGACCCAGGACGGCTCCTGAAGGGCCCGGAGCTGGTCACGGGGCAGCGCGATATGCACATCGCGGCCGCCGTCCTGGTCGGCCGGGGTCGGCGCGATATGCACGGTCCAGGGAATGGGGATGGGGGAGAAGTCGTACCAGAAGGGGGCGCCCTGTCCGAAGTCGATGCGATAGAAGGGCAGCTTCGACCAGTTGTTGATCGCGATGGTGTTGTCGAACGCGTCCAGCGCCATGGTCGTCATGACGCGCTTGAGGCGTCCCGCGTCGCGTTCGGCGCACAAAAATGCCGTTTCCTCGCGGATTCGCTTTTCGGTGTTCTCCGCATAGCCCGCGCGGATCGCCGCGGCGATCTCGCCGAGCGGGCGGGAGCGCAGTTCGGCCGCGGTCATTCCGGGCCGGGTGTTGGTGACGGCGTTGCCCCAGTAGTCATCCGGCACGGCCGCGCCGACGAAGGAACGGAAATCGGCGATGAGGCCGAGCCTTTCCTCGCTCGTATCGGGGCGGTCACGCAATGCGCCGAGCACTTTCCACAGATGGGCGGTGAGCGCGTCATTGGTCGACACCCACCGCTCCGTGCCCGCGAGGTCGGCCATCGCGGCGTCCTTCATGGCGGCCAGTTCGGCGGCGGTGAAGCGGGTGGTCACCGTCGTCGCACTGCCGAGGCTGCCCCGCAGGGCGCGGCCCACGAAGGCGGCCTTCTGGCCGCGTCCGGTGACCGTGAGGTGGGCGCCGCCCGTAAGGGCGTCACCGGAGGCCGAGGCGCCGAGCGCGTCGATGACCCCGCGGTCCTGGCTGGGCTTGGCGTATCCCAGGCCCCGGTGCTCGTGGGACCAGCCCTCCAGGAAACTCATGTAGCTGGATCCGTCGGCCACGGCGTGGTTCATCGTGAGTCCCAGGATGGAGCCGCCGCCTTTCATATGGGTGAGCTTCACCGTGAAAAGCGGCGTATCGCGGTCGACCACCCAGAACGGTATGGCGTGACTGAGATAGCGATCCAGCCCCTTTTTCGCCGTGTGGCGGGGCCCGTAGTCCGGCATGGGCACGGATGCCCGGGCCTCGACGAAGCGCACCCCGGAGTCGTCACAGAGCACGCTGAGGCCGCCGTCGGGGTCCTTCTTCATGCGGCCGGACAGCATGGGGAAATGGCGCAATGTCCGGCCGAGGGAGGCGCGGAGCGCCTCGCCGTCGAGCGTCTCCCGGTAGAAGAAGGCGCGGGGGGTGTAGACCGTGCCGATGAGCATGTCGTAGACGCTCAGCCGTACGCGGTCACCGCTCGCCTCTCCGGCACATACGGTGAACGATCGCTTGGCGCCGCTCTCGGTGGCGGAAGCCGTCATACTCACACGCTCTTTCGTCGGGCCCAAACGCGCTGTCACGTCGACGCGTTGACCCTAACGCCCGGGTCGCGGGCGGCCTCATGAAGGGGAACCGGGTGTAGGGAAATTCCCCAACTTCCGTCCGGCCCCGGCCTTTCCCGGGGTCCGGGTGCGTGTTACGGGGCGCCCGGCGGGGCGGCCCGCCGCGGGGTCACGAGCCGCCGGACAACACGCCTAGGCCGGGTGCCCCAGGAGCATCGTGGGGGAGCCCGCCGAGCGCGTCAGCACGATGGTGCAGGCGTTCCCGCCTTCGAGCCGCAGCTTCTTGCGGAGCTGCTCGGGCTCGACCGCCGAACCGCGCTTCTTGATGGTCGCGATGCCGACCTCCCGCTCCCGCAGCAGCGCCTTGAGCTTCTTCAGGTTGAACGGCAGCACATCCGTGATCTCGTACGCGGTGGCGAACGGCGTCGGGCGCAGCTCGTCCGTCGTGATGTACGCGATCGTCGGGTCGATCAGACGGCCGCCGACCCGGGCCGCCACATCGGCCACGAGATGGGCGCGGATGACGGCGCCGTCCGGTTCGTAGAGCCAGCGGCCGACCGGGCCGGGCTCGGGGTCGGGGAGGAGCGGGGTGCCGATCAGGGAGTGGCCGCTCGGCAGCAGGGTGGCGCGGCGCAGCCCGGGGCGGGCGGTGCCGAACCACAGGACGGCCTCCTTCACATGGCCGTGGTCCGAGATCCACTCGGCCTCCGCGTCCTCGGGGACCGCCTCGTGGGGCACGCCGGGGGCGATCTTGAGGGCGGCGCGCGGAGTGGTGCGGGCGGCCTCGATGGCCCAGGAGAGGGGCGGGGAGTACGCCTCGGGGTCGAAGACGCGGCCCCGGCCGCCGCGCCGGGCCGGGTCGACGAAGACCGCGTCGAAGTCCCGGGTGCCGACGTCGGTGACATCGGCGCAGCGGACCTCGACGAGGTCGGACAGGCCGAGCGCCTCGGCGTTGGCGCGGGTGACGGCGCAGGTCAGCGGGTCGCGATCGACGGCGAGGACGGAGATCCCGGCGCGGGCGAGCGCGATCGCGTCGCCGCCGATGCCACAGCACAGATCGGCCATGCGGCGGACGCCGAACTCCGCGAAGCGGGCGGCGCGGTAGGCGGCCACGGAGGTGCGGGTGGACTGCTCGACGCCGTTCGGCGTGAAGTACATCCGGTGCGCGTCCTCGGGGCCGAATTTGGCCACCGCCCGCTGGCGCAGCGCGGCCTGGGTCAGAGCCGCCGAGACCAGCGCCGGGGGATGGTCACGGCGCAGCCGCGTTGCGGTGGCGAGCTCCTTCGCCGGGTCGTAGTCGCGGAGCGCGGAGAGCAGCGCCTGCCCCTCGTCGCCGAGCAGTGAATCGAAGGCGTCAACGTCCACATGGCCCATTCTCCCCGCTCCCGCGAGCGCATTCGTCCCCGCACGGCGCGCAGCCGCACGCCCGCGGACCGAAGATCACTTGTGTGATGATGATCAAGACTGGTTTTCCCCGCTGTCTGGTTCTCGTCGGCGCGGCGGCCGTGCTCACGGCCTGCGGATCCCTCGCCGCCGCCCCCGAGCCGCACACCGGCGTCGCCCGCCACGGCGCTCCCATGCCACCGGCCTCCCTCGCCCCGCGGCTGGACGACCCGCCGTCGCCGTCGCCGTCGTCGCGGCCGCCGTCCGGGCGGGAACCGGAGCAGCGGCCTCCGGCGTCGTCGGGGCCGGGGTACGAGGGGTACGAGACAGGGTCCGAGGACGGCCGGGTCCAGGGCGCGCCGCCCTCCGGCGACTCCTCGGTTTCCGCCCTGGCCGCCGGGCCGCCCGGCCCGGCCTCGGCGCTGCCGCGCTCGGCCCCGGCGGGCGCGGGCGCGTCCGACGCCTACCGCCGCTGGGGGCTGGACCGGCCGCTGGCGCCGCCCCCGGCCCCGCCCGCCGTCAAGCCCTCGCTCGGGCGGTCGACCCCGCAGCAGTGGGGGCTGCCGCCGATCGTGCGGCGGGTGCCGACCGACCAGCGGGTGGTCTTCGTGACGATCGACGACGGGATCGAGAAGGACCCGCGCTTCGTGGAGCAGGCCCGTGAGCTCGCACTGCCGTTCACCGGGTTCCTGACCGACAACGTGATCGGGGACCGCTACGACTACTTCGACCAGTTGCGCCGGCTCGGCAACCCCATGGAGAACCACACCCTCACCCACCCCAGCCTGGCCGGTATGGCCCACGACGACCAGGTGCGGGAGATCTGCGGCCAGCGGGACAACCTGTGGCAGCGCTTCGGTCAACAGCCGCGGCTCTTCCGTCCCCCTTTCGGGGAGTACGACGAGACGACGCTGCGGGCGGCGGCCTTCTGCGGGGTGCGGACGGTGGTGCTGTGGCGCGCCGAGATGGAGACCCACGGTCTGGCCTACCGCTCGGGCGACCATCTGCTGCCGGGGGACATCGTGCTCGCGCACTTCCGGGGCCCGGAGCAGCTCGAGGGGCAGTCGATGACCGACATGATCACGGGGCTGGTGCGGGCGATCCAGGCCCAGGGCTTCACGATCGGGCGACTGGAGGACTACGTATGACGGCGTATGGCGGCGTATGACGGCTCTCCGCTGACGGCGTATGACGGCTCTCCGCGGAACGGCCCCGGGGAGCCGCACGGGCCGCGCCACCGCGTCGCTTGGCACTCTAGTTGACTGAGTGCTAACCGCGTCATAATGTCGAGGCTGGCACTCGGGACCGATGAGTGCCAGGGATACAGCGACGGGCAGGTCCGGCACCCGCGACGACGGATCCACCTGGTCGCCACCTCAGACAGTTGACCCCGTGAGATCTCCGAAGGGGGAGGTCGGATCGTGACGACCACCAGCTCCAAGGTTGCCATCAAGCCGCTCGAGGACCGCATCGTGGTCCAGCCGCTCGACGCCGAGCAGACCACGGCTTCGGGCCTGGTCATTCCGGACACCGCCAAGGAGAAGCCCCAGGAGGGCGTTGTCCTGGCCGTGGGCCCGGGCCGCTTCGAGGACGGCAAGCGCCTTCCGCTCGACGTCTCCGTCGGTGACGTCGTGCTCTACAGCAAGTACGGCGGCACCGAGGTGAAGTACAGCGGCGAGGAGTACCTCGTCCTCTCGGCTCGCGACGTCCTCGCGATCGTCGAGAAGTAATCACCGAAGTTTTGCCTATGAGCCGTGCCCCGGTGCCCGTGTGATCTGAGACCGGGGTCGGGGCACGGTTCGTTTGAGAGGACATACGCAACTCATGGCGAAGATCCTGAAGTTTGACGAGGACGCCCGTCGCGCCCTCGAGCGCGGCGTCAACAAGCTCGCGGACACCGTCAAGGTGACGATCGGCCCCCGTGGTCGCAATGTCGTCATCGACAAGAAGTTCGGTGCCCCGACCATCACCAACGACGGTGTCACGATCGCCCGTGAGGTCGAGGTCGAGGACCCGTACGAGAACCTCGGCGCCCAGCTCGTCAAGGAGGTGGCGACCAAGACCAACGACATCGCGGGTGACGGCACCACCACCGCCACCGTGCTGGCCCAGGCGCTGGTCCGTGAGGGTCTGAAGAACGTGGCCGCCGGTGCCTCCCCGGCCGCCCTGAAGAAGGGCATCGACGCGGCGGTCAAGGCCGTCTCGGACGACCTGCTGGCCACCGCCCGCCCGATTGACGAGAAGTCCGACATCGCCGCCGTGGCCGCGCTGTCCGCCCAGGACAAGCAGGTCGGCGAGCTGATCGCCGAGGCGATGGACAAGGTCGGCAAGGACGGTGTCATCACCGTCGAGGAGTCCAACACCTTCGGCCTGGAGCTCGACTTCACCGAGGGCATGGCCTTCGACAAGGGCTACCTCTCGCCGTACATGGTCACCGACCAGGAGCGGATGGAGGCCGTCCTCGAGGACCCCTACATCCTGATCCACCAGGGCAAGATCTCCTCCATCCAGGACCTGCTGCCGCTCCTGGAGAAGATCATCCAGGCCAACGCCAGCAAGCCGCTGCTGATCATCGCCGAGGACGTGGAGGGCGAGGCCCTCTCCACCCTCGTCGTCAACAAGATCCGCGGCACCTTCAACGCCGTCGCGGTGAAGGCCCCGGGCTTCGGTGACCGCCGTAAGGCCATGCTCGGCGACATCGCCACCCTTACGGGCGGCACCGTCATCGCCGAGGAGGTCGGCCTCAAGCTCGACCAGGTCGGCCTGGACGTGCTGGGCACCGCCCGCCGCGTGACCGTCACCAAGGACGACACCACGATCGTCGACGGTGGCGGCAAGGCGGACGAGGTCTCCGGCCGCGTCGCCCAGATCAAGGCCGAGATCGAGGCCACGGACTCCGACTGGGACCGCGAGAAGCTCCAGGAGCGGCTCGCGAAGCTGGCCGGCGGCGTGTGCGTGATCCGCGTGGGCGCGGCCACCGAGGTCGAGCTCAAGGAGAAGAAGCACCGTCTGGAGGACGCCATCTCCGCGACCCGCGCCGCGGTCGAGGAGGGCATCGTCTCCGGTGGTGGCTCCGCGCTGGTCCACGCCGCGAAGGTGCTGGAGAACAGCCTGGGCCTGGAGGGCGACGAGGCCACCGGTGTCGCGGTGGTCCGCCGCGCCGCGGTCGAGCCGCTGCGCTGGATCGCCGAGAACGCCGGTCTCGAGGGCTACGTGATCACCTCGAAGGTCGCCGAGCTCGAGAAGGGCCACGGCTACAACGCGGCCACCGAGGAGTACGGCGACCTGGTGAAGGCCGGCGTCATCGACCCGGTCAAGGTCACCCGCTCCGCGCTGGAGAACGCGGCGTCGATCGCCTCGCTGCTGCTCACCACCGAGACCCTGGTGGTCGAGAAGTCGGCCGAGGAAGAGCCCGAGGCCGCCGGCCACGGCCACGGTCACGCGCACTGACGCTCTGCCACACGCAGCGCGAAGGCGCGGCCGCCCCCAGTGGGCGGCCGCGCCTTCGCGTGTCCCGGGGGCGGGATTCCCGCCCGCCC
>NZ_JAEEAP010000503.1 GCF_016103465.1 Streptomyces sabulosicollis
AGCTGTAGCGGGTGGGACGTCCTCTCAGTCGGCTCCGCCTCCCGCCCGCACCAGGCCCAACTCATAGGCCGCAATCACGGCCTGTGCCCGATCCCGCAGCTCCAGCTTCGCGAACAGCCGGTTGATATGGGTCTTCACGGTGTGATCCGTGATCGTGAGTCGACCCGCGATCTCCGCGTTGGACAGCCCCCGAGCGATCAAGGTGAGCACCTCGGCCTCACGTGCCGTGAGCTCCCCCACGGAGTGAACCGGCAGCCGTGACGCCCGCGCGTGCACGAACTCGCCGATCACCCGCTTGGTGATCTCGGGCGAGAGCAGTGCGTTCCCGGCCGCGACCACCCGCACCGCGTGCAGTAGTTCGGGAAAGGTGGCGTCCTTGAGCAGAAAGCCGCCCGCCCCGGCCGCGAGCGCGTCGTACACGTACTCGTCGAGCCCGAAGGTCGTCAGCATCAGGACTTTCGTCGCGCCGTCGGAGGCTGCCAGAATCTCGCGCGCTGCCTCGATGCCGTTCTTGTGCGGCATCCGGATGTCGAGGAGTGCGAGATCGGGCCGGGTCTCGGCGGCGATGCGTACGGCCTGTACACCGTCCTCGGCCTCGCCTACGACATCGATGTCCTCCTGCGTGTTGAGGAGGTTGACAAAGCCGGTGCGGACGACCGCCTGATCGTCGGCGACCAGTGCCCTGATCACACTCAACCCCTTCTGCGTGCCGATCACCCGGTCCCCCAGGGAAGCTCCGCCTCCACCAGGAAACCTCCGCCCGGGCCCGCGCCTACGCTGAGTCGGCCGCCGACCAGGGCCGCCCGCTCGCGCATCCCGTTCAGTCCGTGGCCCGCGCCGGATCCGCGACGGGGTTCCGGGCCGGGGCCATCGTCATGGATGCGTAGCGTGAGCAGATGGCCGGCGCCGTAGTCGATCTCCACTACGGTACGGGCGCCTGGCGCGTGCTTGCGCGCGTTGGTCAGTGCCTCCTGGGCGATCCGGTAGGCGGACAGCTCCCACGTGGCGGGCAGCGACACCCGTTCCCCGGTGACCTTCAGCTCGGCCTCGCCGCCCACCGCTCGATGCTGCTCGATCAGTTCGGCGAGGTGGTCGAGGGTCGGTTGCGGGGCGGTGAGGGTCATGTCCCCCTGGACCTGCGGGGTGCGCAGGACACCGAGGAGGCGACGTAGTTCGGCCATCGAGGAGCGGGCAGTGGCGGCGATCTGCTGGAAACCGTCGCGGGCCTCGGGGGTGAGCCCGGGAGTGGCGTACGTGGCGCTCTCGGCCTGGACGGCGATCATCGACACCGCATGCGAGACGATGTCGTGCAGCTCTCGGGCGATGGCGGCCCGCTCGGCCTCGGCGGCCTGCTGCCGTTCCATCGCGATCAACTGGGCCTGGGCCTGCTTCCGTTCATGACGGCTCTGTTCGCGGGAGCGTACCGCGTCACCCATCATCACGGCTCCGAAGATGGCCACCGTCAGCAGGAAGGACTCGGCGAACAGACTGAGCGAGTCCCTTTGCCACAGTGGCGGCACCGGCAGGTTCATCCGTGACCAGGTACGGATGTGCACCAGGTTCACGCAGACGGCCCCCAGCGCCCCGCCCACGACGATCACCGCGGGGTGGCGCACCCGGTAGCGGCCCAGGGTGTAGAAGCCGATCAGCCCGCTTGCCGTGGTCGAGATGTACAGGCTGACGTCCCCGGCGAAGCCCAGCAGTCCGGCCGCGACCGTCACCACCGCAACGGGCGGGAAGGACCGCCGCCACATCAGCGAAGCGGAGGAGACGAGGACCCCGATCGTGGTGGTCAGGGATCCGGGGTAGGCGATCAGCTCGGCCACGGCACCGACGGTCAAGGCGCCGCCGGTGGTCCACGGGTAGGCGAATGTGGCGGTCCAGGCGCGGAACCGCCGCCGAAGGGACGTACGCATACATCTATGGTCCGTGCCGACGCGGATGTGCGCGTCGCCCCATGGGTGGAGCCTTTGGCCAGAGGTCATGCCACGGGTTGAGTCCCACGTGCGGAGTCTCGGTTGACGCCCCCTGACTTGCGGATTCCTACCGTCGATGGACATGACGAAGCGTCTTGAACGATACGTACGGCACATCCGGTGCATAGGTGATGAGCGGTACGCGTGGGCTGGGTGCGCGGTCGCTGCGCTGGGACTCGCCCTGGCCTCGGATCTGGGGCCGCACCGCGTGTGGGGGGCGGTGGCGGCGGCGGGTTACGCGACCGCGGCGATCCTGGCGTGCGGCGCACGCTCTCGCCCCGCCGCCCGGGTGGTCGCGGTGGCGGGGGCCGTCGTGGTGCCGCTCGTCGGGCTGGTGACGGCCGGGCTCGGGCAATTGGAGATCACGGTCGTCGAGCGGTCGGGGCAGATGCTGCTCACGACCGGGAGCCCGTACGTCACCGACCCCACAGCCGTCGCCGACTTCAACCCTTACCTGCCGGGAATGGCGCTCTTCGGTGTGCTGCCCGGGGATGCGCGCTGGTGGATGGGCGGCGTCTTCGTGGCGGCCCTCGCTGCGGCCGGCCTGCACCGTGCCTGGCTGGTCGCCTGCCCCCTGGTCGCGCTGCCTCTCGCGGTGGGCGGGATCGACCTCCCGGTGGTCGGTCTGATGTGCCTGGGCGTCCTGCTCGCCGGGCAGGGGTGGCCTGGCCGGGCGGGGCTGGTGCTCGGCTCCGCGGCCGCCCTCAAGTGGACGGCGTGGCCCGCGCTGCCCGTGGCGCTGGCACTGATCGCGGTACGCCGGGGTGGTCGCCCCGCGCTGCGGTACGCGGCCGTGGCCCTGTCCACTGCGGTGGCGGCAGTGTTGCCCTTCGCCCTCGCCAATCCCGTCGGCTTCTACCGCAGTGTCATCGCCTTCCCGCTGGGCCTCGCCGACACCACCTCGCCGGCCGCGAGTCCGCTGCCCGGCCATCTGCTCGCCGCGTACGTCCCCGGCGGCAGGGTGATCGCGCTCGCGCTCCTTTCGGTGAGCGCGCTGCTGATCGCGGTGTCGCTGGCGGTGCGCCCGCCAGGGAGGACACGGACGGCGGCCGCCCGGCTCGCGCTCGGTCTGGGCCTGGCCATGGTCCTGATGCCAGCGACCCGTTTCGGCTACCTGATCTATCCGCTGGTGCTCGGAGCGCTGGCGTCCCGCAGGCCGCAGCACGAATGCACTCCTGTCATCCCTGCCGCGCTTCCCGGGGAGAAGGCCCTCGCATGACGAACGACTCCCGCCCTCGCACACTGATCGTCACCAATGACTTCCCGCCCGGCAGGATGGACCTGGGACCGCTCCTACGCCACTCTGGTGGGTCTGCTCACCTCAAGCCAGGCATCGTTCGCGAAGTAGGCGCGCAGATCCGGACGAAGGCCATGAGCGCGTTGTCGGGCTTGTCGCTGGATGCGTGGGCTTGCCGAGTGCCTCGTGGGCGATGACGGCGTCCTCCCGAGCGAACCGGTCCCGCGCGGCCTTGACCCGGACTGCCTCGTCCATGCTGTTCATCAGCCGGTTGTAGGCGGCCACGAGGGTGCCGCCCCGGTCTGCCTCCGGCAGTGCGTCGCTGGCCATCAACGGTGCGATCACATCCTGCTCGACCATCCCGACGGCCTTCGCGGGGAGATCGGTGCCGACTGTCATCGTCCCACCGACCGGGACGGTCTCGCAGGTCACGGAACGCGGAGACCGGGACGGCAAGTCCGGTTACGGGAAGGTGTCCCGCCTGGCAGCTGTTTCTCGCCTGGCCCGGTAAGCGCGTGCGAGCGGTGGCGGGGCCGGCCGTACGACCGGTGGCGGGGCCGGCCCGCCACCGGTCGTTTCGCGCGGCGCGTGTTACACGGCGCCGGGGCCGACGTCCGTCGCGCTGAGCGGGGCCCGCGTGGCCGTGGACGACGACCGCTCGTCGGCGCCGACGTCGACGCCGCCGACGCGAGCCTGGCCGTCCATGTCGTCGGTCACGAAGGCGTGGTCGCCGGTGCCGGTGTCGATCGCCGGGCTGCCCGCACCGATCCGGTACAGCGATCCGTCGGAGGCGAGCAGCGGGTCGACTGCCCTGACGGAGTCGGAGGGCACGGACACACCGACGGTCGCCGATCCGGTCGGCCACGCGATATTCCCGGAGTAGGTCATGCCCTGCGGCTTCCTGACCTCGTTGATCAGCTTGCCCCGGCTGCCCGTGACCACGTTGTCGGCGATGACCGAGTCGACCGGGGGGAGCTTGTAGTTGGCGCCGATCTCGATGTTCGACACGTTGTTCACGAAGGTGTTGTTCACCACGGTCGCCCGGTAGACACGCCAGTGTGCGCTCAGCGCGCCCGAGGTGTCCACGTCGCCGCCGTCGATCTGCAGCGCGGCGTCGTGGCCGGTGCCGGTCAGGCCCTCGAAGTAGTTGTTGTAGACCTTGTGGTCCTGGCCGTAGATGCGGATCCCGCCGGTTCCCGCCTTGCCCTGGCCGAGGAAGAAGTTGCCGTAGAACTCGCCGCGGTTCCCGTGCCGCTGGGACAGGACGCCCTGCGAGCTGCGGAACGTGTTGTAGCGGACGATGTTGTCGTTGCTCTTCACGGAGACGATCTCCGGGTCACCGTCGCAGTTCTCGAAGAGGTTCGACTCGACGACGGTGAAGCCGCTCGACTGGGAGATTCCGCTCCAGCCGACCCGGATGGCCTCCATCTCGTTGTCCGCGCGGGGGCCGATGTCACGGAAGTAGTTGTGGTCGATGCGATCGTGGTGTGACTGCTCGGTCGCGGATCCGTCCACGGTGATGAAGTTCCCGAGTTGGTGCTTCTCCTCGAACAGGTTGTGATCGATCCGGTTGTGGTGGCTGTTCGCACCTTGGATGATCACCCATTTCAGCGAGGACTCCTCGGTCAGCCGGAAGTGGTTGCGGGTCAGCCGTACGTTGTTCGAGCTGGTGATCTTCAGTGTGTCGCTGTTCGTGAACTTCAGCCCGTCGAAGGTGACGTAGGAGGAGTCCGCCACCTCCAGCTGCCCGTCGTCGATCACCGCCTTGCCGCGGTGCTCCGCGACGACGGTGATGGGCTCGGCGGCGGTTCCGTTCTTGCCGGTCATCTTGCCGATCGCGTATGTGCCGTCCGCGAGCACGATGCGGTCCCCGGCCCGCGCGTCCCCGAACGCGCTCTTCAACTCGTCCGAGTCCGCGACACGGACCGTGCGGACGGGGCTCTGCTCCCCGTCGTCACCGTCCCCGCCGTCATCTCCGCCACCGCTGCCGTCGGCTCCGTAGATGTCGGTCTCGGTGATGCTGGTCCAGTCGTTGGACGTGTTGCCATGACCGACGATCCGCACATAGCGGGCCGAGGCATCGGCGAAGTCGTACTTCTGCTGCTCACGTGTGGTACCGCTGCTGGTCTTTCGCTCCAGGACGGTCTTCCACGACGATCCATCGTCGGACAGCTGGACGTCGAAGGTGCTCTTCCTGCTGTCCCCCTGGTGCCAGGCGACCGACGCCGACCCGACGGTCTGCGCCGAGCCCAGGTCGTAGCGGATCCACGCCCCGTCGCCCTCGGCCGACCAGCGGGTGCTCAGGTTGTTGTCCAGGGTGTTGGCCGGAACGTTGCCGTCATCCGCGCTCGCCGCGACGTTCGCGACCTGGACCGGGGAATCCCCGCCGGGATCGCCGGGATCGGTGGGATCGCCGGGATCGGTGGGATCGCCGGGATCGGTGGGATCCTCGCCCGCGGGCTCGATGTCGTAGGTCCGGACCCAGTCGACCTCGAGCACGGCCGGGCGCAGACCGCTGTCACCGGTGAAGTTGTCGAGCTGGAGGTTCAGATGCCCCGACGGCATCGTCTGGATGTCCCCCCGGTCGGCGTCCGCGCCGCCCGACTGCCGGAACCACTCGACGCCGTCGACGTAGCCGACCAGCGCGTCCGGCGTCCACTCGAAGGCGAAGTTGTGCCACTGCGTCATGTCCACGGAGCAGACTTCGCGATGCTCCTTCTTGTCCGAAGGGCTCTTCGGGTAGTGCAGGAAAGCGGTGAGGCACTGCGATTCGGGGTCGGAATTCTCGACCCAGTCGTACTCCCCGTTCTCGAGCCGGTTTCCCGCGGTCGGCCAGATCAGGTGCAGCACATGGTAGAGCCCGCCGTCCGAGCCGGTGTTCCGTGAGCGCGAGCGGATTTCCCACCGGCCGTACTGGGCGTCACGCTGCTGCCTGAGCCATCCGGTGTCGCCGTTCGCCTCGCCGCGCATGGTGAGGATGCCGTCGGCGACGGTGCTGTTCTTGGCGCACCGGCGGCCGTTCTCATCATGCCCTTCCCAGCATCCCTGCGTACCGCCAACCTCGCCCGTCGGTACCGCCCATTTGTCGGGGTCGACCGCGCCGGTGTAGTCGAACTCGTCGGAAATCGGCAGCGGTGTGCCCCAGCCGTACCGCTCGGCGGCCTCGGTCGAGTCCCCGTCGCC
>NZ_JAEEAP010000504.1 GCF_016103465.1 Streptomyces sabulosicollis
CGCCCGGGGGGCCGCGTGGGGCTGGACACGGCGTTACCCCCTCCCGGGGTCCCTCACGCGCCCGCCACGATCACCTGGACGCCCTCCGGTACGCCGGTCACCTCCGCGTTGCGGTGGCTCAGCCGCAGGATCTCCAGCCGCGGAAAGGCGGCCAGCCAGCTCAGGTCCAGGTCCGCGCCCAGGTCGTAGGCGAGCCACAGCTCGGTCAGCCGCTCGGCCACCAGGCCCTCGGTCAGCTGCTCAGGGGTGAACGCACCGGCTATCTGGACGCAGGGGCGGCCGCCGAGCCGGCGCAGCGCCCGCAGTTCCTCCGGGTCCGACACCGGAAAGTCGAGTTCCCGCTCATCGAGGTGGGCGATGATTTCCTCGGCGTAGCGGTCGGTGTCATAGCGCCGCCAGGCGCCCGCGAGCTGTGCCCGTACCGCCCACGAGGCGCGGTCCCGCAGCCGGACCAGATAGTCGATCGCGCGGTCGTCGGCTATCGAGGTGGCGGTGACGGCCAGCCGATGGGCTTCCTCATCGGATACGCCGCCGGGATCGGGCAGCATTTCCAGCACGATAGGCCCGATCCAGCCGAGCGCACGGGCCCCTTCCAGCGAGGTCGGGCGCACCAGATCACGGGTATAGCGATGCACCCGGGAACGCACCTCGGGATCCAGCTCCGTCGCGTGTTCCAGACACGCGGCGGCCAGCAGTTTGCGATGGCGGGCATGGACCGGCCGGGCGTCTTTACGGGCCGCCAGCAGCCCCTCCAGGAGGTAGGCGCATTCGTCGGGACGGGCGAGAGCCACGGACATTCTGATCACTTCTTCCCAGTCGTCCAGGTGTGCGTGGTCGATCAGGAAGTCAAAATCGTGCCGTTCGACGACCGCTCTTGCGCTGAGATAGTCCTGGAACGTTCGGTGCACGAAATCGACCGAACCGGGTGTGGGCTCGCGCAATAGACCGGTCCGGTTGAGCAGATGGCGGTAGATCTCCTCCGGCCCGCCCTGCCGGGCCGCGTGCGGAATGGCGGGGAGGAACCGGCCGAGCGTCTCGAGGGCGGTGGTCCGGTCCATTTCGGACCGGCCGTTGACGAGCATCCAGTGCGCCAGCTTCTGCAGCAGCTGGATCTTCGGTTCCTGGGGGAGGTCGATTCCATCCGGCGGCAGCATGGCGCGCTCGCGGTCGCGCCGTTCCAGGAGCATGGAAAGGGCCGCGTCATAGAGGGCTTTCCGGCCTCGCGGCAGATAGCCGCGGCGGTCCCGGTGCAGTGCGCACAGCAGACCGCACATCAGGGGATTGGTGGCCAGCCGCCCGAGGTCCCGGGTAATCCGCACGGCGTCCAGCAGCGTTTCCTCGTAACCGCTGAGCCGGTCCAGATCGGCCCGGTCGGTGATGTCCTGGCGGGCCGCCGCATGCCAGCGCCGGATGAACGCGGTGACGCCCTCGCGGCTGAGCGGGGAGAGTTTCAGCTCGGTGAAGCGCTCCGAGGCGAGCCAGTTCTCCCGTACGGCCGAGGGGCGCGAGGTGACCAGCCAGACATTTCCCGGATAGCGCGCGGGAAGCTCGCGCAACGCCTCCCGCAGCCGCTCGCGCTCCTCCTCCGGGGCCTCGTCCACCCCGTCCACGAGCAGCAGCCCGCGCCCGCGGGACAGCACCCGTTCGGCCCAGCCGGGCGGCTGCGCGGCGGCGTGCGGATAGCGGACGGCGGCCAGGAAGGCGTCCGGCTCCGGGAAGCCGTCGCGGCGGAACCTGCGCACGGGGAGCACGAACGGCACCCGCCCGCGCAGCCCCTCCAGCGGGGCCGGGAGGTCGCCGCGCGCCACGGACACCGCGAGCCGCTGCACCAGCGTGGTCTTGCCCGACCCCGCCACGCCCCACAGCAGCACCCGGGTGCGCCCGGCGAGGGCCTGCTCGGCGGGGGCGCTGGGGCCGCCCGCGTCGGTCTCGGTCTCCAGACTGAGGTAGGCGGCGTCCAGCGGCCAGCTGTCGGGGGAGTGGGCCAGATCGATGCCGTAGATCGTCAGATGGTCGTGGGCGGCCACGATGTCCCGGGCGTAGCGCTCCTCGAACGCGGCGTCCTCGGCGGCCGCGACGAAGGGGGAGCGGCGGACGAGGAAGCGCAGCAGGTGTGCGCAGACCGCCTCCCGCAGCGCGGCGTGCGTCCGGACGTCGGCCGCGTCCAGCCCTTCGTCGGCGTCGGGCGCGCCGACGGCCAGGTGCCGGGCGAAGGCTTCGGGGCCGAGGCGGACGGCCCGCAGGTCGTCCAGGTCGACGGTGCCGAGGGTGTGGAGGGTGCGGGCGAGCGCGTCGGTCAGCTCGGGCCGCGCCTGATCGGCGATCTCCTCGTCGATCTCTTTGGCGACGTCTTCGACGAGCGCGGAGGCGATCCGGGGCAGGTCGCGTTCGGTGAGCGTGCGGTGGTCGCCCTGGAAGGCGACGAGGGAGGCGATGCGGACGGGCCGGTCCACCGGCCCGTCGGCGACGAAGAGTTCCTGGACCAGTGTGGCTATGGCTGTGTCTGCGTCCGCGTCTGCGGGATCCATGAGGCCCCGTCCCCCCGGTGACTGTTGTTCGCCGTTCAGAAGCCACCAGGGTAGGCACGGTCGGTGCCGGATGGGTGGGAGTTCGGCGTGGGTTCCGGGGGCGGCCTGGGGCACGCGGCGGGGGCGCGGTGGGGTGGTCGCGGTGCGTCGCCGGGAGCGGGGACGCTCTTCCGTGACGACCGCGCGCCGTCCTCGCCGGGTCGGGCGTCGCCGGGTCGGGCGTCGGCTCGTCGGCGCCGCACCTGCTCGGCGTGGTGCGCCGCGCTGGACCGCCTTACGCGCGACCGACCGGGTTCTCGTCCCGGTGCGGCCGGGTGTCGCGGTACCAGCGACCCCAGCTGTCCAGGAGGTCCGTGATCCGTTCCAGGCTGCGGCCCGTGTCGGTAAGCGCGTACTCGACCCGGGGCGGCACTTCCGCGTGGACCGTACGGCTGATCAGCCCGTCGGCCTCCAACTCGCGCAGCTGGCGGGTCAGCATCCGCTGGGTGACCCCGGGCAGGGCGCGTCGGAGTTCGCCGAAGCGGTGGGTGCCGATGAAGAGTTTCCTGATGATGGCGAGCTTCCAACGGCCGCCGAGAACCTCCATGGCGATCTCGACCGCGCACTGATCCTGGATCTCACCGGGGCTGCCGCGCATCCGGCAACGGTATCCAGAGTGGTACTACGGCACAAAAAAGACCGTACTTGTGAGCCGTTGAGGTACCTGCTGATAGTGCGGACATGGAGCTTGCGACCTCGAAGCGCACGAGGACGGCGGAGTCGGCGGAAACGGCGGAAACGGCGGAGACGCCGGGCGCGCCCCGGCGGTGGGCCGTGCTGGCGGTGCTGTGCCCGAGCCTGCTGCTGACCGGGATCGATCTGACCGTGACGCACGCGGCGGTGCCCAGTCTGACCAGGGAGCTGCACCCGAGCGGGGTGCGACTGCTGTGGATCGTGGACGTCTACTCCTTGACGGTCGCCGCGCTGTTGGTCACCTGCGGAACGCTGGGTGATCGAATCGGCCGTAAGCGGCTGGTGCTGTCCGGGTTCGCGTTGTTCGGGCTGGCCTCGACGGGTGCCGCGTTCGCCCAGACCTCCGGGCAGCTCATCGCCGCCCGCGCGCTGCTCGGCGCGGGCACCGCCATGATCATGTCTTCGACGGCGGCGATCATCCGTGTCGTCTTCCCCGACCGCCGGGAGCGGACCATCGCCATCGGCCTCTGGACCGCCGCGCACAGCGTCGGCGCCGCGGTCGGGCCCCTGGTGGGCGGGGCGCTGCTACAGCGCTGGTGGTGGGGGTCGGTCTTCCTGCTCAACGTGCCGGCCGTCGCGGTGATCCTGGTGGCCGGGGCGCGACTGATCCCCGAGTCGCGGAACCCCACTCCACGGCGCTGGGATCTGCCAGGGGTCGCGCTCTCGGCAGTGGGCCTCACGGCTGTCGTCTACGCGCTCAAGCAGGCGGGCGCGGATGCGGGCGGCGGCGCGTCCGCCATGGCCGTGACCGTGGCCGTGGGCGCGGTCGGGGTGGCGCTGCTGGCCGTCTTCGTACGGCGGCAGCGACGGTCGCCGCAGCCGCTCCTGGACTTCTCGCTGTTCGTGGACCGCCGCTTCACGACGGCGACCGTCTGTGTCCTCGGCTGCTTCGGCTGCTACACGGCGATGCTGTTCTTCCTGACCCAGTGGTTCCAGCTCATCGGCGGCGCGTCGCCGCTGCGCGCCGGGCTCGCGCTGCTGCCCTTGGCCGCCGCCAACGCGGCGGGCGCGGTCGTCGCGCCCTGGACGGCGCGCCGCTGGGGCGACCGCTGGGCGATGACCGGTGCGCTCGCCGGGTTCTCGGGGGCGCTGTTCCTCCTGTGCGCCGGCGGTGGTCCCGCGCGATACGGAGTGGCGGTGGCCGCGATGCTCGCGTCAGGGCTCGGGGCGGGTGTGGTCATGACCTTGGCCTCCGACGCCATCATGGCCTCGGCCGATCCGGACCGGGCCGGGGAGGCCGCCGCGATCCAGGAGACCTCCTTCGAACTCGGCGCGGGCCTGGGCATCGCCGCACTGGGCACCGTGCTCACCGCGACCTACCGCGCCGTGCTGCCGTCCTCCATGCCCGGGATACCCGCCACGGACCGCCGGGCCGCCGGTGAGTCGATCGGCGCGGCGAACGCGATCGCGGACCGCCTGGCCCCGTCGTCCTCGTCCTCCTCCACCCTGCTGCGGGCAACCGTCCGTGACGCCTACGACCGCGGCTTCACCGTGACCGTGCTGTCGGCGGCGCTGGCCCTCGCGGCGACGGCCGCCCTGGCCGCCCTGCTGCTGCGGCCACCTCGGCGGCATGGTCAACGTTGAACTACTGGTCCGGCTCCTCCACCGCGAAGAGCTCGTCCAGTAGTTCGTCCGCTTGGGAGACGGTGAAGGCGCGGTCGAGCCAGTGCCGCAGGGTGTCGCGGTAGGTGCATTCGCTGATGCGGCGGCGTGTATCGGACCGGACGGCGATCCCCCGATGTTCGAGGATGCGCAGGACTCCCTCGGCAAGCCCTGCCGCCTCCCCATGGGCCTGGCCCTTGAGGAAGGTCTGCTCGATGAGGGTTCCCCGGCCGGGGAAGTAGCTACCTACTACGGCCATGGTGTGGTCAGCCGTCCTCGGTGAAGAGCTCGTTGGCGGTGGAGACGGTCATGGCACGGTCGAGCCAGTGGTCCAGTGTCTTGATGTCGGTGCAGTTGGTGATGCGCTCGCGGATCTCCGCCGAGGTGCGGATCCCCCTGTTTTCCAGGGTGCGCAGCACGGCGCGCGCACCCCCTACTGCCTCACCTACGGCCTTGCCCTTGAGGAAGGTCTCTTCGACAAGGGTGCCGCGACCAGGGAAGTAGCTACCTACCACGCTCATCAGTTTCCTCCAGACGTCTCGTGCTGGGGTATTCCCCAGGCCGATCTCCAGTAGCTCCGAGTAGTACGGGCGGGACTCCGGGTCGGCCTTGGCGAGGGCCTGAGCCAGTGTTTTCAGTATGGCCGGAGCATTTGGGTCGCGCCCATGGGTCAAGGCCGAGAAGGCAGCCAAGGTCAGATCCTGGGACGCCTCTTCGGGGTCGAGGATCACCGGGACGTTCCCGGGGCCCAGCACCAGCGGGTGTACGGACAGTGCTGTCCACCCCTCCACGCCGATCCGAAAGGGCCCCGCCGCCCAGTCGGCGGTTTTCTTGTCCTGGCAGACTATGAGTAGCAGCACCGGAAGCTCGTGCTTCGCTGCCATGTACGAGAGGTAGTACGCCCAGCTGACCGCCTTGTCCGGGTCGCGGCGCCCTTGTGCCTCGATGGCCAGGAGGAAGCCGCCGCCATCAGGCGGAACCACGCGCAACACGCTGTCCACACGCCGTTCCAACGGACGGATCTCCGTGGCATCCGGGGTGAGCACCTCGACAGCTGCTTCCTTTGGCAGCGGGACGTCCAATAAGCGGAACACCGGGGCGAGTAACTCCGGTCGTTCTTGAAAAATGCGATGTGCGGCCTCGTGCCGCGAACTGACCATGTGTGTGAACGTAGGGTCGTCGGAGCATGTGCCCGGGGCAAATGACCGGTGATCACCCGATTGAGGGAAAGGCCCGCGTGGGGTCAGGCGGCGATCTCGTAGGCGTTCTGCTGAGGGGTGAGCTCGAACCAGAGCAGCTTGCCGCTGATGCCGAAGAGGTCGTCGGCGAGGGGGTAGCCGCCCCAGTTGTCGGCGCACAGCCGGACGATGAGCAGGCCACGGCCGCAGGTCGCGTCCAGGCTGGCGGCGGCCTCGGTGAGGGCCGTGAAGCGGTCGAGGGGGCGGGGCGGGGCGTCGAAGGG
>NZ_JAEEAP010000505.1 GCF_016103465.1 Streptomyces sabulosicollis
CGGACCATCCCAAAAGTCTGTGGATCAAGGAGACCTACCTCCTGGAGCCGCTGCACGAGTTCTTCGCCGCACGGATCTTCGGTCCCGACCGACGGGAGCTACTGGCTGCCGCACTGCCCGAAGCCGACGCGAACGAAGGACGCCAGCATGTAGAACGGGACAAAGCCCTCAATGATGCCCTGACGGACCTCAAAAAGCGGCGCGAGCGTCAGTTCCACGCCCTCGAACTCGCCGATGAGCCCGACCGCCGGTTCATCCAAGGGGTTCAGGCGCGGGTCGCCGAGCTCGATGATCAGATCCAGACCAAGGAAGCGGAGATCGCCAGCCACCGGCAAAGGGCACCCATCCGGCAAGACCCCGCGCTCATCGACGCACTGCCAGCCGGACGGTGCGAGATCGCGAGACTCCCCGACCCCATGCGCCGCCGGATGTTCGAAGCCTTCCGACTGAAGATCCACTACGACAAACGCACCAGCAGTGCCCGCTGCCGGGTAGTCCTCACCAGCGACACGATCGACGCAACGGCCCGCATCGCCACAGAAGCGATGCGGGCCGGTCGCACGGACGGGATTTCGTTTCCCATCTGCGTTGTGCCCCCGGCAGGATTCGAACCTGCGACACCCGCTTTAGGAGAGCGGTGCTCTATCCCCTGAGCTACGGAGGCCCGGAGGCCCGGCGTCAGGGCGGCATGGTGGTGCCGCCGTGGCGCACCGCCACAGTGTAGCGGGTTGGGTACGTGGGCGTTCGGGTGCTCCGGGGTGGTGGGGGCCGGGGGTACTCCTCGGGCCGGGTGGCCCGGCCTGGGCCCGAGGGCCCAGGCGGGTGGCTCAGGTCCTCGTCCCCAGCCCCGCGATCGGGTTCTTCAGGGTGCCGATGAGCTGGAGGGCGCCCGCCGGGTCCTGGAGGTCCACCATTTCGCGGTTGTTGCGGAGCTGGAGGCGGTTGAGGCAGGAGAGGGCGAAGTCCTCGGCGAACATGTCGTACTGGGCGAATTTGTCCGCGAGGTGGGGGGCCGAGCGCTGGTAGGCGAGGACGCAGTCGGCGACCGTCTGCCAGAAGGTGTCCTCCTCCAGGAGGCCCTCGCTGACCAGGATGCCGTTGAGGAAGCGGAGGAAGCAGTCGAAGACGTCCGTGAAGATCGAGAGGAGTTTCTTGTCCTCGGGGACGTCGACGCGGATGCGTTCCACGGTCGGGGGGAGGACCGCGGTGGGGTCCATGACGGCGATCTCCTCGGCGATGTCCTTGAAGATCACGCGCTGGACGGCGCCGTCCTCGATCACCAGGATGACGTTCTCGCCGTGCGGCATGAAGACCAGGTCGTAGGCGTAGAAGCTGTGCAGCACCGGGGTGAGGTAGGCGTCCAGGTAGCGGCGTAGCCAGGTGGCGGGGGTGAGGCCGGATTCCTCGATGAGGGCGCTGACGAAGGAGGCGCCGTCGGGGTCGGTGTGGAGGAGGGACGCCATCGTGGCCAGGCGCTGGCCCGGTTCCAGGGACGGGACGGGGCTCTCCCGCCACAGGGCCGCCAGCATCTTGCGGTACGGCGAGCCCTTCGCCGTGGCCGCCTCGTACTGGCGGTGGTGGTAGCCGATGGCGGCTCGTTCCCGGATGATGGTGAAGCGGGCGGCGCGGAAGACCTCGTCCGAGGCGATCAGGTGCGCCAGCCAGTCGTTGATGGCCGGTGTCGCCTCCATGTACGCCGCGGACAGGCCCCGCATGAAGCCCATGTTCAGCACCGACAGCGCGGTCTTCACATAGTGCTTGGACGGGGCGCTGGTGTTGAAGAACGTGCGGATCGACTGCTGGGCCAGGTACTCGTCGTCGCCGGGGCCCAGGCACACCAGGTGCTGCCGGGCGACCTCGGCGGCGAAGCTGACCGACAGCTTGTTCCACCACTGCCAGGGGTGCACCGGCAGCAGGTGGTAGTCGGCCGGGTCCAGGCCGAGGTCGGTGAGGGTCTGGGCGAAGCGGGCCCGGGTCCGCTCGCTCAGTTCGGAGTGGATCAGGGTGTCGTAGTCCAGGTCCGCGGAGGACGTGAAGGTCGAGCGGTCGCGGCGGGCGGCGAGCCAGATGAGGTGGACCGGGCTCGCGGTCTCGGGGGCGTACGAGAGGTATTCGTGGATGCCGAAGCCGAGGCGGCCGTTGTTGGCGACGAAGCAGGGGTGGCCCTCGGTCATCCCCGTCTCGATCTCCTGGAAGCCGGATTTGGCCAGCTGGGCGGCGGCCACCGGTTCGCCGGCCAGTTTGTAGGCCGTCCCGGAGAGGGTGGAGCTGATCTCCTCGAGGTAGACCGGGAGGATCTCCTCGCTCAGGCCGAGCCGACCGCTCAGCTCGATGAAGAAGTCCAGTGCGTCCAGGGGGAGTTCGGTGCCGGTCCGGTCGTGGCGGGTGATGCTGTCCGCCTCGACCAGCCAGTGGTCCAGGGAGAGCACCTGGGCGGCGAAGCGGTAGGTCACCGCCTCGTCGTCGCTGGTCACGGCGTAGCGGCCGTCGGGTCCGAGCTCGGGCGCGAGCAGGCGTTCGTGGGTGAACTCGGCGAGGGCCTTGCGGATGAGGAGGCGGCCCGCCCGGTCCCACAGGTCGGGGGTGAGGTGGGCGACGGCGTCGCGGGGGCTCATCGGGTCACTCCTTGGGCGGCTCGGTCGGTACGGTTGGTCCCGTTGGTCCGGTCCGTCCGTGCGGTGCGGTCGGCATCGGCGGCGAGGGCGGTGCGTGTGGTGCGGGCGGTGCGGTCGGCATCGGTGGCGAGGGCGGTGCGGGCGGCCTCGAACCGCTCGCGGGTGCAGACGCTGAGGTAGGCGTCCTTCTCGGGTTTGGCGATCTGCTCGACGATCTCGAAGCCGACGGCCGCGTTCAGCGCGTGCACCGCCGCGTTGCGCACATCGGGCTCGACGACGACGCGCCGGACGTGCGGATCGGAGAAGCAGAACTCCATGACGGCGGTGATCACGGCGAGGGTGAAGCCGTGCACCGGGGTGTCCGTCGGCGCGCACAGGAAGTGCATGCCGACGTCGCCGGGCCGGGACGGGTAGAGACCGGCGAGTTCCACCCGCGACGGGTCGTAGCGCTCGGCCAGGAACGCCGGGCGTCCCTCGTACAGGCCGATGAACGCGTCATGGTGCGGATGCTCGTGGATCCTGCGGTACTCGGCGGCGACCTCCGCCTCGTCGGCCTCCTGCATCATCCAGAACGACGCCTTGGGGTGGGTCACCCAGCCGTGCAGCAGCGCCGCGTCGGCCGCCGGGTCCAGGGTGCGCAGGGCGAAGGTGCCCAGGCGCGGGTCGGTGTGTTCGAAAAGCAGCGGGGATGTCATGACACGGCTCCTTCCGGTGCGCCGAACTCCTGGAAGGCGATGGACTTCTCCACCGGATAGTGCTCCCGCCCCAGCAGCTCACGGATGATCCACGAGTTCCGGTACGGGCCCATGCCCAGGTCCGGGGAGGTCAGGCTGTGGGCGTGGGTGGCGCCGTTCTGGAGGAAGATGCCGCGCCCGGTGGTGTCGATGCTGTAGTTGCGGGCGACGTCGAAGCGGCCGTGGCGGTCCCAGCGGATGCGGTCGCGCACCGGGTCCAGGAAGGCGGGCACCTGGTAGCGGTAGCCGGTGGCCAGGACGAGCCCGTGGGTGGTGAGCGAGAAGTCCCGCTCCTGTTCCGTATGGCGCAGCCCCAGGGTGTACGTGCCGGACCCCTCGTCGTACGCCGCGTCGGTGAGCGCGGTGTTGGTCAGCAGCCGCGTGGGCACCGGGCCGCTCACGCTCTTCTGGTACAGGAGGTCGAAGATGCCGTTGATGAGGTCGGCGTCGATCCCCTTGAACAGGCCCTTCTGCTCGCCCTCCAGCCGGTAGCGGGTGTCCTCGGGGAGCGCGTGGAAGTAGTCCACGTACTCGGGCGAGGTCATCTCCAGGGTGAGCTTGGTGTACTCCAGCGGGAAGAAGCGCGGGGAGCGGGTCACCCAGTTCAGCCGGTAGCCGCGGGTGTCGATGTCGGCGAGCAGGTCCTGGTAGATCTCGGCCGCGCTCTGGCCGCTGCCGACGACGGTGATGGACTCCTTGGACTGCAGCGCCTGCTTGTTCTCCAGGTAGTCCGTGTTGTGCAGCAGATCGCCGCCCAGACCGCGGCACACCTCGGGAAGGTACGGCGGGGTGCCGGTGCCCAGCACCAGGTGGCGGGCGCGGTGGGTGGTGGTCTCGCCGCTCGCGGGACGCAGGGCGCGCACCGTGTAGAGGCCGTCGGCCTCGTCGTACTCGACGCTCGTCACCTGGTGGCCGAAGCGGACGGACGGGAGCTTCGCGGCGGCCCAGCGGCAGTAGTCGTTGTACTCGGCGCGCAGCGGATAGAAGATCTCGCGGATGTAGAAGGAGTACAGCCGCCCCGCTTCCTTGAGGTAGTTGAGGAAGGAGTACGGGGAGGTGGGGTCGGCCAGGGTCACCAGGTCGGCCATGAACGGGGTCTGGAGGGTGACGCCGTCCAGCAGCATGCCCGGATGCCAGTCGAAGTCGGGCTTGCTCTCCAGGAACAGTCCGTCGAGTTCGTCGATCGGCTCGGTGAGGCAGGCGAGGCCCAGGTTGTAGGGGCCGAGCCCGACCGCGATGAAGTCGTGGGTGTGCGGGGTGGGCACGAGGGTCTCCGGCGGGGTGAAGGGGCTCAGCTGGCGCGCGAGTGGCGGGGGCCGCTGAGCTCGGGCTCGATGTGGAGGGCCAGGTACTGACCGGCGTGTTCGGCCAGCAGGTCGAGCACGTACGCGATGTCGCTCAGCGAGGTCTCCGGGTTGAGCAGGGTGAACTTGAGGTGGTGACGGCCGTCGACGACGGTTCCGGCGACGACCGCCGCGCCGGAGGCGGCCAGCGCCTCCCGGGCGTGCAGATTGGCGCGGTCGACGAGGTCCGGGTCGCACGGTCCGTCGGACGGCGGTACGTAGCGGAAGACGAGCGTGGACAGCTGCGGCTCGGTGACCACCTCGTAGCGCGGATCGGCGTCCAGCAGGGCCCACGCCTCGGCGGCCCGTTCCACCACCTCGTCGAAGAGCGCCCCGACGGCGTCCGCGCCCATGACCCGCAGCGTCAGCCACAGTTTGAGCGCGTCGAAGCGGCGGGTGGTCTGGATGGACTTGTCCACCTGGTTGGGGATGAGTTTCCGGGCGCTGCGCTCGGGGTTGAGGTAGTCGGCGTGGTACGTGGCGTGGCTCAGCGTGGCGCGGTCGCGGACCAGGACGGCGCTGGAGCTGACCGGCTGGAAGAAGGACTTGTGGTAGTCCACGGTCACCGAGTCGGCGCGCTCGATGCCGTCCAGGAGGTGGCGGCGGGTCGGGGAGACCAGCAGTCCGCAGCCGTACGCGGCGTCCACGTGCAGCCAGCTGCCGTGCCGGGCGCACAGCTCGGCGATCTCGGGCAGCGGGTCGATGGAGCCGAAGTCGGTGGTGCCCGCGGTGGCCACGACGGCCATGACGATCAGGCCCTCGCGACGGCAGCGGTCCAGCTCATGGGCGAGGGAGACGGTGCGCATCCGGCGGTCCTGGTCGCAGGGGACCGGGATGACGGCCTCGTAGCCGAGGCCCAGGATGGCGGCGGCCTTCTGGATGGAGAAGTGGCTGACCTGGGAGGTGAGGATGCGCAGCCGGGGCAGGATCGCGGATTTCGCGATCGTCTCGCCGGCGGCGGTGGCCTCCTTCTCGACCAGGGTGCACGCCTCGTCGCGGGCCAGCAGCATCGCCTGCAGATTGGACTGGGTGCCGCCGCTGGTGAAGATGCCGTCGGCGGCCTCGCCGAGGCCGATGCGCTCGGCGGTCCAGTCGATCAGCCGGCGCTCGATCAGGGTGCCGCCGGCGCTCTGGTCCCAGGTGTCGAGGGAGGAGTTGACGGCGGAGAGCACGGCCTCGCCCAGCAGTGCGGGGATCACCACGGGGCAGTTGAGGTGGGCGAGGTAGCGCGGGTGGTGGAAGTAGACGGCGTCCTTGAGGTAGACGCTCTCCAGCTCCTCGAGCGCGGCGCCCGGATCGCCGAGCGGGCGATCGAGGTCGATCCCGGAGATCTCGGGGGCGAGTTCGGCGGGGGTGATGCCGGTGAAGGGGCGCTCGGCGCGGGCGACGGTGGAGGCCACCAGGCCGACGCCGTCGGTCACGGAGCGCCGGTAGCGCTCCGCCGTACGGCCGTTGAGGAGGTGGGCCCTGCCATCCGCCGCCCCGGGTATCGGCTCCGGCGACGGGTCCTCAGCGGTCTGCGCGAGGAAACTCACGGTCTGTCCCTTCTGGAAACGAGCATGCGGGCGTGCGGAGGGCGCGGGCATGCGGCTGCTGGAGCGGCTCTCCGACGCCCGCGCCAA
>NZ_JAEEAP010000506.1 GCF_016103465.1 Streptomyces sabulosicollis
ATAAGAGACAGGTCAGCCAGGTCAGCCGGGGCAGCCAGGCCAGCCGGGCCAGCCCGCCCCTTACGGTCAGCCGCAGGCCATGGGCGTTCCCCAGGGTGGTGGCGCACCCGGGCTCCAGGCCGCGCTCGCCCAGTACCGCGAGGCGCCCACCGGCCAGCGCTGGACGCCGCAGAACCCGCGGCTGATGCGGGTCGACCTCGGCGTCGGCGGTCAGCCCGTGCTCGCCCGCCAGGGCACGATGGTGCTCTACCAGGGCAAGGTCGACTTCAGCTACAAGGGCGCCGGCTTCCGCGGCCGGATCGTCGGCAACGCGACCGGCCAGGAGATGCAGCTGATGCGCTGCACCGGCCAGGGGCAGGTCTTCCTCGCCGAGAACGCCGCCGAGCTCCACCCGATCGAGCTCCAGGGCGACGCCATCTGTGTCTCCGCCGAGAACGTGCTCGCCTTCGACGAGTCGCTGCACCACGAGGTGCGCCGGATCGAGGGTCACGGCATCCCCGGCGGCGCGCTGTTCACCATGCAGTTCCAGGGCACCGGCACCGTCGTGGTGAAGACCGAGGGCACACCCGTCGTCCTCCCGGTCACCCCGACCACCTTCGCCGACAGCAACGCCATCGTGGCGTGGTCCGCCGGGGCCCAGGTGATCATTTCCAGCCAGGTGCGGCTGCGCCGCAGCGCCTATCCCGGCCACAGCGGGGAGACCGTGAACCTCCAGTTTCGCGGCGCGCCCGGCAACTTCATCGTCGTCCAGCCCTACGAGGTCTGAGGGAGCCCGCTATGGACCAGCAAATGATCTCGGGCTTCGCACCCGCCCCGGTCGCCGCCCGGATGGAGAACCACGGCGCCAGCATGCTCAAGGTCGCCATGCAGAGCGGCCAGGACCTCTTCGCCCGCACCGGCTCGATGGTGGCGTACGAGGGCTTCGTCCAGTACGAGCCCAACCCGCCCGCGGTTCGGCAGATGGCCTCCCAGTGGCTGACCGGCGAGGGCGCCCCGCTGATGCGGTGCAGCGGCGACGGGCTGCTCTACCTCGCCGACTACGGGGCCAACGTCGTCTGCATCAACCTGGGCGGCGACGCGCTCTCGGTCAACGGCACCAACCTCCTCGCCTTCGACGCCCACCTCCAGTGGGGCGTCGAACGCGTCAAGGGCATCGCCAAGTTCGCCGGGCAGGGCCTGTTCAACGTGGGCGTCTCCGGCACCGGCTGGGTCGCCCTGACCTCCCGCGGCACCCCCATCGTGGTCGACTGCGGCCGTGGCGAGGACGAGACCTATGTGGACCCGGACGCGCTCGTGGCCTGGTCCTCCGGGCTCAAGGTGAAGGGGAAGCGCAGCTTCAAGGCGTCGTCCCTGATCGGCCGGGGCAGCGGTGAGGCGTACCAGCTCGGCTTCTCCGGGCAGGGCTTCGTCGTCGTACAGCCCAGTGAGGACAGCACCGACCGGCTCCGGGCCCGGGGCTGAGGGGGAGGGACACCAGATGCAGAGCCCGCTTTTCGCCTTCACCGAGGCCCAGACGCAGGACCGCTACGCGCTCCAGAACCCGCAGCTGCTGCGGGTCGCCCTGAGCGGCCATGAGGACGTGCTCGCCCGTAAGGGCAGCATGGTCGCCTATCAGGGGCTCATCGAGTTCGACGGGGAGTACCAGACTCCGGGGCAGCGCATGGCCCGGAGCCGCACCGGTGAGGGCCTGGACCTGATGCGCTGCTCCGGGCAGGGCACGGTCTACCTCGCCAACCTCGCCCAGCACATCCATGTGATGGACGTGGACCACGACGGGCTGACCGTCGACAGCTCCTACGTGCTCGCGATCGACTCCACGCTGCACTGGGAGTCGATCGCGGTGGACAGCCAGTTCGGGATCTCCGGCTCCGGCAAGTACAACCTCAACATCTCCGGCCAGGGCAAGGTGGCGCTGATGACCTCGGGGCAGCCGCTGATGCTCCAGGTCACCCCCGACAAGTACGTCAACGCGGACGCGGACGCCATCGTCGCCTGGTCCAGCTCGCTGCGGGTCCAGATGCAGGCGCAGACCCACTCGTCGGGCGTCTGGCGGCGGCGTGGCAACACCGGCGAGGGCTGGGAGCTCAGCTTCCTCGGCCAGGGCTACGCCCTGGTGCAGCCCAGCGAGCTGCTCCCGCCGCAGAACGCGGTGATCGGGGGCGGTGTGGCCGCGCAGTTCGGCATGGGCCAGCAGGGTGCCCGGGGTCAGAACCAGGGCAACATCTTCAGCAACTGACCGAGGTCACGTCGATGGAGCACGGCGGCCGCGGACTCCTCGGGTCCGCGGCCGGCCCGCGGTCAAAAAACAGGCTCCTTCGAGCAGCCCCGCGGGCTCCTCAGAGCAGCGTGCGGGTGCGCGTCACCAGGTGCCGCACCGACTCGTCGGCCACGTCCGCCACCTCGTCGTAGCCGAACCAGCGAAGATCCAGCGACTCGTCGCTGATCGCCGCCACCGCGCCCCGGGGCGCCACCGCCGCGTACTGGACGTCCAGATGCCAGGCGCAGGGGGTCCGGTGCCGGTCGAGCCGCACGGGGCCGCCCGGCAGCAGCGTCAGTCCCTCGATCCCGGACTCCTCGGTGGCCTCGCGCAGTGCCGCGCCCGCGAGCGTGGTGTCGTCCGGCTCGCAGTGGCCGCCCATCTGGAGCCACATTCGCAGCTTGCGGTGCAGGGTGAGCAGCACCCGATCCCGGTCCGGGTCGATCACCAGCGCGCTCGCCGTGATGTGGCCGTCCCCGCACGCCTTCCACATGCCGTCCGGATACGCGGCCAGATGGTCGCCGTACAGCCGCCGCAGCCGCTCCTGGGCGGCATCGGGCGCGGGCCACTCGGTGAGCACCCGCGCCGCGTCCTGGTGCAGACTCACTTCTCGCCGTCGCCCCGGTCGCCGCCCTCGCGGTCGTCCCCGCCGTCCTCGCGGCCCTTACGGAGGTCGGGACCGTCGGTGCCGCCCTTACGGTCCTCACCGCCCGCCGCCTCGCCGAGCATCTTGTCCAGCTCGGAGAAGTCCAGCTGCTCGCGGTGGACGAAGCCGTCCGGGTCGTCGAGGTCCTGCGCCGTCGGCAGCATGTCCGGGTGCTCCCACAGCCCGTCGCGCCCCTCCAGACCGCGGGCGTCGGTGAGGGAGGCCCACAGCCGGGAGGCGTCCCGCAGTCGGCGCGGCCGCAGCTCCAGGCCGATCAGCGTGGCGAAGGTCTGCTCCGCCGGGCCGCCGCTCGCCCGGCGCCGCCGCAGCGTCTCGCGCAGGGCGTCGGCGGACGGCAGATGCGGCTTGGCGGCGGCGTGCACCACCGCGTCCACCCAGCCCTCCACGAGCGCCAGCGCGGTCTCCAGACGCGCCAGCGCGGCCTTCTGCTCGGGGGTGTCCTCGGGCTGGAACATGCCCTGCTGCAGCGCCTCCTGCAGCTGCTCGGGGTGGGTCGGGTCGAGCTGGCCGACCGCGTCCTCCAGCTTGGCGGTGTCGACCTTGATGCCGCGTGCGTACCCCTCGACCGCGCCGAAGAGGTGCGAGCGCAGCCACGGCACATGGGCGAACAGCCGCTGGTGGGCCGCCTCGCGCAGCGCCAGGTACAGCCGGACCTCTTCCTTGGGCACGCCCAGGCCGGAGCCGAGCGCCGCGATGTTGACCGGCAGCAGGGCCGCCTTGCCCGCCGGGCCCAGCGGCAGCCCGATGTCGGTCGAGCCGACCACCTCGCCGGCCAGCACGCCCAGCGCCTGCCCGATCTGGGTGCCGAACATGGCGCCGCCCATCGAACGCATCATTCCGAGCAGCGGGCCCGCCATGGCCTGCATCTCCTCGGGCAGCACATCGCCCATGGCGGCGCCGACCCGCTCGGCGACCGGGTCCACCAGGTCCTTCCACACCGGCAGGGTCGCCTCGACCCATTCGGCACGGCTCCAGGCCACCGCGGTCCCCGAGCCCGAGGGCAGCGAGGTGACGCCGTCCAGCCACAGGTCCGCGAGCCGCACGGCCTCCTGGACCGCGGCGCGGTCGGCGGGGCCGACGCTCTCGTCCTTGCTGCCGTCGGCGGTGCCGCGCGCGACGGTCTGGCGGGCGATGTCCTTGGCCATGTCCCAGTTCACCGGGCCACCCTCGTACGAGAGCATCTGCCCGAGCTGCTGGAAGGCGGCGCCCAGGTCGCCCGGGTTCAGCGAACCGAACATCGCGGCGAACGGATTCTCCGCGCCGCCCGCTCCGCCGGTTCCGCCGCCGAACCCGAAGGGATTCGCGGGGCCCTGCTCGCCGCCCTGGCCGCCCTTCTTCTTGCCGTCGTCGCCGTCCTCCGGCTCCTCCGGCGGAAGGCCGAATCCGAATGGGGTGTCACTCACGGGTTTCCTCGGCTCGTTGGGCCACCGGCCCCGGGCCGGTGGCGGATGCCCGACATCACCACCCAGCCTAGACACCTCGCCGGTTTCCGGGCTCGGTGCTTCGCTGATCGCCGCCCTGCGGCAGGATGGACGTCACCTGGTACGTATGCGTGCATGCGCTGCGTACTGAAGACAACCGCTGGAGACGCCCGGTGAGTTCCCCAGACCGAGAAGTTCGCGCTGCGCGAAACGATACGGCCCGTACCACACGACGACCCGTCGTGGCGGTGACCGGTGCCGCCTCGGGCCCAGGTGCCCTGCTCACGCAGCGGCTCGCGGAGTCCGAAGAGGTCAAGCAGGTCCTGGCCATCGATGAACGCCGCGGTGAGGTGACCGAGGCGCAGTGGCATGTGCTGGACGTCCGCGATCCGGCCATCGCCGACAAGCTGCGCGGTGCCGACGTGGTGGTCCACCTCGCCGTCGACCTGGACCTGGGCACCGACCCAGCCGCCCGCACCGCCTACAACGTGCGCGGGACCCAGACCGTCCTGACGGCCGCCGCCGCTGCCGGGGTGCGCCGGGTGGTCCTGTGCACCTCGGCGATGGTCTACGGGGCGCTCCCCGACAACGCCGTGCCGCTCGCCGAGGACGCGGAACTGCGGGCGACCGCCGAGGCCACCGGCGTCGGCGACCTCCTAGAGATCGAGCGGCTCGGGGAGCGCGCGCCGCGGGCGCATCCGGGGCTGAACGTGACCGTGGTGCGCCCGGCGCTCCTGGTCGGCGGCACGGACACCGCGCTCACCCGCTACTTCGAGTCACCGCGGCTGCTGGTCGTCGCCGGATCCCGCCCCACCTGGCAGTTCTGCCATGTGGAGGACCTCGTCGGCGCGCTGGAGTACGCCGCCCTGGAGAAGGTCGAGGGCGAGCTGGCGGTCGGGTGCGAGGGCTGGCTCGAGCAGGAGGAGGTCGAGGAGCTGTCCGGGATCCGGCGCATGGAGCTGCCCTCGGCGGTCGCCCTGGGCGCCGCCTCCCGGCTGCACCGGCTCGGTCTGACGCCGTCCCCGGCGGGCGATCTCGCGTACACGATGCACCCCTGGGCGGTCAGCGGCAGCAGGCTGCACGCGGCGGGCTGGCGGCCGCGCTGGACCAATGAGGAGGTCCTGGCGGAGCTGCTGGAGGAGGTCTCCGGCCGCCATACGGTCGCCGGGCGGCGTCTCGGCCGTAAGGACGCCACGACGCTCGGCGCCGCGGGCGCGACCGTGGCCCTGGTGGGCACCGCGGCGATCGTGCGCCGCGCCCGTAAGGCGCGCCGCCGGGTCTGAGGCGGGTGGGGATCCGGAAGGTGTTTTCCGGGATCCGGTAGTCCGGTGGCTCCATTGATTCCCTGAGGGCGGGGCGGTACGGCACGATGGACGACATGGCACATTCGTACGATCACCCCGGCGAGCTCGCGGCCGCCCACCCCATCCGGCTGCTCGCCGTCCGCGACACGCCCCTGTCCGTGGACGAGGTGTTCGGGGCGGTGGGCGATGCCGCGGCGGGCGGCACGGCGCTGTTCGTGGGCACTGTGCGCAACCACGACGGGGGCGCGGAGGTTGGCGCCCTCGGCTACTCCGCGCACCCGACCGCCGAGGCCGAGCTGCGCCGCGTGGCCGAGAAGGTCGTGGCCGACTTCCCGGTCCGCGCGCTGGCCGCCGTGCACCGGGTGGGCGACCTGGAGATCGGTGATCTGGCCGTGGTGGTGGCCGTCTCCTGTCCGCACCGCGCGGAGGCGTTCGCGGCCTGCCGCCGGTTGATCGACGACCTCAAGCGCGAGGTCCCGATCTGGAAGCACCAGACCTTCGCGGACGGCACCGAAGAATGGGTTGGCGCGTAGCGCCTCGTTGGGGGGTGGTGGTCGGGTGACCGAAGAATGGGTTGGCGCGTAGCGCCTCGTTGAGGGGTGGTGGTCGGGTGACGGGTGGGCGG
>NZ_JAEEAP010000507.1 GCF_016103465.1 Streptomyces sabulosicollis
GTTAGCTATCTTTTGCAGCAACATACTTTTTTTTTTTTTCTTTTTTTTTTTTTTTTCAAGCAGAAGACGGCATACGAGGTTAGCGAGTGTCTCGTGGGCTCGGAGATGTGTATAAGAGACAGTGGCAGACCGCACGCCCCCGCTCTCGGTCGACGAGCTGACCAGACTGGTCGCCGCCGGGGAGATCGACACCGTCGTCCTGGCCTTCACCGATATGCAGGGAAGGCTCCAGGGCAAGCGGTTCGCCGCGCGCTTCTTCCTCGACGACGTCCTGGAGCACGGCACCGAGGGCTGCAACTACCTCCTCGCCGTCGACACCGAGATGAACACCGTCGACGGCTACGCCATGTCCTCCTGGGAGCGCGGCTACGGCGACTTCGCCATGCACGGCGACACCGCCACCCTGCGCCGCACCCCCTGGAACCCCGGCACCGCCCTCCTCACCGCCGACCTCGCCTGGCACGACGGCAGCCCCGTGGCCGCCTCCCCGCGCCAGATCCTGCGCCGTCAGCTGGACCGGCTCGCCGAGCGCGGCTGGACCGCGTACACCGGCACCGAGCTGGAGTTCATGGTCTTCAGGGACAGCTACGAGCAGGCGTGGAACACCGGCTACCGCGGGCTGACCCCCGCCAACCAGTACAACGTCGACTACTCCGTCCTCGGCACCGGCCGGGTCGAGCCCCTGCTGCGCCGCATCCGCAACGAGATGGGCGCCGCCGGGATGACCGTCGAGTCGGCCAAGGGGGAGTGCAACCTCGGCCAGCACGAGATCGCCTTCCGGTACGCCGACGCCCTGACCACCTGCGACCAGCACGCCGTCTACAAGACCGGCGCCAAGGAGATCGCCGCCCAGGAGGGCATGGCGCTCACCTTCATGGCCAAGTACGACGAGCGCGAGGGCAACTCCTGCCACATCCACCTCTCGCTGCGCGACGAGGCCGGGCACCCCGTGCTCGCCGACGACGACGGCCCGTACGGCATGTCGAAGACCATGCGCCACTTCCTCGCCGGACAGATCGCGGCGATGCGCGACTTCACCCTGCTCTACGCCCCGAACATCAACTCCTACAAGCGGTTCCGCCCCGGCTCCTTCGCGCCCACCGCCGTCGCCTGGGGCCCGGACAACCGCACCTGCGCGCTGCGCGTCATCGGCCACGGCCCCTCCCACCGGCTGGAGAACCGGCTCCCCGGCGGCGACGTCAACCCGTACCTGGCCGTGGCCGGGATGGTGGCCGCCGGGCTCCACGGCGTGGAGCAGGAGCTGGAGCTCCCCGAGGTCTGTACCGGCAACGCCTACACCGGCGACGCCGAGCACGTCCCGGCCTCGCTGCGCGACGCCGCCGAGCTGTGGCGGAACAGCCCCATAGCGCGGGCCGCCTTCGGCGACGAGGTGGTGGAGCACTACCTCAACATGGCGCGCGTCGAGCAGGACGCCTACGACACCGCCGTCACGGACTGGGAGCGCTTCCGGTCCTTCGAGCGCATGTGAGGAACCACCAGGTGAGCAACGAGCACCCGCACCCCGACCACCATCCCCACGAGCACCGGATCCTCAACCCGGCCACCGAGGAGGTCATCGCCACCGTCCCCGCCGCCACGCCGGGCGACGTGGCCGCCGCCGTGGCCCGCGCCACCGAGGCGCAGCGCGGCTGGGCCGCGCTCGCGCCCGCCGACCGGGCCCGGCTGCTGCGCCGCTTCGCCGCCGCCGTGGACGGGCACATCGAGGAGCTGGCCGCCCTCGAGGTCCGCGAGGCGGGCCACCCGATCGGCAACGCCCGCTGGGAGGCGGGCAACGTGCGCGATCTGCTGGACTACGCGGCCGGGGGAGCGGAGCGGCTGAGCGGCGCCCAGATCCCGGTGGCCGGCGGGCTGAACGTCACCTTCCATGAGCCGCTGGGCGTGGTCGCGGTCATCGCGCCGTGGAACTTCCCCATGCCGATCGCCGCCTGGGGCACCGCGCCCGCCCTGGCCGCCGGGAACGCGGTGGTCCTCAAACCGGCCGAGACCACCCCGCTCACCGCGCTCCGGCTGGCCGAGCTCGCCCTGGAGGCGGGCCTGCCCGAGGGGCTCTTCCAGGTGCTGCCCGGGGCCGGGCCGGTCGCGGGCGCCGCGCTGGTCGAGCACCCCGGCGTCGCCAAGGTCGTCTTCACCGGCTCCACGGCCGTCGGCAAGGAGATCATGGCCACCTGCGCCGCGGGCGTGAAGCGGGTGACCCTCGAACTCGGCGGCAAGAGCCCCAACATCGTCTTCGCCGACGCCGACATCGAGCACGCCGCGGCCTCCGCGCCCGGCTCCTTCCTGGACAACACCGGACAGGACTGCTGCGCCCGCAGCCGCATCCTGGTCCAACGGAGCGTCTACGACCGGTTCATGGAGCTGCTGGCACCCGCCGTGACCTCCTTCGCGGTCGGCGACCCGGCCGACCCCGCCACCGCCATGGGCCCGCTGATCTCGGCCGCCCAGCGGGAGCGCGTACGGTCCTACGTCCCCGAGGATGCGCCCGCCGCGATCCGCGGCGAGGTCCCCAAGGGCAAGGGGTTCTGGTACCCGGCCACCGTGCTGGAGGCCACCGGGCCCGGGGACCGCGCCGCCGTGGAGGAGATCTTCGGCCCCGTCGCCGTCGTCCTCCCCTTCGAGGACGAGGCCGACGCCGTACGGCTGGCCAACGCCACCGACTACGGCCTGTCCGGCTCGATCTGGACCCGCGACGTGGGCCGCGCGGTCCGGGTCTCGCGCGCCGTCGCCGCCGGGAACCTGTCCGTGAACTCGCACAGCAGCGTGCGGTACGCCACCCCCTTCGGCGGCTACAAGCAGTCCGGCCTGGGCCGGGAGCTGGGCCCCGACGCCCTTGCCGCCTTCACCGAGACCAAGAACGTCTTCATCAGCACCGAGGAGCGACTGACGTGACCGAGACCCCCGTGTGCCGCCGTCTGGTGGGCCGTACCGCCGTCGTCACCGGAGCGGGCAGCGGCATCGGCCTGGCCACCGCGCGCCGCCTGGCCTCCGAGGGCGCGCAGGTCGTCTGCGCCGATATCGACGAGAGCGCGGGCAAGGCCGCCGCCGATGAGGTCGGCGGGGTCTACGTCCAGGTGGACGTGACCGACCCCGAGCAGGTCGAGGCGCTCTTCAAGACCGCCTTCGACACCTACGGTTCGGTGGACATCGCCTTCAACAACGCCGGGATCTCCCCGCCCGACGACGACTCGATCCTCACCACCGGACTCGACGCCTGGAAGCGGGTCCAGGAGGTCAACCTCACCTCCGTCTATCTGTGCTGCAAGGCCGCGCTGCCGTACATGCGGCGGCAGGGCCGGGGCTCCATCATCAACACCGCCTCCTTCGTGGCCGTGATGGGCGCCGCCACCTCCCAGATCAGCTACACCGCCTCCAAGGGCGGGGTGCTGGCGATGTCCCGCGAACTGGGCGTGCAGTTCGCCCGCGAGGGCATCCGGGTCAACGCGCTGTGCCCGGGGCCGGTCAACACCCCGCTGCTGAAGGAGCTGTTCGCCAAGGACCCGGAGCGGGCCCAGCGGCGGCTGGTGCACGTGCCGGTGGGCCGGTTCGCCGAGCCGGAGGAGATCGCCTCCGCCGTGGCCTTCCTGGCCAGCGATGACGCGTCCTTCGTCAACGCCGCCGAGTTCCTCGTGGACGGCGGGATCGCCGGGGCATATGTCACGCCGTTGTAGTCCGGGTGCGTAGTCCCGCCATCCGCGGTGTACGCACCCCACCCCTGGCCATAGGCTGACCGTGTGACCATGAACACGCCCCCCGGCTGGTACCCCGATCCCGGCTACGCAGGTAACGGCCCCGCCATGGAACGGTGGTGGGACGGTTCCGCCTGGACCGAGTACACCCGCGATGCCTCGGGCGCCGCGGACCCGGCCTTCGGCCCGCCGCCGCCCCCCTACCTGCCCGGGCAGCAGGGGGGACCCGGCCACGGCCACGGCCGGGGCCGCGGCCCGAGGATCGCGGCGCTCTCCGTCGCCGTCGGCGTCGTGGTCGCCGCCATCGTCGGTGGCATCGTGCTGCTCGGCGACGGCGGCGACGGCGGTGGGAACGCCCAGACCGGGCCCGGCCCCAGCACCTCCGCGCCGGACGACGGCGGCGACCCGGCCCCGGACCTCCCCACCCCGGACGACCCCTCGGAGGGGCCCACCGAGAGCCCCAGCGCACCGCCCAGCTACGACCCGGACACCGCCCCGGACCCGGGCAACGGCATCAGCCTGCCGGTGCTCTCCGGCTGGCAGGCCGGGCGCAGCAGCTCCGGCGGCGCGGGCGTCACCACCTCCCGCTACCCCTGTCCGGGCGACCCGTCCACCGACTGTGTGCGCGGCGGCGCCTTCTCCCGGACCGCCGAGGGCTACAAGGCCACCTCCGCCAAGGGCATAGCCAAGGAGGACATCGCGCAGAACGCCGAGGAGTCCTACGGCACGGACCAGGACACCGACCGCAAGGCGTACGGCGGGATCACCTCCCACCAGCAGCTGAAGGCGTCGGCGGTCGACGTCGCGGGCGAGAAGGGCTATCTGGTCCGCTGGAAGGTGGTGACGAAGAAGGGCGACGACGGCGTCGTGCAGTCGGTGGCGTTCCCCTCGCCCACCATGCCGGACACGATGGTCGTGGTGCGCTTCGGGTTCGACGTGAGCGACAAGGCGCCGCCGCTCAGCGACATGGACAAGATCGTCAAGGGCATCGAGGCGCTGGCGGGCGACGGCCGGTCCATCTAGCCGCGTCGCTCCACACGTGCCCGTCAGAGGAATGTCCTGCCCTCGCCCCGGTAGGTCGGCACCTCGGCCACCACCCGGTCCCCCTCGATCAGCCGCAGCGTGTCGAACCGCTCGCACAGCTCACCGGCCTTGGCGTGCCGGAACCACACCTTGTCGCCGATCAGCAGGTCGTCGGCGGCCGTGCCCAGCAGCGGGGTCTGCACCTCGCCCGGCCCCTCCATCGCGTCGTAGCCGAGCCCCTCCGGCAGATACGGCACCGGCAGCCGGTCCCGGCCCGCCGCGCCCGACGCCGGATAGCCGCCGCCGAGCACCGTCACCACGCCCACCCCCGGGCGGCGCACCACCGGCTGGGCGAACAGGGCCGCCGGGCGGCCGCGGAAGGAGGTGTAGTGGTCGAACAGGCGCGGCTGGTAGAGCCCGGACCCGGCGGCGACCTCCGTCACCGCGTCCTCCGCGGCGGTGTGCTGCACACTGCCCGTACCGCCCCCGTTGACGAACTCCAGGTCCGCCACGGCCCGCACCGCCCGTACGGCCGCGGCCCGGCGCGCCGCGAGCTCCCGGCGCGCCACGGACTGCATCAGCCGGATGGCGCGTGAGCGCAGCGGACTCCCGGGCACCGCGTCGCCCACGCCCGCCACGTGCCCCTCGTACGCCATCAGCCCGACCAGCCGGAAGCCGGGGCGGTCGGCGATCGCCCGCGCCAGGGCGGCCAGTTGCTCCGGCTCACGCAGCGGTGAGCGCAGCGCCCCGACCCGCACCCGCCCGCCGAGCATCCGCAGCGAGGTGTCCAACTCCAGACAGACCCGGACCTCTTCGGTCCCGGCGCGAACGCTGTCGATCAGATCGAGCTGGGAGAGGTCGTCGACCATGACGGTCACGGCCTCGGCCAGCTTGGGGTCGCCGGTCAGGGTGGCGTAGCCGTCCCGGTCGGCGGAGGGGTAGGCGAGCAGGACGTCGTCGAACCCCTCGCGCGCCAGCCACAGCGACTCCGGGAGCGTGAAGCTCATGATGCCCGCGAAGCCGTCGCGTGCGAGCACCCGCTCCAACAGCGCACGGCAGCGCACGGATTTACTGGCCACGCGGATCGGTTTGCCTCCCGCCCGGCGGACCAGATCCCGTGCGTTGTCATCGAAGGCCCCCAGGTCGACAATCGCCACGGGCGCTTCGAGATGGGCGGTGGCCCGGTCGTACCGGGCCCGGTCAGCGGCGGCAGCGGACATGGACGCAGCTTGCCAGACCGCTATTACCACTGGGTAGAGGGCGGCCGGTGCGCAGGCCCCCCGGCTGCCCGTAGAGTGTCGCGCACGCCACGACCGGCAGGTCAGCGGCGTGTTGTCCGTATACGGGCCCGCCTGCCCGAAAGGCGGTGCGGTGGCGCGGCGAACCGGACGGAGCCACGTGAAGCAGGTCTCGACGGGTGCGAGGGGGTGCAGGTGAGCACCGACGCGGAACAGGCGCACTCACCCCACAGCACGCCCCCTCCACCTGTCT
>NZ_JAEEAP010000508.1 GCF_016103465.1 Streptomyces sabulosicollis
CACCACACCCTCCGCCCCTTCACGCCCCTCCCTGGAGACAGCCATGCCTCTGGCGCCCCAGCGTGCCGATGTGCCGGTGACGATCGACGAGTCCAAGTGCATCGACGGCTGCACCCTGTGCGTGGACATGTGCCCCCTCGACTCCCTCGCGATCCACCCCGACAGCGGCAAGGCGTACATGCACGTCGACGAGTGCTGGTACTGCGGCCCGTGCGCCGCCCGCTGTCCCACCGGCGCGGTCACGGTCAACATGCCCTATCTCCTGAGGTGAAAGGCCCCTCGATGCAGCGCACGACCCTCCCGTCGGCCCTCGCCGCCGGCGCCCTGCTGCTGTCCCTCACCGGCTGCGGCGGCACCGCGGACGCGGACGGCAAGACCGTGACCGTCACCGTCGGCTACCAGTCCAAGACCATCAACACCGTGACCGCGGGCACTCTGTTGCGCTCGCTCGGCACCTTCGAACGTGAGCTGCGCGCCCTCGGCCGCCGCGACGGCCATACGTACAAGGTGAAGTGGGAGGACTACGCCACCGGAGCGCCCATCACCGCCCAGATGGTCGCCGGCAAGGTCGACATCGGTTCGATGGGCGACTTCCCGCTCCTGATCAACTCCGGGCGCGGCACCCAGCTGAACGCGCCGACCCGCCTCGTCTCCGTCACCGGCTACAACCTGCGCGGCGGCCTCAATACGGTCCTCGCCGCGCCCGGTTCCCCGCTGCGCGCCCTGTCCGGGCTGCGCGGCAAGAACGTCTCCACCAGCGTCGGCTCCGCCGCGGACGGGACGCTCGTACGCGCCCTGCAGCAGGCGGGAATCGACCCCGAGGGCGGCATCCACAAGCTCAACCAGCAGCCGGCCGTGGGCGCCTCGGCCCTCGAAGCGGGCAGCGCGGACGCCCTCTCGCAGTTCGTGGCCTGGCCGGGGCTGCTCGCCTTCCAGGGCAAGGCCAAGGCGCTGTACGACGGCGCCCGGCTGAACCTGCCCACCTTCCACGGGGTCACCACGCGCAAGGCGTTCGCCGACGAGCGCCCGGCCGTCGTCCAGGCGTTCCTCGCCGCCCAGATCGACGCCACCCGCTATCTGCGCGCCCATCCGCTCGACGCCGCCCGTAAGGTCGCCACCGCGACCGGGCTGCCGCCCGAAGTGGTCTACCTCTACAACGGCACCGGGGGCATCGCGACCTTCGACCCGACCCTCAAGCCGCGGCTGACCGCCGCGCTCAAGAAGGACGTCCCGGTGCTGCGTGCCGCCAAACTGGTCGGCCCGGTCGACGTGGCGTCCTTCGTCGACGACCGCTATCTCAAACGGGCGTACGGAAGCGCGGACGCCTATGCCAAGGCGCTCCGCGCCACCCCGCCCGCCTCCCCGAACCAGCTCTGGCTCAAGGGCGAGGACCGGCTCCGCACCTTCGCCACCCCCACCCGGCTGCTGCGTTTCGCCGGAAGCCACCGCGACCGCGTCCGGGCCGCCTACGTGCCCGACGCGGCCACCGGCACCCGGTGGTTCGCGGACCGGGCGGTCTGGGTCCGCGACGGCCACGATCTGCGGGCCTTCGTCACCCCGGACAACGCCAGCCGCTGGATCGCCGGTCACCCCGGCGCCCGCACCATCAGCTACGCCGCGGCCCTGGCGGCGGCCCGATGAGCGCGCCCACCTCGTCCGTACGGCCCCGCCCGGCCCCGGAGGCGGCCGGAGCCCGGAGTGCCGCCGCGCCCCGGCCGCCGCTGCGCCGCCCCTGGGTCCGCTACACCCTGCGCACCGGTTCACTGCTGGCCGCGCTCGGCCTGTGGCAGCTGCTCACCACCCTCGACATCAACCTGTGGCTGCGTTTCGCGCAGTTCCCCTCCGCCACCGATGTGGTCCGGGAGTTCGCCGACCGCCTCGGCACCGTCGCCTACTGGCAGGACCTGACCGACTCCCTCAGCCGCATCCTCACCGGTTTCGCGCTCGCCGCCGTCCTGGGCGTGGCGGTCGGCACCGCCGTCGCCCGCTCCCCCCTGGTGTCCGATCTGGTCGGCCCCGTCCTCGAGGTGTGCCGCCCGGTCCCGGCCATCGCGCTGGTTCCGGTGGCGATCCTGATGTTCCCCAGCAATGAGCAGGGGATCATCTTCATCACCTTCACCGCCGCCTTCTTCCCGGTCATGGTCAGCACCCGGCACGCGGTCCGCGCGCTGGCCCCCGTCTGGGAGGAGGCGGTGCTGACCATGGGCGGCGGGCGCGGACGCGTCCTGGTGTCCGTCGTCCTGCCCGGAGCGCTGCCCGGGGTCCTCGGCGGGCTCTCCGTCGGCATCGGCGTCTCATGGATCTGTGTGATCTCCGCCGAGATGATCTCGGGGGCCTACGGGGTCGGCTACCGCACCTGGCAGGACTACACGATCGTCGACTACCCGGGCGTCTTCGTCGGCATGACCACGATCGGCGTGCTCGGCTGGCTCACCTCCACGGCGGTCGAGCTGGCCGGGCGGCGGCTGACCCGATGGCTGCCCCGTACGGAGACCACGGGCCGGTCGGCGCCCTCGCGCAAGGAGGCGGCCACCCCGTGAGCACATCCGACGTCACCACCACCCCGGCCGCGCCGACCGCCGCGGCCGCCCCGGCGGGGCTGCGACTGCGTCTGGAGGAGGCCGCCCTCGGCCGCCCCGGCGCACCCGTCCTGCACGGTCTCGACCTGGAGGTCGCGCCCGGTGACATCCTTACGGTCGTCGGCCCGTCCGGATGCGGTAAATCCACCCTGCTGCGCACGCTCGCCGGGCTGCTCCCGGCCCTCGGCGGGCGGGTCACCCAGGACGGCGCCCCGATCACCCGGCCGCACGCCGACCGGGCACTGATCTTCCAGGAGGACGCGCTGCTGCCCTGGCGCACCCTGCGCGCCAACGTCGAACTCCCCCTCGCCATACGGGGCGTACCGCGTGCCGAGCGCCGCGACCGGGCCGAGGCATGGCTGGAGCGCGTCGGGCTCGCCGGGCACAGCGGGCGGCTTCCGCACCGGGTCTCGGGCGGCCAGCGGCAGCGGGCCCAGCTCGCCCGGGCGCTCGTCGGCGAGCCGCGCGCGGTCCTGATGGACGAGCCGTTCGGCGCGCTCGACGCACAGACCCGCGCCGGGATGCAGCGGCTGCTGGTCGAGGTGCTCCAGGGCACCCGCGCGACCGTCGTCTTCGTCACCCACGACGTGGACGAGGCGCTGTTCCTCGGCGACCGGGTGGCGCTGCTGGGCGGCCCGGAGGGCGGCGGCCGGGTGCTGGACATCCCGCATCCGCGCGAGCGCGCCGCCCATGACGCCGCGGCGACCGTCGCGCTGCGCCGTCAGGTCCTCGAATCCCTCGGCATGTGAAAGGCCCGACTGGCGTGAACAACAGGGAGCACAGGGTGCGCAACGCGCATACGGAGAACAGGCAGCACCCCAAGGACGGGGGGAACGTGGCGGACGCCGCGCCCATGGAGATCCCCGCCCTCGCCGCGGCCGAGGAGCTGACCTGCGACGTCCTCGTCATCGGCGGCGGCACGGCCGGCACCATGGCCGCGCTCACCGCCGCCGAGCACGGCTCTTCCGTCCTCCTCCTCGAAAAGGCGCACGTCCGCCACTCGGGCGCGCTCGCCATGGGCATGGACGGCGTCAACAACGCCGTCATCCCCGGCCGGGCCGAACCCGATGACTACGTGGCCGAGATCACCCGCGCCAACGACGGCATCGTCGACCAGTCCACCGTGCGCCAGACCGCCACCCGCGGCTTCGCCATGGTCAAGCGGCTGGAGCGGTACGGCGTGAAGTTCGAGAAGGACGAGCACGGCCAGTACGCGGTCCGCCAGGTCCACCGCTCCGGCTCGTACGTGCTGCCGATGCCCGAGGGCAAGGACGTCAAGAAGGTCCTGTACCGGCAGTTGCGGCGGCGTGAGATGCGCGAGCGGATCCGCGTCGAGAACCGGGTGATGCCGGTCCGGGTGCTCACCGCGGGCGGCCGGGCCGTCGGCGCCGCCGGATTCCACACCCGCACCGGCCAGTTCGTCACCGTGCGCGCCGGGGCGGTGATCCTGGCCACCGGCGCCTGCGGGCGGCTCGGCCTGCCCGCGAGCGGCTATCTCTACGGGACGTACGAGAACCCCACCAACGCGGGCGACGGCTACGCCATGGCGTATCACGCGGGCGCCGAGCTGACCGGGATCGAATGCTTCCAGATCAATCCGCTGATCAAGGACTACAACGGCCCGGCCTGCGCCTATGTGGCCAATCCGTTCGGCGGCTACCAGGTCAACCGGCACGGTGAGCGGTTCGTCGACTCCGACTACTGGTCGGGGCAGATGATGTCGGAGTTCGCGGCGGAGGTGGCGAGCGAGCGCGGCCCGGTCTACCTCAAGCTCAGCCATCTGCCGGAGGAGTCGGTGGCCGCGCTGGAGTCCATCCTGCACTCCACCGAACGCCCCACCCGCGCCACCTTCCACGCGGGGCGCGGCCATGACTACCGCACCCATGACGTGGAGATGCACATCTCCGAGATCGGGCTGTGCGGCGGCCACTCGGCCTCGGGGGTGCGGGTCGACGCCCACGCCCGGACCACCGTCCCCGGCCTGTACGCGGCCGGTGACCTGGCCTGCGTACCGCACAACTACATGATCGGCGCCTTTGTCTTCGGCGACCTGGCGGGCGAGGACGCCTCCCGCCAGCCGGGGTACCGCGGCGAACTGCCCCCGGATCAGCTCGCCGAGGCGCATGAGCTGATCTACGCCCCACTGCGGAACCCCGGGGGGCCGCCGCAGCCGCAGGTCGAGTACAAGCTCCGGCGCCTGGTCAACGACTATGTGGCCCCGCCCAAGAGCGGCGCCCGGCTGTCGCTCGCCATCGAGGCGTTCGAGCGGATGCGCGGGGACATCGCCGGGATGGGCGCCCACACGCCCCATGAGCTGATGCGCTGCGCCGAGGTGAGCTTCATCCGCGACTGCGCGGAGATGGCCGCGCGCTCCTCGCTGGCCAGGACGGAGAGCCGGTGGGGGCTCTACCACGAGCGCACGGACCATCCACGGCGCGACGACGAGGGCTGGCTGCACCATCTGGATCTGCGCAAGTCGGCGTCGGGGGCGATGGAGTTCACCGCGCGCCCCGTCGCCCCGTACCTCGTCCCGGTGGCGGAGTACACACCCACGGGCGGGCCGTCCCGCCCGCTCGGCGAGGTGCGGCCGGAGCAGGTGGCCACGGCGGGGCCGCGCGAGAGCTCACCGCAGCGGCCGGGGGCGGGACGGGCGGATGACGGCCGTAAGGAGGTCATGGGCGCCCCGGCCGTCCGTACGGCCCTCACCGCCGCCTCCCCGCGCATCCTCGAACTGCTCGCCCTCGCCGAGGAGCAGCCCGAACTCGCCGCGCTCCGGCCCTATCTGGCCGATCCCGACCCGGCGGTGCGCCGGGCCGCCGTCGCCGCGCTGACCGAGACCGCCCCGCCGGGCACCGGCCCGGCCCTCGCTGCGGCCCTGACCGACGCGGACGCCGGGGTACGCGCCGATGCCGCGGCCTCGCTGCGGGAGCTGGTCGAAGTGCTGCCCCCGGAGCCCGCACTGCGCGAACCCCTGGTCCACGGGCTGGACGTGGCCGATCCGGTGGTGCGGGCGGCGGCGCTTGACGTCCTGCGCGCGCTGGGCCTCGGCGACGCGGACCTGTTCGCGCGGGCGCTGGCGGACGCGGCGGTCGGGGTCCGCATCCAGGCCGTACGCGGGCTGGTGTCGGTGGACGCGCTCACCGCGCTGGCGCCGGGGGCCGCTGACGCGTCGCGTGAGGTACGGGTGGCGACGGCGGGGGCGCTGGGAACCCTGGCGCCCGGCGGCCGGGCGGCGGACGCCCGGCGGCTGCTCACGCCGCTGCTGCGGGACCCGGACGTCCTCGTGCGGGCCGCCGCCCTGGAGGCGCTGGCCTCGGCGGGATGCCCCGCGCCGCTGGACGCCGAGGTGGTGGCGGCGCTGGGCGATGCCGCCTGGCAGGTGCGCAAGGGGGCTGCGACGGCGCTGTCCGCCGCCGCGCCGGAGCTCGGCGTCCCGGCGCTGGGCCGCGCGCTGGCCGACCCGCACGCCGACGTCCGTAAGGCGGCGGTGCTGGCGCTGCTGCCGCTGGCGGAGCGCGAACCGGCCGCCCGGGAGGCCCTGTCCTCGGTCCGCTCCGACCCGGACGCGGACGTCCGCGCCTACGCGGCAAGGGCGAAGGCGACGGCCTAGCGTTTCCTTCCCCACCC
>NZ_JAEEAP010000509.1 GCF_016103465.1 Streptomyces sabulosicollis
GGGTGGGTGGGGCTTGACGTGAAGTTTGGTTTAAGTTGCACGCTCGCAGCATGACCTCCACCGACGTTCACACCGCGTATTCGTACGACGATCTTCCACGGCTGATGAGCCTGATGACCGGGGACGAGAAGCACGGGCCGGCCGCCACCTCGACGCTGGACGTGGTCTGGGTGCTCTACGACCGCGTGCTGCGGGTTTCCGCGGGCAGCGTGGATGCGCCGGAGCGGGATCGGTTCTTGCTGTCCAAGGGGCACGGGCCGATGGCGTACTACGCCGTCCTTGCCGCGAAGGGGTTCTTCCCCGCGTCGCTGCTGGCGGGGTTCGGGGCGTATGACTCGCCGCTGGGGCACCATCCGGATCGGATGCTGGTGCCGGGGGTCGAGATCAGCAGTGGGTCGCTCGGGCATGGGCTGCCGTTGGCCGTGGGGAGTGCGCTCGGGCTGCGGGCGCGGGGGCTCTCGGGGGCGGCGGTGTGGGTGCTCATCGGCGATGCCGAGCTGGACGAGGGCAGCAATCACGAGGCGATCGCGTACGCGGGGGCCGTGGGGCTGGAGCGGCTGCACGCGGTCGTTGTCGACAACGCCTCCGCCAGCCATGGGCGGCCCGGGGGTATCGCCGCGCGCTTCGAGGCCGCGGGGTGGTCCACGGCGACCGTGGACGGGCGTGATCAGCAGGCGCTGTACGAGGCGTACACCGCGCCGCACCCGGGGCGGCCGCATGTCGTGGTGGCACGGGTCGAGGCCAAGGTCTGACGCGGTTCAAGCGTGAAAGGGACGGTTCTCATGGACACCATGCGTGAGCGTTTCGCCTCCGTCGTCTCCCGTCTTCTGGAGGACGATCCCCGGCTGGCCGTCGTGCTGGCGGAGATCGGCAAGGACGGTTTCACGGACGCGGCCCGGGCGCATCCCGACCGGGTGATCAATGTCGGCATCCGCGAGCAGCTGCTGGTCGGCGTCGGCGGTGGTCTGGCCCTGACCGGGATGCGGCCGATTCTGCACACCTTCGCCAGCTTTCTGGTGGAGCGGCCCTTTGAGCAGGTCAAGCTGGACTTCGGGCATCAGGGCGTGGGCGGGGTGCTGGTGAGCGCGGCCGGTTCGTACGACTGGCCGGCGGGCGGCTACACCCATATGGCGCCCGGTGACGTGGCCCTGCTGGACACGCTCGACGGCTGGACCGTCCATGTGCCCGGCCATCCGGACGAGGCCGAGACCCTGCTGCGGGACGCGGCCGCGGCCGGTGACGACCCGGTGTACGTACGGCTGTCGGCGCACGCCAACTCCGCTCCGCGGGACATCACCCCCGGCCGTTCCCTCACCGTGCGGGAGGGGCGCCGCGGGGTGGTGATCGCGGTCGGGCCGATGCTCGATGGCGTCCTTACGGCCGTCGAGGGGCTGGACGTGACCGTGCTCTACGCCACGACGGTGCGGCCCTTCGACGGGCCGACGCTGCGGGCTGCGATCGACGGGGTGGACGCGGCCAGCGGCGTGGACGCGGCGGGCGGGGTGGACGTTGTGCTCGTCGAGCCCTATCTCGCGGGCACCTCGACCGCCGCCGTGAACGACGCGCTCGCCGATCGCCCGCATCGGGTGCTCGGCCTGGGCATTCCCCGGCGCGAGCTGCGCCGCTACGGCACGATCGACGAGCATCTCGCGGGGCAGGGGCTGGACCCGGGGTCGTTGCGCGAGCGGATCTCCGCCTTCCTGCGCTGAGGCGGCGGGCCGGTCCCGGGGCCCGCCGGGTGTTCAGAGGTGCTTCTCCAGCCAGGTCAGCAGGTCCTGCTGGACCTCGTCCCGGTTGGTCTCGTTGAGGATCTCGTGCCGGGCCCCCTGGTACCCCTTCCAGGTGAGCTCCCTCGTACCGCCGTAACGGAAGTCCTCCAGGAGCTCGTAGACGAGCGTCATCCCCTGGTTGCACGGGTCCTCGGTGCCCACCGCCACATGCACCGGCAGCGCGGCCGGGACACGGGCCTGGTGGCGCGGGTCGTTGATCTTACGGACGCCACGGACCCAGTCCTGGGACAGACCGGCGCTGAACGCGAAGCCGCACCGCTCGTCCCCCGCGTACGCGGCCACCTCCGCCGCGTCGCGCGACAGCCACTCGAAGCCCGTCCGGTCCCGCAGATGCTCGTACGGGTCGTTGAACGAGGCGAAGAGGGTCGGGGTGAAGGCGGACCGCGCGTTCCGGCCCCGCTCCGCGATCTCCTGGGCGATGCCCTCCAGCGCCTCCTCGGTCTCGGTGCCCGGCAGTGAGCGGAAGGTCCCGGAGAGGATCAGCCCGGCCAGCTCCTCGCCGTACTCCTGGGCGCAGTCCCGGGCCAGCATCGAGCCCATGCTGTGGCCGAGCAGGACCAGGGGCGCGCGGGGGTGCGCGGCCCGCGCACGGTCACCGATGGCGCGCAGGTCCGAGACGATCGCCCGCCAGCCGTCGCCCTCCTCGCCCACGACGCCGAAGCCGCCCGTGGACTCGGCGGTGGCTCCGTGACCGCGGTGGTCCGAGGCGACCACCGCATAGCCGTGTGCGGCGAGGAAGCGGGCGAACCGGTCGTAGCGCCGGGCGTGTTCGGCTGCGCCGTGGGCGATCTGGACGATCGCGCGCACGGCGCCGTTCTCCGGCAGCCAGCTGTAGGTCACCACCCGCACACCGTCGGGCATGGGCAGGTGGTCGGTGCGGTGGGTGATACCGCCGTCGGGCATGCCGTCTCATCTCCTGGCTCGATCGATCCGGTGCGAACGGAAGCCCACTCTCCCCGCGCCGGGTCCGCAAGCCAAGGGCATCGACGCGGTCCTGTCCTCCGGGGCGCGGGGTGTGTAACGATCAAGCGCTTGGTACCGCGTATCGACTGCCGATCCATACAACTCCCTTGCTCCAGGAGGACCGTTGGACTCGCACGACGCTTCGCTCTCCACCAGCTCCGCCGACTCCCCGGGTGCTTCGGGTTCGCCCGGCTCCTCCGGCGCCCCCGACTCCCCCGCCGCCTCCGCACTGTCACGGCGGCGCTTTCTGCAGGCCGCCGCCGTGGGCACCGCCGCCGCCACCGCGGCCACCCTGCCCTTCGACGCGGCCGCCGCGGCGGCCCGGCCGGGTTCGCTCTCGTTCACCGCCGCCACCAACGGCGCCGCGACGCTCTCCCCGTCCGGCGACCGTCTGATCGCCGAGGTCCAGAACGTCCTGTGGTCGGTCGCCCGTAAGGGTGGTGCGGCCGTCGCGCTCACACCGGCCGATCTGGAGCCCACCCGGCCGGTCTACTCCCCCGATGGGAAGCAGCTGGCCGTCTGCGCCTACCGGGGCGGCGGGTTCCATATCTGGACGCTGCGGCCCGACGGCTCCGGTTTGCGACAGCGAACGGACGGTCCGTGGGACGACCGCGGTCCGGCCTGGTCGCCCGACGGCACCCGGATCGCCTTCGCCTCCGAGCGCGGCGGCGACCCGGTGGCGGGCAGCCCGTACCGGATCTGGGTGCTGGAGGTGCCAAGCGGTGAGCTCACCCGGCTCACCGGGGTGGACGGCCAGGACGGGCCGCTCCAGGACGGCGCCTGGGAGGACTTCGACCCCGCCTGGTCCGCGGACGGCGAGCGGGTGCTGTTCGTGCGCGGCGCGCTCGCCGGGACGACGCTGAGCGCCCGTACGGTCGCCTCCGTACGGGCGGACGGCTCCGGACCGGTCACAGTCGAGCACACCGATCCCACCGCCGACGCCCAGGTGATGACGCCGTCCGTGTCGGCCGGTGGCCACCTCGCCTATCTGCGCACCACGGCCGCTCCCGCCGCCTCCTGCACGCTGGTCGTGGATGGGGAGCCGGTGGCGATCACGGGCGATGTGCAGCCCGTGCCGCCCCGTTGGGTGTCCCGGGACGAGCTGCTGCTCACCGTGGACGGGCGGTTCCGGGTCTGCCGGGTGGACACCGCCGATGAGGATGCCGACCGTAAGGGGCCCGCGTACGAGGAGATCCCCTTCTCCGCCGCCCTCCCCGTCGACCGGCCCCGGTATCGCGTCAAGCGGTACGACTTCGACGGTGGCGGGGTGCGGCCGGTGCGCGGGCTGCATCTGCCCGCGCTGTCTCCCGACGGCCGTAAGGTGGCCTTCGCCGCCCTCAACTCCCTCTGGGTCGCCGATGTCTCCGGCGGCCGGGCGCCGCGCCGGGTCGTGCGGGCGGCCCCCACCCGGTATCTGCTGGCTCCCACCTGGACGCCCGACGGGCGCGCCCTGGTGTACGCCGACGACCGCGACGGGCTGCTGGCGGTGCGCCGCCGGGACCTCGCCTCCGGCGAGGAGACCGTGCTGGCGTCCGGCGGCCGGGTGCATCCGGCGCTCTCCCCCGACGGCAGGCGGCTCGCCAGTGTCGACATGTCGGGAAACCTGGTCCTGCGCGATCTCGACGCCGGTACGGAACGGGTGCTCGCCGCGCCGATGGGCGCCGGAGGGCTGCCCGGGAGGCCGAGCTGGTCGCCGGACGGGCGCTATGTCGCCCTGTGCGACCGCAATCGCCTGAACCAGCGGTTCCGCGAGGGCTACAACCTGATCCGGGTGATCGACATCAGCACCGGCGCGGCCAGGCAGCACGCCGTCGCCCCGCACACCTCCCTCTCCGACCGCTATGACTCCGGGCCGGTCTGGTCCCCCGATGGCCGCCATATGGCGCTCATCGTCGAGTCCGCCCTGTGGCTGCTGCCCGTAAGGGCCGACGGCACCCCCGACGGCGCGCCGCGCCGGCTGACGGACGAGTCCGCCGACCACCCCTCCTGGTCCGGGGACTCCCGCAACGTCCTGTACCTGTCGGCGGGCCGGCTGCGGCTGCTGGACGTCAAGAGCGGTGCCGCCCGGACGGTCCGCGTCCCGCTGGACCACCGGCGGCCGCGCCCCGCGGACACCGTCGTCCACGCCGGGCGGTTCTGGGACGGCACCGGAGGCGAGGGCGGCGGCGCCGGTCGTGACGGCCGTAAGGGCGGCACGGTCCGCGAGGACGTGGACATCGTGGTGCGCGGCGGACGCATCGCGGCCGTGGAGGCGCACCGCGCCGGGCGGTCCGCGAAGCGGCGCGTCGACGCCTCCGGGCACACCGTGATCCCCGGACTGTGGGACGCCCACACCCACCCCTGGCAGTACACCTACGGCGGCCGTCAGACCGCCCTGCAGCTCGCGTACGGCATCACCACCGCGGTCTCCCTCGGCGGTTTCGCCTATGAGCAGGCGCGCCTCAGGGAGGCCGTCGCGGCGGGCGCCCTGGCCGGGCCGCGGCTGCTGGCCACCGGCGAGCTGCTGGACGGGCCGCGCGTCGCCTACAGCATGGGCCGGGCGCATCGCACCCGGGACGGTCTGCGGCGCTCCCTGGAGCGCGGGGCCGGGCTCGACTGGGACTTCGTCAAGACGTACGTCCGCGCGCCGGGTTGGATCATGGAGGAGGCGGCCCGGTTCGCGCATGAGCGGCTCGGCGTGCGCACCGGCAGCCATCTGTGCTCACCGGGCATACAGCTCGGGCAGGACCTCACGACACATCTGCAGGCCACCCAGCGGCTGGAGTACGGTCACGCCACGACGGCCACCGGGCACTCCCAGCAGGACGTGGCGGAGATCTACACCGCGACCTCCGACTTCCGGCTCATCGCCACGCCGTTCACGGCCTCGCCCCTGGTCGGGGCCGACCCCTCGCTGGCGGAGGACGAGCGGGTCACCCGGCTGATGCCGCCGTGGGACACCGCGCTCGTACGGCAGCTCGCCGGAACGCCCCCGACCGCGGACCAACTGGCCACCCTGCGCACGGAGATCGGGGTCTACCGGCGGATCCTCGCCGGGGGTGGGGTGGTGGCCCTGGGGACGGACCAGCCGCTGGTGCCGGTGGGCCTCCATCTGCACATGGCGCTGCGCGCCCTGCACCGGTTCGGGCTGTCGCCGGAGGAGGCGCTGCGCACGGCGACCGTCCTCCCGGCGCGGGCCTTCGGCGCCGACCGTGACCTGGGGACCCTGGAGGTCGGCAAGCTGGCGGACCTGACGGTCGTGGACGGCGACCCCTTCACCGACTTCGACACGCTGGTACGGACGGTGTCGGTGCTGCGGGGCGGGGTGCCGTACGAGCAGCGCGAGCTGGTCGAGTCCTTCCCGGGGGCCGGTGCCGCGGCGGCACCGCACGGGAGGTCGGCGGATGAGTGGCTGGAGGTGGGACGGCTGCTGCGGCGCGACTCGTGCTGCGCGGTGGACGGC
>NZ_JAEEAP010000050.1 GCF_016103465.1 Streptomyces sabulosicollis
GTTGGGGAGGGGCCTGGGCGCGGCCGCCGCGCGGGTTTCGGCGGGGCCGCGCCCGGTGGTACGGGCCCGATGGCACCCGCGGTTCAGTGCCGGCGCACGCGAGGAGCCCGCCGGCGCGACCGCATCCAGAGGAATCCGAGCCCCAGCAGCAGTACGGCCCCGCCACCGGCCGCCGCGGACCCGGCCAGCAGCATGTTGTCCTCGGAGGAGGAACCGACGCCCGAACCGCCGTTCAGCAGGGACTGCCCGGCGCTCTTCGAGACGGCCTTGGCGTCCGAGCCGGAGCTGGGCAGCGCCAGATACGGGAAGGATCCGCCGAACTTCTGGTCGTTCTCGTCCACCGCGTCGCCCAGGTCGTTCTTCTTGCCGAGCAGCTCGCCCTCCATGGCCTGGAGGGCGATGTCCAGGACGTCGTCGGAAAGCCTGCGGCCGTTGGGGAAGCCCGCGTTGTCACCGTCCAGCACACCCAGCCGCTTGGGGCTGCCGGTGGGCTCTATGGAGGTGTTGAGCCGGAGTTCCTCGGCGGGGCGGACGTTCGGCGGCTGGTTGAGCTTGGGCACACCGGTGAGGAACGCCTGCACCAGGTCGTCGCGCGGGGTGTCCGGCGCCTTGATCTTGTAGATCTGCTCGACCAGCTTGGGGAGTTCGGGGTCCTGGACGAACTTCAGGAACTGCCCGTCGTCCCACGGCGACGAGGCGTTGAACTTGTCCTTGTCCTTGCGCGGGATGACCACCTCGTTGACCAGCGGGCTGCCGAGCCGGGAGACCTGCGTCCAGTCGCCGTCGGCGGTCTGGCGGTGGGTGGTGGCCCAGACGCCGATCACCGGCTGGTCCTTGGACTCGGTCAGCGCCGACGTCGGCACCTGGAGGGCCATCGACTGGACGTTGTAGCCCTTGAGGGTGTCATTGCCGACCTCGGACATGTCGCCGCCGTACAGCAGGTCGAAGACGCGCAGATCGAGGAAGAACGGGTCGTCGGCTTGACCGGCGAAGGCGGTCGAGCCCCCGCTGTAGCCGATCTTCCGCACCGCCTGGTCGCGGAGCTTGGAGTAGTCGGGCATGGACGCCTTGCCGACGTTCGACGGCGCGACCGGCAGATCGCTGCCCAGCTTGGCGCGGGCGACGGCCTTCTGGTGCTTGAGCTTGATGACTTCGAGGTCGTATGTCTGGGTGAAGTTGAGGGTCGCGTCCTCGAGCGAGTTCACCGGCCCGGTGTTGTAGAGGAACGTGTCGCCGTTCTTGAGGTGGTCCTTGAAGGTCCACCGGAAGAGCAGATCGCCCTGGCCGTCGCCGTCGTTGTCGACGTGCAGGTCGTAGCGGGCGTCATGGGCGAACTTGTAGAAGTTGGGGCCGCCCGCGGGGTCCTGGAACGGCAGCACATTGACGACCATGGTGGTCGTGTCCGGCTTGTCCGGGCTGACGAACGCGTAGACGTCCGTGGCGTCGTACTGCGGCTGACCGGAGATCAGCGGCGCCTCGCGGTGGCTCGAAGCCTGCGCCGTCCCAGGCTGCAGTACGGCCACTCCGGCGGCCGTGAACCCGCCGGCGGCCAGTGCGCAGCTGACCAGCGCGGCCAAGCTCTTGGTGATTGCGGTCATCCTGTAGGTCCTTCGCACGCTTGTTGGAGCAGTCCTTCATGCGGCTATTCGGACCCGGCGAACGGATGGATTGGTCGGTCCGGGAATTTGTTTGCGCGTGATAGGTATCGTCAACACCCTTGACGCGGTGGTGAATCCGGAACCTGGGATGCGTGGGTGACGGCTCGGGGAGGTAGGGTTACTCTGCCCGGGGCGGGTGCCCTCGTACGGGTGGGGAGTGTCATGGAGCAGATAACGGTACGGAGCAGGCCACGAGTGCCTGCGATCAACTGCGGAAGCGGTGCGTCCAGTGCGCGCCTCGAGCGCCATCTCGCGGTGATGGGCGGTCCCGCCGTCCCGCAGCGTGAGGCGGAGAGCGCGGCGGTGCTGATGCAGGAGCTGATCGCGCGCGACCACGCGCGTGCGAAGAACAACCGGGGTGCGCGGGTGTCGCTGTTCGCGCCGCTGCGCCGGTTGCGCCGTTCACTGTTCGGCAACCACGGCTGACCCGGCCGGCCCGTAGGCGCCTTCGTCGTCATCCCGGGCAGGCACGGGGTCATCCGGTTCGCTCCAGCCGGTGAGTCCGTGCTGTGATCCACCCCACGCCGCCGTCGCCGTGGGATGCTGACGAGAGGCCGCGCCCGGCCGCCATGGCCGCTGCGCGGCCGTGGCTGGTGAGAGATCGGCGTGTCCGGGAGATCCGGCGCGCCCGGGAGATCGGTGCGCCCGGGAGGCGGGCGCAGAGCCCCACGAAGGCGGGCGCAGAGCCCCACGAAGGCGGGCGCAGAGCCCCGGTCCGGGAGGCGGCGCAGAGCCCCACGAGGCGGGCGCAGAGCGTCAATCCGCGAGGCGGGGCAGAGCCCCAGTCCGGGAGGCGGCGCAGAGCCCCACGAGGCGGGCGCAGAGCGCCAGTCCGCAAGGCGGGCATCAGAGCCGCAGTCCGCACGATGGGCTCAGACCTCGGCCCGTACGGCGGGCACATAGCGGGCTCAGAGCAGGGCGAACTGCCCCTCCGGGCCTTCCTCATGGTGGTCCAGTACGGACGCCGGGCGCCGGGCCGCGCCGGGCACCGGCAGCACCCCCGCCTCCCGCAGCTCCGCCGCGTCGATCAGCGCCCCGTCCGCCAGCCGGTCGGCGAGGGCCCTTAGCTCCGGGCGCAGCTCGGCGAGCAGCGCCAGCACGGTGATCAGCTCCAGCAGCTCCGAGGTCCACGCGGACGGCCAGCCCGCCGGGCCGATCGCCTCCAGCGTGCCCGGCTCCCGAGGGGCGGTGCGCCGCTCGAACCAGGTCTCCAGCACCCGTACCCCGCCCGCGTGGAAGTCCCATGCGGCCCGCGGGACCGGTGAGATACGGCCCTCGCCCAGCAGCAGGGCCTCCTCGTCCGGGTCGTGGTCCAGTGAGCCCGGCAGCCCGCTCGACGGAAGCGCGGCGCGGACGTAGGGGCGTCGGCCACCCGGCATGCGCGGGCGTTCACCACTGTGCGCCCCGCGCGTATGCAGCCACAGCGCACGGCGGCCCAGCTCCACGCCCGACTCCCACACCCCGGGGTCGGCGGTCAGGGGCACGGCGCAGGGCGCGCCGCGCGCCGTGGCGGCGGTCCAGGCCAGGAAGTCCTCGGCGGTCACCGGGCGGCCGAGCCGCGCGGTGAGGTGGTCCAGCAGCCCGGGCGCGAGATTGGGCTCCTGTCCGCCGGGGCGGCGGTAGAGCGGGCGGATCCGGCCCGGGCGGCCCGCGGGGGAGTGGCCGTCCGGCAGCAGCGCGGAGAAGGTGAGCACCGGGTCCGGATCCGGTCCGGTGGCCTCGATGACATGGATCTGCCGGTCGTCGGCCACCCGCCACAGCTCGGGTCGGGCGGCGTCGATCAGCCGGTGATCCGGTATCAGCCACTGCTGGTCGAAGGGCCCGTGCGCGATCCGCACCGGCTCGGGGCACGGCCCGTCCTCGCGCGCCAGCCGGGCGGTGGAGGTGGCCTGGCCGGGCAGCTGCGGTACGGAGCTGTGCAACGTACGGGCGCGGGTCGGGCGGAACAGCGCGGCCCGCGCCGCCTCGTCCCCGGCCCGGGTCAGCCGCTCCCAGCGCGCCCCGAGCGAGGCCGCGTCCGGTGCCATGACCCAGGCCCGCCCGAGCCGCAGCGGCCCCACGGCATCAGGTCCCCCAGCGGCGGCGCCTCACGTTCTCCCACGCCCGGCATGGTATCGATGCCGCCCTGACGCCACAGGGGTCCGCCCGGCGTCCGTCCGCCGCCGCTCCGGTGGCTCCGGCCGCCGTGGCCACGGCAGAGGCCGGATGAGGGGTGTGCGTCGGACCGGCTGGGCTCCGTCTCCTCCCCGCCCCTTCCTGCAGCATCGATATGCGGCTCCGCCGCGTGGCAGGGGCTCCGCCCCTGGATCCCGGGGGCTGGGGCGGAGCCCGCCTTTCGAACCCTCCAGGGGGCACCTCCCAGCGGTAGCTGGGGGAGTTTGCGGAGCGGGGTCTGGGGCGGAGCCCCAGTTGTGGGAAGGGTCGGAGAGGGGAACAGCCCGCCGCAGGCGCCAAGACCCCGCCGGACCCCCTCTACTAGTCGGCCTCGACCGTGACCGAGAAGGAGAAGCGGTCGCCCCGGTAGTGGATGCGGGCCACGTCCACCACGCGGCCGCTCTCGTCGTAGGTCACCCCCGTGTAGTGCAGGATCGGGCTGAGCAGCGGGACCTGGAGCAGCCGGGAGGTCTCGGGGTCGGCGAGGCGGGCCTCCACCGTGTCCGTGATCCGGCTGATCCGCACCCCCACCGCGTCCCGCAGCACCTTCGTCATCGGCCAGCGGGCGAGGTCCGCGAGGTCGATGCGGTCGGCGAGCTCGGGGCGGACCAGGTTCTCCGCCCAGTTGGTGGGCTCGCCGCTGTGGCCGTCCCGGCGCAGCCGGCGGTAGGCGGTCGCCTCGTCCAGATCGGGGAAGTACTCCGCGAGCGCCGCGGGCACCGGTGCCGGGCCGTGCTCCAGCACCGTCGTCCGCTCACCCGACTGCTGGGCCACGATCGCGTCCACCGACCCCAGCAGCCGCACCGGCGCGCCGCGCCGCGCGCTCGGCTCGATGAACGTGCCGCGACGCCGGTGGCGGCTGATGAGCCCCTCGGTCTCCAACTCCTTGAGCGCCTGCCGCATGGTGAGCACGCTGACCCCGTAGTGCTCGGCGAGCCGGTCCTCGGGCGGCAGCCGCAGCGGATCGTGCGGGGCCCGCCCGAGTATCGAGGCCCGCAGCGACTGCGAGACCTGGTACCACAGCGGCAGCTTGCGGTTGAGGGCGAGGGAGTCGGGGGCGAAGGTGGTCACACGGTCTCCGGTCGACGGCGGCAACGGCGGCGTTCAGGGGCGGAAATGGCGTTCCAGACCCTGCCATACGTCGTCATAGCGCCCCTGGAGGTGGTCCGCCTCCAGCGCCTGCCGGGTGGCCGTGACCGGCCAGCGCGTCTCGAACATGAAGGCCAGCCCGTCGTCCAGCTTGTGCGGTGCCAGCTCGGCCGCGCTCGCCCGCAGATAGGTTTCGTTGTCCGGGCCGTGCGCGGACATCATGTTGTGCAGCGAGCCACCGCCCGGTACGAAGCCCCCCGCGCCGCCGGTCTTCGCGTCGTACGCGCCCTCGATCAGCCCCATGTACTCGCTCATCACATTGCGGTGGAAGTACGGCGGCCGGAAGGTGTCCTCGCCGACCAGCCAGCGCGGGGCGAAGACCACGAAGTCCACGCCCGCGAGCCCGGGGGTGTCGGAGGGCGAGGTGAGCACCGTGAAGATGGACGGGTCCGGGTGGTCGTAGCTGATGGTGCCGAGCACATTGAAGCGGCGCAGGTCGTACACGTACGGCACATGGGTGCCGTGCCAGGCGACCACGTCCAGCGGCGAGTGGTCGTAGGTGGCGGCCCACAGATTGCCGCAGAACTTGTTGACCACCCGCACCGGGCGCTCCACGTCCTCGTACGCCGCGACCGGGGCGAGGAAGTCCCGGGGGTTCGCCAGGCCGTTGGCGCCGATCGGGCCGAGCTCGGGGAGGGTGAAGGGGCGGCCGTAGTTCTCGCACACATAGCCGCGCACGGACGGCTCGAGCGGCTCCACCCGGAACCGCACCCCGCGCGGGACCAGCGCCACATGCCCCGGGTCCGCGCGCAGCAGACCGAACTCGGTGTGCAGCAGCAGCCCGCCCCGCTCGGGGACGATCAGCAGCTCGCCGTCCGCGTCGCTGAACACCCGGTCGGTCATGGGCGCGTTGGCGGCGTAGAGGTGGATGGCCATCCCCGCGCGCTGGGTGGCGTCGCCGTTGCCGCCCAGCGTCCACAGCCCGGCCAGGAAGTCGGTGCCCTCCGGCGGCTCCGGCAGCGGGTCCCAGCGCAGCCGGTTGGGGTCGGGCGCGGCCTCGGTGAAGGGGGCCCCGCGCAGCGCGCCGTTGTCGACGCGGGTGAACGGCGGATGCGCGGCGGAGGGCCGGATGCGGTACAGCCACGAGCGCCGGTTGGTGGCGCGCGGCTCGGTGAAGGCGCTGCCGCTCAGCTGCTCCGCGTAGAGCCCGAGCGGTGCGCGCTGGGGGGAGTTGCGGCCGATGGGCAGTGCGCCGGGCACGGCCTCGCTGCTGTGCTCGTTACCGAAACCGGAGGCGTAGACCAGCTCTTCGGCCGTCTTGCGCGCCCGCTCGATCCCCGGCTCGACCCCCTGCTCGTGTCCTCGCTGGATCCCGTGCCGATCGCCGTGCTGGATCCCCGTGCCGTCGCCCATCGCGCGCTCCCACCGCTCCGCCGCACACCACTTGATTCCCTTTGATTCCTCTGTCAGACGATAGGAATCGAAACCCGGGCGCGTCAATGATCGGGCAGGATGGTGGCGTGCCCATACCGCCCCTCCGCCGCCATCCGGTCCAGCGCCGCAGCGCCGAGCGCCTCGGCCGGATCCTCGACGCGTGTGCCGAACTCCTCGACGAGATCAGCTACGAAGAGCTGAGCACCCGGGCCGTGGCCGAGCGCGCCAACGTCCCGATCGGCTCGGTCTACCGCTTCTTCTCCAACAAGCGGGCGATGGCCGAGGCCCTGGCCCACCGCAATCTGGACGAGTACGCCGCGCGGATCACCCGGCGGCTGGCCGCGTCGGACGCGGCCTCGGACTCCGGCCGGGACGGGGGCGGCGGCTGGCGGGAGGCGATGGACGTCGTCGTGGACGAGTACCTGGCGATGAAGCGCGGGGCGCCGGGCTTCGCGCTCATCGAGTTCGGCCATCCGGTCCCGGCCACCGCGCCGCCGGAACAGCCCAACCACCTGGTCGCCGACCGGCTGCGGACGCTGCTCGCCGACCGGCTCGGCACGGGTGGGGACGAGGCGACGGAGGAGCGGCTGCGGGTGGCCTTCCTGCTCGCGGTCGAGGCGGCGGACGCGCTGCTGCGGCTGGCGTTCCGGATGGACCCGGAGGGCGATCCGGCGATCGTGGCGGAGACGAAGGAGCTGCTGCGGGCCTATCTGGCCGGGGTCCTGGACTGATCCGGAGCTCCCGGCCGTCGGGAGCGCCTGGCCGTCGGGAGCTCCTGGGCTCCCTGGTTCGTGGGCTCCCTGGTTCGTGGGCTCCCTGGTCCGTGGGCGCCCTGGTTCGTGGTCGCCTTGGTTCCTGACCGTCGGCAGTTCCCTCCGATCCCTCCCCGACATGCCTACCAGTCGGTATGGTGAGCGGGTCCGGCGCGTCATCGCGGCCTCGCCGCCGTCCCTGGGAGAGACCGATGAGCACTGCCCTGCGTATCTGCCCGCTCTGCGAGGCCACCTGCGGGCTGACCCTCACCATCGACGAAGGGAGGGTGACCGGGGCGCGCGGCGATCGTGACGACGTCTTCAGCCGCGGTTTCATCTGCCCCAAGGGCGCCGCGTTCGGGCAGCTCGACGCCGACCCCGACCGGCTGCGGCGCCCCCTCGTCCGCCGCGCCGGGCGCCTGGTGGAGACCGGCTGGGACGAGGCGTTCGCCGCCGTGGAGGAGGGGCTGGCCCCGCTGCTGCGCGAGCACGGCCCGCAGTCCGTGGGGGTCGTGCTGGGCAACCCCAATGTGCACACCGTGGCCGGCGGGCTCTATCCGCCGCTGCTGCTCGGCGCGCTGCGCACCCGCAACGTCTTCAGCGCCAGCACCCTCGACCAGATGCCCAAGCACGTCTCCAGCGGGCTGCTGTACGGCGACGCCAACGCGCTTCCGGTGCCCGACCTGGACCGTACGGACCATCTGCTGATGCTCGGCGCCAACCCGCTGGACTCCAACGGCAGTCTGTGCACCGCCCCCGACTTCCCCGGCCGGCTGCGGGCGCTGCGGCGGCGCGGCGGCCGACTGGTAGTGATCGACCCCCGGCGCACCCGTACCGCCGCGCTGGCCGACACCCATGTGGCGATCCGGCCCGGTACCGACGCCCTGCTGCTCTTCGCCATGGTGCAGGTGCTGTTCGCCGAGGACCTGGTGGCGCCGGGCCCGCTCGCCGAGCACATCAGCGGGGTGGCGGAGGTGCGGCGGCTGGCCGCGGACTTCCCCCCGGAGGCGGTGGCCGAGGCGTGCGACGTGCCCGCCGAGGAGATCCGCACCCTCACCCGTGAGCTGGCGGCCGCGTCCCAGGGCGTGGTGTACGGGCGGGTCGGCTCCACCACCGTCGAGTTCGGCACCCTCACCAGCTGGCTGGTCGATGTGATCAACGTGCTCATCGGGCAGCTGGACCGGCCCGGCGGCATGATGTTCCCGCTCGCCGCCACCGGCCGCCGGGAGCGCCCGGCGCGGCCCGGGAAGGGGTTCGCGCTCGGCCGCTGGCACAGCCGGGTCAGCGGATACCCCGAGGCCAAGGGCGAACTGCCCGCCGTCGCGCTGGCCGAGGAGATCGAGACCCCGGGCGAGGGGCGGATACGGGCGGTGCTGGCGCTCGCGGCCAACCCCGTGCTCTCCGCGCCGGACGGCGACCGCCTGGACCGGGCGCTGGCCGGGCTCGACTTCATGGTCAGCGTCGATCCGTACCTCAACGAGACCTCACGCCACGCCCATGTGGTGCTGCCCCCGCCCCCGCCCAGCCGCAGCCCCCACTTCGACTACGCCTTCAACAGCCTGGCCGTGCGCAACCAGGTCCGCTACACCCGCCCGGCGATCCCGCTGGAGGCGGACCGGATGAGCGAGAGCGCCATCATGGCGCGGCTGGTGCTGTGCGTGAGCGGGAACGGCGGCGCCGACCCGGAGGCGGTGGACGCGATGGCGATCCAGGGGACCCTCGGCAAGGAGGTCGCCGACCCGCACTCCCCGGTGTACGGACGCGAGCCCGGCGAGCTGGCCGCGCTGCTGACCGGGGTGGACGGCCCCGAGCGGCGGCTGGACATGATGCTGCGGCTGGGCCCGTACGGCGACGGCTTCGGCGCCGACCCCGACGGGCTGAGCCTGGAGAAGCTGCTCGCCCATCCGCACGGCATCGACCTGGGCCCGCTGCGGCCGCGCGTTCCGGGGCTGCTGAAGACCCGCAGCGGCACGGTGGAGCTGTGCCCGGAGCCGCTGGCCGCCGATGTGGAGCGGCTGCGCCGGTCGCTGGCCGACCGGCCCTCGGGGCTGCTGCTGGTCGGCCGCCGCCATCTGCGCTCCAACAACAGCTGGATGCACAACGTCCCCGCCCTGATGGGCGGCAGCAACCGCTGCACGCTCCAGGTGCACCCCGAGGACGCCACCCGGCTGGGGCTGGCCGACGGCGGTCTGGCCCGGGTCAAGGGCGAGGGCGGGGAGCTGGAGGTGCCGGTCGAGGTGACGGACGCGGTACGGACCGGAGTGGTGAGCCTGCCGCACGGCTGGGGCCACGCCCGCCCCGGCGTCCGGCTGTCCGTGGCCGGGGCCCGGCCCGGGGTCAATGTCAACCAGCTCTTCGACGGCTCGCGGCTCGACCCGCTCTCCGGGACGGCGGTGCTCAATGGCCACCCGGTGCGCGTATCACCCTCGCTACGGCACTGACCTGGGGTTTTGCGCTTATTGCTCACGCGTCAAGACCTTGTTAACGGAAAGTTGCCGCACCTAACGTCGCCTCGACCGCCAAATCTGGGGGAGTTCAAAGGCGAACGTGAGGTAGCCAACTATGCTGACCATCCTCGGCTTCGTCATGATCGCGACATTCCTTGTCCTGATCATGATGAAGAAGATGTCCCCGATGGGTGCCCTGGTGCTCATCCCCGCGCTGTTCTGTGTGCTTGTCGGGAAGGGGGCGCACCTCGGGGACTACGTCCTCAAGGGCGTCGGCGATCTGGCACCCACGGCCGCCATGCTGATGTTCGCGATCATCTACTTCGGGGTGATGATCGACGTCGGACTCTTCGACCCGATCGTCCGGCTGATCCTGCGCTTCTGCAAGGCGGATCCGATGCGGGTGGTGGTCGGCACCGCGATCCTCGCGGCGATCGTCTCGCTTGACGGCGACGGCTCCACCACCTTCATGATCACTGTGTCGGCCATGGTGCCGCTCTACCGGCGGCTGAAGATGAGCCTGGTGGTGATGACCGGTGTCGCGGCCATGGCCAACGGCGTGATGAACACGCTGCCCTGGGGCGGGCCGACCGCCCGCGCCGCCGCCGCGCTCAAGGTCGACGCCAGCGACATCTTCGTGCCGATGATCCCGGCCCTCGCCGTCGGTCTGCTCTTCGTCATCGCCCTCGCCTACGGCCTGGGCCTGCGGGAGCGCAGGCGTCTTGGCGTGCTGACGCTGGACGAGGTCACCGCGGGCGACCCCGAGCAGGTGCTGGTCGGCGCGGGCTCCGGCAGCAAGGGGGCCAAGGGCGGTAAGGGCCGCACGGCCGCGCCGACCGGCGGCGGCGCGGGCTCCGGCACCGACGCGGAGCCTGCCCCCGCGAGCGCCTCGAACGGCCCCGGCGCCTCCGGCGCCTCCGGCTCCCCGGACTCCGCGGACGACGACGAGTTCAAGGGGCTCGACCCCCACCGCGCGACCCTGCGCCCGAAGCTCTACTGGTTCAACGCGGCCCTGACCGTCGCCCTGCTCGCCCTGATGGTGACCGAGACCATGCCGATCCCGGTCCTCTTCCTGCTCGCCGCCGCCGTCGCGCTCACCGTCAACTTCCCGAACATGAACGACCAGAAGGCGCGGGTGGCCGCACACGCCGAGAACGTCGTCAACGTCTCCGGCATGGTCTTCGCCGCGGCGGTCTTCACCGGCGTCCTCACCGGCACCGGCATGGTCGAGCACATGGCCCGCTGGCTGGTCGACGGCGTCCCCGAGGGCATGGGCCCGCACATGGCCATCGTCACCGGTGTGCTGTCCCTCCCGCTCACCTACTTCATGTCCAACGACGGCTTCTACTTCGGCATCGTGCCGATCCTCGCCGAGGCCGGGGCCGCCCACGGGGTCTCCGCGCTGGAGATCGCCCGCGCCTCGCTCGTCGGACAGGCCCTGCACATGTCGAGCCCGCTGGTCCCCGCCGTCTACGTGCTCGTCGGCATGGCGAAGGTCGAATTCGGCGACCACACCCGGTTCACCGTGAAATGGGCGGCGCTCACCTCCCTGGTGGTGCTCGCGGCGGGTCTCGCCTTCGGCATCATCTGAGCCGTGAAGATCTCGAAGCCCGGTAGGGGCTGGCTGCTGCGCCTGGTCATCGCCTTCTCGTTCACCCAGGGGGCGGTGAGCATGGCGCGGCCGGCCGTCTCCTACCGGGCGCTGGCGCTCGGTGCCGACGCCCGCGCCATCGGTGTGATCGCCGGTATCTACGCCCTGCTGCCGCTGTTCGCCGCCGTACCCCTGGGGCGGCGCACCGACCACGGGCGGTGCGCCCCGCTGCTGCCCATCGGGGTCGCCCTCATCGCGACGGGCTGCGCGTTCAGCGGGACGGCCGGATCGCTGCCCGCGATGGCCGCCTGGAGCGGGGTGATGGGCCTCGGCCATCTGTCGTTCGTCATCGGCGCCCAGTCCATCGTGGCCCGCCAGAGCGCCCCCGAGGACCAGGACCGCAACTTCGGCCACTTCACCATCGGCGCCTCGCTCGGCCAGCTCATCGGGCCCATCGCGGCCGGTCTGGTGGTCTCCGAACACGACGGGGCGATGGGCCGCACCAGCGCCGCCGCGCTGTTCGTCTCCGCCGCCCTCGCGGCCTTCTCCGTCAGCTCGCTGTGGCGCATCGAGCGCCGCGCGGAGGACACGGCGGCCGGGCCCGTCGAGGCGGCCCCGGCCCGCAAGGTCTCCGTACGAGCCATCCTGACCACCCGCGGGGTCGCCTCCGGCATCTTCATCAGCCTCGCGGTGCTCTCCGCCACCGACATCCTCACCGCCTATCTGCCGGTCGTCGGCGAACAGCGCGGTATCTCGCCCGCGGTCGTCGGTGTGCTGCTCAGCCTGCGCGCCGCCGCCACCGTGGCCTGCCGCCTCGCCATGACCCCGATGATCCGGCTGATGGGCCGCACGGTGCTGATGGCCGTCAGCTGTCTGGGCGCCGCGCTGCTGTGCGCGGGCATCGCCCTGCCGGTGCCCGCCTGGGCACTCGGGGTGCTGCTGGCCGGACTCGGCTTCTGCCTCGGCGTCGGCCAGCCGCTGTCGATGACGACCGTCGTCCAGGCCGCCCCCGAGGGGGCGCGCAGCACTGCCCTCGCGCTGCGGCTCACCGGCAACCGGCTCGGCCAGGTGGCCGCGCCCGCCTCCGCCGGTGTGCTCGCCGGGCTCGCGGGCACCGCCGCCCCCTTCGTCATGCTGGGCGGACTGCTCCTGATATCGGCGGCGATAGCCGTCCGGCCGCTGCGCGGCCGCCCGGCCGCGGCCCCCGGCGAGGACCGGCCGGTGCCGAAGAGGCGGTCCGCGGAGGGGCGTACGGAGGAGTCCTCGGCCTCGCGGGGTACGGGACGGCCGCCCCGGTGAGGTGACGGTGCGCCTTGCGGTGGGCCGACGGTGCGCCTTGCGGTGGGCCGACGGTGCGCCTTGCGGTGGGCGGATGGTGCGACGGTGGTGAGCCGACGGTGCGACGGCGGTGAGCCGACGGTGCGACGGCGGTGAGCCGACAGGTCTCAGGGCCGCTCGCCGTCGACCATGCCCAGCCACGCCCTGGAGGCGTCCCCGAACGGCTCGGCGCGCCCGTCGACCGCCTCCATCAGCCACCGCCCCGCCGCCTCGGCCTCCGCTATGACATCCGCCGGATAGCCGTACCGCACCTGGTGCTCGGCGAACTCGTCCTGGTCGACCAGCCGGGTCGAGCCGTCCGTCCGCTTGCGGATCACATCCAGGTCCAGGTCCACCATCGAGACCTCATGGGCGGAGAGCCACTCGGGAGGCGTGGCGATGTCGCAGTAGATCTCGGTCTCCCGGGGCGGGGCGTTGAACACCGCGGTCCACCACGCGTCGCGCGGGAAGAGGATCACGTGCGCGCAGGGGATCGGCACCATCGGGCCGTACCCCTTGCGCATGACGGCGCCGCCGGGCAGCCCCAGCCAGACGCCGTGGTCGTCCTCGCCCAGCCTGCGCATCCGCAGGTTCCAGTGCAAAGTGCCGTCGAACTTGCGGTAGTTGACGGATACGAGATCGGGCATGAGCCGATCCTATGCGGTGGCCGGAGGGGCGCGGCGCCTACCATCGGTGCAATGAACACCCCCGTATCACCGTGGGAGGACCGCGCGGGACCGCAGGACAGGCCGGTGCCGGATGCGGGGAGCGAGGACTTCCTCCACCACCGTGAGCTGCTCTTCTCCATCGTCTACAACATGCTCGGCACGGTCGCCGACACCGAGGACGTGGTCCAGGAGACCTGGCTGTCCTGGGCGTCGGTCCGGGACAAGGAGATCGCCAACCCCCGGGCCTATCTGGTGCGGACCGCCGTCAACCACGCGCTCAGCCAGATGCGCCGCGCCCGCCGCAGGCGGGAGAGCTATATCGGCCCCTGGCTGCCCGAGCCCGTGCTGACCGAACCGGACACCCCCGACACCGCGATCCGCACCGAATCGGTGTCCCTGGCGATGCTGGTGGTCCTGGAGACCCTGACCCCCCTGCAGCGCGCCGTGTTCGTGCTGCGCGAGGCGTTCGCCTACGACCACGCGGAGATCGCCGCGATCCTGGGCCGCAGCCCGGCCGCCGTCCGCCAGCTCGCCCACCGCGCCAAGGAGCGCGTCGAGGCCCGGCGGCCCCGCTACGACCTCGACCGCGGCACCCAGCGGATCGTCACCGAGCGGTTCCTCGACGCGGCCATCGGCGGTGACCTCGACGCCCTGATGGACGTCCTGGCCCCGGAGGTGGTCATGTGGAGCGACGGCGGGGGCAAGCGCCGTGCCGCGCTCCGGGTGATCGAGGGCCGGGACAAGGTGGCCCGCCTGGTGGCCGCCGTCAGCGGGCGGTTGCCCACCTTCCAGGCGCGCCCGGTGCAGATCAACGGGGGCCCGGGAGTGGTCCTGTTCATCGGCGGGACGCTGTACGCGGCCGCGGTGTTCGACCCCGCGCCCGACGGCGAACGGGTGCGCGGCATCTACGGTCTGATCAACCCCGACAAGCTTCAGCGACTCGCCGAGTCCGTCCACCCCCGGCTGAAACACTGACCCCATGACAGAGCTGAACGGGGAACCGGCGGGCATCCGCGAGCTGACGGCGCTGGCCATGACCAACTACGGCCACTTCACCACCATGCGGGTGGACGACGGGCGGGTGCGCGGGCTGTCCCTCCACCTGGACCGGCTGGTCCGGGACTGCGGTGTGCTGTTCGGCACCGCGCCGGACCGGGACCGGATCCGCGAACTGGCCCGGCGCGCGGTCGCGGACACCGCGGGGCCGCTCACGGTCCGGGTGACCGTGTACGACCCCGACCTCGGGCTGGAGCGGCCCGGGGCCGAGGCCACGCCGCGGATCCTGGTCACCACCCGGCCCGCCGCCGCGCCCTCGCTGCCGCCGCTGAGCGTGCGCACCGCAGCGCACCACCGCGACCTGCCGGAGGTCAAACACGTCGGGCTGTTCGGGCTGTTGCGGCTGCGCCGCCTCGCCCAGCTCGACGGCTACGACGATGTGCTGCTGACCGACGAGCGGGGCGCGGTGTCCGAGGGCGCGACCTGGAACGTGGGGTTCTTCGACGGCCATCGCCTGCTGTGGCCGGCGGCCGCGTGCCTGCCCGGCGTCACCCAGGAACTGCTCCGCCGCGGCCACGGCGGCCCGCAGCACACCGAGCGGATCGACCGCGACCGCCTCGGCGAGCTGCGCGCGGCGTTCGCCCTCAACGCGGGGGTGGGCGTGCGGGCGATCCGGTCGATCGACGGGGTGGAGTTCGACCCGGGGCACCCCGTCCTGGCCACCCTGCGCGAGGAGTACGCCGCGACGGAAGCGGAACCGCTGTAGGACAGCCCGCAACCGAACGAGGACGCCACCCTTGGCGAAGAGGCGGTAACCCTTGCCAAAGTTCGCGGGTCTCACGGTCGTGTCGTCCGAACTTGCGGAGGGCAGCAACCCCGACGCTCAGCAAATCGTCGGCAACGGCCTGGCCCGCTCCATAGCGCGACAAGTAGACGCGGCATTCTTCGGCAGTCTGTCCGCTCCGGCCTCGCGCGGACTGGAGGCCCTACCCGGCACCACGACCGTCACCGCCGGAAGAAGTGGACCAACCTGGACCTTTTTTGAGGCTATCGCTGCGGCAGAAAACGTAGGGGCCACGCTCACGAGTTTCACAGCACACCCGAACTACGCTCTGACACTGGCACAGCTCAAGGATCAGACAGGGAGTAACCGGCCCCTACTCGGATCCGACCCAACCCACGCCAACACGATCAGCTTTTTCCGTCACCAGATGGCGCGACCTGACTCCAGATAGCGGGGCTTCCCGGTGGCGAGTGCTTCGAGGGTCTGGGTAACCCGGTCACGTATACGTGGACGCAAAGCGGCTACCGCTTCCTCTGACGTGAAGAAGGCACATGCGGAGAGTTCGGAATCGTGGGGACGAAGCGCCGATGCTTCGGAGGGACTCAGTTTCCCACCGTCGAATACAATGACGATCTGATCGTCCCATGGTCCGTGTGGCGGGTCCCAATCCACGGACAAGATTCCTAGCAGTCTCGGCTGAATTCCGAGTTCTTCGAGCAACTCGCGTCGAGCTGCCTCTATAGGTGCTTCATTCGCTTCTACCATACCGCCGGGGAGATCCCAGCCTTCCTTGTAGGTAGGATTCACCAGTAGAATTCTTCCTGACTTGTCACGCAAAATAACATCTGCGGCGACGCGCTTACGTGCTTGCTTCGCATTCCCCTCGGCGAGATATGCTTCCCATTCGGCGGTACCAGGCTCTGGGTGAGTCGTCATGGCGTTTCCTCTACAGTGTCTAACGAGACGATGCCTGCCAGTAGCAGACTTCTTTGCCGATTGACCATTAGAAGAGAGTCCAGTAGACCAGCTACCGGGGCCTCGGCCTTGAAAGGATGAAGGGCGTCTGTCAGGTCAGCAAGTTGCTGCGTGATACGCAGAGAACCCAGAGCGCGGCAAGATTCGAGGAGTTCAGTCCCGATCGTGCATGCTGCGTCCAAGTCACCCATCTTCGCCCTGATCACGGCCAGGGAGATTTGCCCGAATGCTCTGCTGCGCGCCCGGTCCCCACTACGCATGGAAACAGCCTGCTCGGCTTTTCGAGCTGCTGCCGAATATTGGCCGAGATCTTGCAGACAAAGCGCCTCTTCGCTGGTAAGAGAAGCCATGTCGAACTCGCTGATCCAGACTGATGGAGGTTCGCTGGGCGGACGTGTAAGGGATTCCGCGGACGCATCGATCGCCCGACGGGAAGCGGCTTCATGGCCCGTCCGAGCCAATGCACGGCCTTCCATGGCATGGAGTCGAGCAGTAAGCGCTGGGATGAATGGTCCGGCCTTCATGGCTTCTTGTCCGGACCGCGCAAGTGTCACGGCTTCGTGCGGGTGATTCATTTGCAGCGCCAGGTGACTCATGCTGGCCAGGATGTGAGCCCCCAAGGCATGGTCCGAACCAGCTTGAGCAAAGGGAAGGGCGTGCTCGAAATGCCGTCGCGCCCGCAGGTCTTGGCCCGAATCATGTGCCATCCAACCGGCCATTTCCGTTAATGCGGCAGCCGCCATAAACGTCTCCGCAGTACTGCCTACATTCTCGGCTCCAAAGATCCTAGGCGCCACGTTATTATTGAGGTAATGCGTTACGGCGCCGTAGAGATGTCCCCCGCCAAGCTGGCGATCTGCCATCCGAAACGAATCCATAGCGGCCCTGTCGCTGTTCCAGCGACCTGGTAAAGCGGATCCCGAACTGGGTTGTGTAACGGTGAGGTGGACCGGAGGATTCGTTGCCGGTAGAGCACCTGGCTTGTACTCTCCCATAGTCTCAACGCTGATGCGATCCATGCCGGTTGATTTTGGCGACCCCTCCCATGGGCGAGGTGGCACGCCCAGCATGTCGCCGGGAATGCCGAAGCCATCGGCAACACGTTCGATTACTTGTTGGCCGCGTACGCCACGGACACCTCGGATGATGTCGCTCACGCGGGAACTCGTCATCTTGCCGATGGCGGCGGCCATGGCTGCATGGCTTGAGCCTGTACGCCTGTTGACGAGGCGGAAGATCTCCCGGAAGTTGCGGGTGACGCATGCCCGTTGCATGGCCTCACTCCGGAGCAGCGCGTCAGGAATCGTCAGCGGATAGCCGGCGCGTTGAATCTCGCGTTCGTCCATGAGCCACCTAGCAAGGACGGAAGTGATCTCCCCAGGGTAGCCCCGAGTTCTCTGCAATGGGGTTCCCCAAAGTGGCTTGCGGGGTTCCCCGTTCGCGGTTCTCTCGGAGGTCTGCCGCCTCGAAGCTCATGGAACACGTGCAGTGCGCCCAACAGGGTGCCCCCGCGACGGGCCAACGTCCGGGGGCGCGGGCCACCTGCATACCTGACAGGAAGGACAGGCAGCCGTGCGCAAGAGTAGCCACGATCACCCGAACGTGGGGACGCTGGTGAGAGATACAGCCACCGACCGCGTAGGCGTCCAGATGGGCCGGGGCGGACCGTACGCCATGCTCATGCCCCAGCTCTTGGGCGAGGAATGGCAGGCACGCCCGGACGATCTTCGCCCGGCAGAGGTGAGCCGTGCCTGAGCGCGAAGTCTCCGAACATCCCCGCGCCGCTGACCTTGAGCAACTTCAAGCGGCGTACCTCATGCACCGGGCCGAGTGCCAGACGTGCACGTCCGACCAGTCGTGCGACATAGCGCGACGGCTGGAAAACGCGCGGCGTGCGGCAGAGGCGTCATGAGCGCGAACTGTGCGGAGTGCGCACGCCTGGAGCGCGAGAAGGAAGCGGCGCGTCAGGCGGGGGACCTGAGCAAGGTCACGGACTGTGCCGTGTTACTCAAGCGCCACCCCGACCACAGCAAGGATCGTTCTCTCTGGAAGGGGGCGGGCATGAACCGGGCCACGTACCGTTTCCGTGAGTTCCAGCTCGTCCCCGACATCGAGCCTGACGCCGAACCGATCACGTTCGCCATGCAGTGCGCGGTGTGCGAGCAGACCGGGGAGCCCAGCGACGAGCAGGTCGCCGCGCACGCGTGGGCGACCGGCCACCTGAAGGCGAACCCGGAGCACTTCACCTATCGGGAGATCATCGCCCGCCCCTGCCGGTTCGAACCGGGAGTGTGGCAGTGACGCGAACCATCCTGAAAGGCTCGGACCTGGTGCTCAGCGCCGAACGTGCGCAGGGAGCGCCGGACGGGATCTATCTCGCCGAGTGCATGACGTGCCCCGCCGCGTCGGGGCGGGTGGACAGCGATCCCGGTCCTGTCGCGCGCTGGGCCATCCTCCACACCCAGCAACAAGGGCTGAATCATGGGCAGTTCCTCGTGACCGTTGAGCGTCACTGGCGCGTGGACCCCATACGGTCCCAGGACGGACACGGCACAGCTATGCCGCCCCCGGCCCGCAGCGCCGGCCAGGCGCCTGCCACGCACCGCGCCCCCGGACGCTGGGGGGCCTGCTGGCGGCGCGTCGTGGCGTGGCTGGGGCGATTCGCCGGGCCGCTGGTCCTGATCACGTTCATCGTGGCCGCCGGACTCGGCGGCTACCTCATCGGGACCGGCCAGGACACCGGCTGACCCGCTCATGCGCCCGCACAGCCGGGGACGCTCCCCTGTAGCCTCCGGCCGGTCGGGATCGGTGGCGCTCCCGACCGGCCAAGCCCCGAGCCCGCTGGGCAGACGTGCCCACGCTGAGCGGACGCGCTTGAGGCTCCAGCCCCGGTCCGCCCCTTCACCGGAGTGCCGCGCACCGCGCGGTGAGAGCGCCACCATCCAGCCCCGTGCCCGACTGATCACGATCGGGGCGGGGCACTTCCATGTCCGCTTGACCTGCTCGTATGCTCCAGAACACTTACTTATGAGCATCGAGGCTTCCCGAAACCGGGGCTCCGCCCCAGACCTCGGACCGGGGCTTCGCCCCTTCCCGCAGCACCGCTATGCGGCTCCGCCGTTATGGTCCGCCGGACACCCCGTAGGCGGCCAGCGCGAGACGGCCCGTGTGGGGCGACCGTGGGAGAGGGCTCCCCGTGAGGCCGCTCGGCGTAAGGGGGACGCGTGCGGCGGGTCCGCCGCCTGGGGGTGGTGGGCGGCGGACCCGTGAGCCGCGTTTGGGCGGGCCTCGAACCCGGGCCGCGCCGGTCAGCCGGTGAGGGCCCGGTCGCCGTCGCGCCGTGGCGTCGGCGCCGCGGGCTCCTCGCGCAGGCCGTACCGGCTGTGCAGCCGCCGCAGCGGTGCCGGGGCCCACCACGTGGCGCGCCCACCCAGCCGCATCGCGGCGGGCAGTACGGCCCCGCGGATGAGCGTCGCGTCCATCAGCACGGCCAGCGGCAGCCCGACCCCGTACGCCTTCACCAGCGAGATGCCGGAGACGGTGAAGGCCAGGAAGACCACCGAGATCGCCACCGCCGCCGCCGTGACGATGCGCCCGGTGCGCTCCAGCCCCTGGGCGACAGCGGCCGTCGGCGAGCCGGTCAGCTCGTACTCCTCGCGCATCCGGGACAGCAGGAAGACCTGGTAGTCCATCGCGAGCCCGAAGGCGAGGCCGAAGAGCATCACCGGGATCGTCGCGGCGATGTTGCCGGTCGGGGTGAAGTCGCCGAACAGGCCCGCGAGATGGCCGTCCTGGAAGACCCACACCAGCGCGCCGAAGGTGGCCGTCAGGCTCAGCGCGCTGAGCACCAGCGCGAGGAACGGCAGCATCACGCTGCCGGTCACCAGGAACAGCAGTACCAGCATGGTCAGCAGCACCGTGCCCAGGGCGTACGGCAGCCACTTCTCCAGCGCCGCCGCGGCGTCGTGGTTGGTGGCCGCGGCCCCGCCCACCAGCGCCTCGAACGGCGCCTTCTGGGAGCGGATCTCGCCGACCAGCCGGTCCGCGTCGTCCGCGCTGGCCGTCTCCGGCACCACGGAGAAGTAGACGGCGTCACCCGAGGCGAAGCGCGCGTAGCGCTGGTCGGGCGGGGCGGCCTGACGGCCCTCGGCGTAGGTGCCGGTGGCGGTGCGCACCGCGGCCACGTGCGGCAGCTCCGACAGCCGCTTGGCGTACGCGCCGACGGCCGCCCGGTCGGAGCCGCCCTCGGGCGCCACGACCTGCAGCGCGTTCTGCTCGCTGCTGTCGAACTCGGCGCGCACGGTGTCGGCCACCTGACGTGCCGACGAGGACGCGGGCATCACCCGCTCGTCCGGCATGCCGAGGTTGATGCCGAGGAACGGCGCGCCGAGCAGCAGCAGGAACCCGGTCACGATGGTCACGATCGGCACCGGGCGCCGCATCACGGTGGTGGCCAGCCGGTGCCAGAAGCCGCTCTCCACGCTCCGGGCGGCCGCCTCGGAACCCGCTCCACCGGCCGTCGCGGTCCGCCGCCGGCGGAACACCCGCCCCTTCTCGATCCGGTTGCCGAGCAGGGCGAGCAGGGCGGGCAGCACGATGAGCGAGGACGCGCCGGACAGCAGCGCCGTGAGCGCCCCCGCATAGCCCATGGACCGCACCGCCTGCAGTGGGAACCAGGCCATGGCCAGGGACGAGACGGCCACGGTCAGCGCCGAGAAGGTCACGGTGCGCCCGGCGGAGGTCAGCATCGCCCGGATGGCCTCCGGCGGGGCGAGCCCGGACCGCAGCTCCTCGCGGTAGCGGCTGACCATCAGCAGGCTGTAGTCGATGGCCAGGCCCAGGCCCAGCAGGGTCACCACGCTCGCCGCGAGCGAGCCGACCGTCGTGACGCTCGCCAGGATCCAGGTCAGCCCCATCGTCAGCATCATCGCCACCAGGGCGACGGCCAGCGGCAGCGCCGCGGCCACCGCGCTGCCGAAGATGAACACCAGCGCGACCAGGGTGATCGGGATGGCGACCGTCTCGCCGGTGGTGGCGTCCTTCTGGCCCTGCTCCAGCAGCTCGCGCTGGAACTTCGTATAGCCGCCGAACGTCACCTCCAGCCCGTCCCGCGAGCCCTCGTAACGGTCCGCCAGCTCGGCGACGCGCTTCTGCGACGTGGTGTCGTCCCCGGTGACCGTGCCCATGATCAGGGCCTTGTGACCGCTCTTGCCGCGCAGCTGCGGGGCCTTCCCGGTGGTCCAGTAGGAGCTGACGTTCGCCACCCCGGGTTCGTCGCCCAGCTTCCGGGTGAGCTCGGTGCCCGCCGCCGTCACGGACGGGTCGTCGACCCGCCCCTCCGAGGTCACCAGCAGCGTGAGATTGGGCAGCCCCTGCCCGAACCTCTTGTCCAGCGCGGTGATCGCCCGGGACGACTCCGACGTCGGATCGTCGAAACCGCCCGCCGTCAGTTTGTCGAACAACGTGGTACTCGCCACCCCGCCTACCACGGCGAGCAGCAGGCCGACGACCAACACCGCCAGGCGCTTCCGCACGACGAAACCGGCCAGTCTGTCCAGCATTCCCTCTTCCTTCCTCAAGCGCACGGCGTCTGGAATCCGTCTCGGCATCCCAGACGCCGAGCCCCGCCCGGATGTGACATCCCGGCCGCGTTCGTCCGGCGAGCGGCCGTCAGGACCGGCCCCGGGACCGTTGAACCGCCCGGTCGACCAGCAGCTCGGCCGCCCCCGGATAGTTCGCCGGGTCCAGCAGCGCGGCCAGCTCCTCCGCCGTGAAGCGGCCGGTCAGCTCGGGGGCGGCGGCCAGCACCTCGCCCAGCGTCCGCCCGCCGCGCGCCGCCTCCGCCGAGGCCCGGCTCATCAGCTCCTTCGCGGGGCCCTTGCCCAGCACCGGGGTCAGCACCGCGGCCAGGCGCTCGGAGACGATCAGTCCGCCGGTCAGCCCCAGATTGGCGCGCATCCGGTCCGGGAAGACGTCCAGCCCCTCGACCAGTTCGACGGCCGTGTGCGCCGCCCCGCCCGCCAGCCGCAGACATTCGCGCAGCGGAAGCCACTCGGCGTGCCAGGCCCCGGCCGGCCGCTCGTCCTCCGCGAGCATGCACCCCAGGACGGCGCTCGCCAGCGCCGGCACCTGCAGCGCCGCCGCGCGCACCAGGGTGGCCAGGGCGGGGTTGCGCTTGTGCGGCATCGCGGAGGACACCCCGCGGCCCTCGGCGGCGGCCTCGGCGACCTCGGCCGTCTCGGTGCGCGACAGCAGCTGTACGTCCACCGCGATCTTGCCGAGCGCCCCGGTGGCCAGGGCCAGTTGGGCGGTCAGCCCGGCGACCGGCGTACGGGCGGTGTGCCAGGGCAGGTCGGGCTCGTTCAGCCCGACCTGCGCGGCGAACTCGGCCATCAGCCGCTCCGCGAACTCTCCCGGCCCCGGTGCCCCGGGCCGCGCCCGCCGGTCCAGCAGCGCGTACTCGGTGTAGCCCGCCAGCGTGCCCGCCGCGCCGCCGAGCTGGACCGGCAGTTCATGGTCGCGGATGTGGGCCAGCCGGGCCGCCGCCTCCGCCACGCCGCTCAGCCAGCCCGCCGCCTTCAGCCCGAAGGTGGTGGGCACGGCGTGCAGGGCGAGCGTACGGCCGGGCATGAGCGTGTCCCGGTGCTCCGCGGCCAGCGCCCGCAGCGCCCGCGCGATCCGCTCCAGGTCCGCCACCAGGGGCCCGAGGGTTCTGCGCGCCACCAGCATGGCGGCGGTGTCCATGATGTCCTGGCTGGTCGAGCCCCGGTGCACATACTCGGCGGCGGCCGGGTCCTGCGCGGCCACCAGCGCGGTGAACGCCCGGACCAGCGCCACCACGGGGTTGGCCGCGCCCCGGGCGAGCCGGGCGACCTCCACCACGTCCAGGTGCTCGGCCCGGCCGAGCGCGGTGATGGTGCGGGCCGCCGCCTCGGGCACCAGGCCCAGCCGCGCCTGCGCCCGCGCCAGGCCCGCCTCGGCGTCCAGCATCGCCTGCAGCCAGGCGGTGTCCGATGTGGCCGCCTCGGCCGGGGTGCCGGCCCGGGTGGGGCTCAGCAGGCCCGCGTCGGCACGGCGCGTGCGGGTGTCGTCGGGCGCATCGCCCTGGGCGTCGGTCATGACACGGGTACCTCGATCGTCTCGGGGCCGGTGGGGTCGGTGGAATCGTCGTGCAGTCCCAGCACGGCCCGCGCTATGGCGTCCGCGTCGGCCAGGATCACCGAGCCGACACCCGGCCGGACGCCCGCGGCAGTGGCCCAGTGGACCGATTCGGTGGGCACCCCGAAGGCGAACCGCCGTGGATGCGCCCGTCCCGAGGCGTCCAGGAGGTGGTACGGACTGGGCCCCACGGCGAGCCCACCCGTCTCGAGGCCGTCCCGTCCGCCTCCGGTGCCGCCGACCACATAGGGGCCGCACTGACCGCCCGTCAGCAGCGCCGACAGCAGCGGATCGGCGCTGGACCGCACATCGGTGCCCGGCAGCCTGGCGTCGATCAGCGTGGTCGCCCGCCGCCGCGAGCCGGGTACGGCACGGGATTCGAGGACGAAGACCCCCTCCCCGGCGTCGGCGCGCGCCACCGTGCGCGGCCCCAGCACGGTCAGCAGGCCCGCCTCGATGAGCGCGACCGCCTCCTCGACGCGCCGGGCCGGTGGCCCGATCGACACGAAGGCGTTCAGCGGGGTGTACCAGGCGTCCAGGTCCTCGCGGTGCGAACGGGCCGTCAGCCCGCCGTGGTCCACCAGCAGCCGTATCTCGTTGCGCAGATCGCGCAGTACGTCCAGGGCCGCCTTGAGCGGGCCGCGCACATTGCCCTCACGCGCCGCGTCCAGATCCGCCCGCAGATACTCCAGCAGCCAGGACCGGAACGCGGCGGGCGAACGGAGGCCGTGGGCGGGGCACGGCCGGGCGATCCGGCTCCAGCTCCAGCGCTGATGGGGCGGGATGCCGCTCTCGGTCAGCAGCCGGTCCTCCTCCGCGCTGCCCCGGGGAGTCCACGGATGGGCGGCGCGCAGCCGGTGCGCGGCCGCCTCCTGCCCCCGGGAGGTGAGCAGCGCGGTGTAGTACACCGTCTCGACCTCCTTGGAGATCAGCGGCCACAGCTCGGAGCGGAAGTCCAGGCCGCCCCGCTCCTGGGCGCGCCGCCGCAGCCCGAGGATCACCTCCGGGGTCAGCACCAGCGGGAGGTGACGGCCGTGCGGACCCTTCTGGTTCTCGCCCCGGGAGTGGAACGGCACGCCCCGGCGGGATCCCGCCAGCAGCCGCGGCTCCCGTCCCGAGGGCCGGTAGACCAGACGCCCCGCCCGCCGCTCGAACCGCCCGCCCCGGCCCTCGGTGAGCAGGGCCAGATAGTCGAAGAAGTTCAGCCCGAGACCCAGCAGGCCCACCGTCTCCCCGGGCCGGATGCCGGACAGGTCCACCTCCGCCGGACCGGCGGGCGGGACATAGCGCAGGCCCCGCGCCTCGGCGAAGGCCGCGTGCGCCGTCTCCCGCGCCGACCGCCGCTGCGGCAGATGGCCCTGCGCCAGCACCACGGCGTGCAGCCCCTCGAGCCGGGTGCCGTCCTCCAGCACGACGGTCTGCGCCCCGCCCGCCGTGCGCTCCTCCAGCCCCACCGCCCGCGAGCGGTGGGAAACCGTGCGGACGTTGGCCGGAGCGGTGCCGGTCACCCGGCGGTGGACCCACTCCAGATAGTGCCCGTGGAAGGCCCGGGTCGGATACGAGTCGGGGCCCAGGCGCCGCGCCTCGGCGAGGACGGCCTCGTCGTACCCGCCCTCGTCGAGGGCGCCGGTGAGGCTCACGAAGCGGGCCCATTCGTACAGGCTGGGCCCGGGGAGTACCGGTCCGGCCAGCTCCACGGTGTGGTCCGTGAACATGGTGACCTGGCCGGCGACGGTGTTCATGAGCAGATGGCGGGACTGGCCGGAGCGCCAGACCCGCCCCGCCCCCGGCGGGTACGGGTCCACCACATGGACGGTGACCGAGGTGGTGGGCGCCTCCGCGGCGTTGGCGCACAGCCGCTCCAGGACCGAGAGCCCCCGGGGCCCGGCTCCGATGAGGCAGACGTCGAGACGTTGCGTGGTCATGGTCATTCTCCGTGGACGAAGGAGGCCGGGACCCGGCTCAGCCGGACGCCGCGCCGCGGACGGCGGCCTCCCGCTCCTCGGGCCGCTCCTCGGGCCGTGCCACGTCCCCGGCGGCCGGGCCGTCGGGAACCTCGGCCGGGCCCCGGTTCCAGGCCCACGGCGAGCGGCCCTCCTCGCGCACCTTGCGGTACAGCAGCACGCAGTAGGTCGCGTCGATGGTCCACACGGTCAGGAAGAGGAAGATGAACAGGTGGTGGCCCGGGTACATCACCAGCACCGTCCAGCCCGCGAAGAACGATCCGATGCCCTTGGCGAGCGCCACGTACATCGACTGCCCGAGCGAGGAGCCGCGGCGGTTCAGCATGAAGATGAAGGACAGGCTCAGGAACACGTTCAGCCCGGTGCCGGTGTAGATGCCGGTGGCGTCCTTGAGCTCATAGGTCGTCATGATGTGGAAGACCGCGGACCAGGCGATGACGCCGAAGACCATCCACCGGAAGGCCCGCCGGCTCATGCCGGGATAGTCCTTCCACCCGTAGGCCAGCGTCTGCCGGAGGATGAAGCAGTCGACCAGGAACCAGCTGAGATTGATCGGGCGTTGCACATCGGCCTGGTCCAGGACGAGGGAGAGGGTGAACTCCCAGGCGAGGTTGACCTCGACCACGAAGACGGGAATCCCCACCCGCTTGTCCAGTTTGGCGCGGTAGATGGCGAGTCCGTACGCCACCAGCCAGCCCGATGCGCACGGGCCCATCAGGATCCAGAACAGCCAACTCGGCCGGTCCGCCTCCGGGAGCGTCACCGGGGCGACGTTCGGGAGGTCGATGAGAGCGGGCGGGAACCACACGGCTAATTACCCCTCGTTCACGGTGGATGCGTTGGTCGTGCGTGGTGTGGTGGTGCGTTGTGTCGCGCGGGTCAGGTCCACTGCCCGGTGCCGTAGGTGTCGCTGGAGCCCAGCAGCTGTTCGCGCAGCTCCCCCCGGCGCACCTTCCAGGTGGCGGTGCGCGGCATCTCGTCCCAGGGCACGAGCCGGGGCTTGTCCATCTCGGGCAGGCCCCGGCAGGCGCGGTCCCACTCCTGGGGGTCCAGGGCGTCGTCGCGCAGGCACAGCACCGGGATCGGCAGCTGCCCGGGGACCCCGAGCACGATCACCTCGGAGGCCCGGTCCAGCCGGTCCAGCAGGGTGGACTCCAGCTCGATGCAGCTCATCCCGGGGATCATGTCGACCTCGCGGTCGATCAGCCGGATGCGGCCGTAGCCCGCGTACTCGCCCAGGTCGCCGGTGTTCCACCAGCGGCCCTGGTCCTTGGCGTGGTGCCGGTCGTCCTCGCCCAGATAGGTCAGACACCGCGACTTGGTCCTGACCATCAGCAGCCCCGGCTTCCCCCGGGGCCGTTTGCGGCCGGTCTCCGGGTCCACGACCTTGACCCGGACCAGGGGCGGGAACCCGACGTTGGTGGCGTCGTGCGCCCGGGGCTTCCCCGGCCGGACCATGGAGCGGGTGGCCACCCCGGCGGCGATGCCCGCGATCTCCGACTGCCCCACCCCCCAGGCCCACAGCGGGAGCCGGGCCCGGGAGGCGCCGAGGAAGGTGCGGACCGTCCTGGGGTGCACCGCGTCGAAGGTGCTGATGAACCGCCGTACGCCCGCGAACAGTTCGGGCCGGGTTTCGGCCAGCTCCTCCCAGTACTGGAAGACGTTCGGACACGCCTCCAGCGAGGTGGGCGGGTGCGCGGCCAGCATGCGCGCCACGTTGTCCAGCCCCGGATCGGAGAGGATCACCATCTTGCGCGGCCCGCGGAACAGCGTCCCGTTGGTCCAGGACAGATTGCGGTTGTGGGCGAAGGAGATCCCGCTGGCCACCACGTCCCCCGGCCGGGAGGTCATCAGCGGCAGCCGGTAGGACTCGATGCGGAACGGCACGGCCGCGAGGGTGGTGGCGGCCGAGTGCACCACCAGCTTCGGCACGCCCGTGGTGCCCGAGGTGTGGGTGACCAGCATGGGCTCGTGGCGGCCGCGGAACCGCACCGGCGGCCGGGCGCCGCCGCGTACGTCGTCGACGCGCAGCGTGTCCCCGGGCAGCCCCGGGCGGTCCTCGCCCACGGCCACCAGGGTCATCCCCGGGTCGTCGAGCGCGATCCCGGCGGCGGTCATCCGCTCCAGCACGGTCGTGCCCATCACCAGCACCTTCGGGGAGATCCTGGTGAGCAGGGTGCGGATATGCGCCTCCGACCGGATGGGCGCGATCATCACCGGCAGCGCCCCGATCCGGGCGGCGGCCGCGGCGAGCAGGATGAAGTCGTAGTGGTTCTCCTTGACGATGGCGAGCCGGTCGCCGTGGCGCAGCCCCGCCCCGTACAGCCAGCCCGCGGCGTCCTCCACGGTGGCCGCCAGGGCGGGCACGTCGAAGCGGGTGCCGGCATCCGGGGCGATGTCGAAGGGCCGGTCCAGATGCATGACCGTCGGCCTGCCCTGTTCGGCTGCCCAGTGGAACAACCGGCCTACGTTGACGGGCCGTTGGGAACGCGCCGCCATGCTCATCTCCTCGTATAGGGGTGCGTACGGCTGGGACGGGACGAACGGTCAGGACAGGACGGAGAGCGCGGGCGCCAGCAGACCCAGGAAGCCCAGGTCGTAGGCGTGGAGCCCGAGCTTGCGGGCGCTCAGCCAGCGCCCCCGCACCGGGCCCTCGCGCAGCTGGGCCGCGTGGAGGGCGGTGGCGGGCAGGAGGGTCAGCAGGGTCCACCACGGCCACGGGGTGGCCAGGCCGAGGACGCAGATCAGCGTGGCCGAGGCCAGGAAGAAGACGGCCATGGCGGTCTTGTAGACCCGCGGCCCGGTCGACGCGGCCAGCGTGCGGCGGCCCACCGAGCGGTCCCCGTCGGCGTCGTTGACGTTGGAGTAGCTGCTCACCATGACCAGCCAGAGCCCCAGCAACAGGCCCACCAGCACCGCGGGGGAGGACCAGTGCCGCTCCACCGCCAGATACGGGGCCAGCAGCCCGGCCGTGGTGGCCAGGCACAGCAGCGTCTCCGCACCGCCCCGGTGGTAGCTCAGCCGCAGCCCGGCCGAGTACTGCACGCTGAAGAAGAACCCGACCCCGTAGAGGAGGTAGGCCACGGCCGGGGCCCGCCAGTCCAGCGCCCAGAATGCCCCGATCCCCGCGAGCACCGCGACCGAGGCCGCGCAGACGATGAACCGCACCGCCTCGCGCTCGGTGACCGCCCCGCTGAGCAGCGGCTTGCCGCGGATGTCGCGCTTGGTCTCCCCGGCCTTGTAGTTGCGGGCGTCGCTGCCGTTGCGGAAGCCCACCAGGTCGTCGGTGGCGCAGGTGCAGGTGACGATCCCCATGGAGCCGAGCAGGAACAGCAGCATCGCGGCGGTGGTCCCCGGGCGGTCGCGCGCCTGCGGGCTCAGGGTGAGCCACGCCATGCCCCAGCCGAAGTAGTTCTGGTACACGAAGATCTTCGACAGCCGGAACAGACCGCGCGCCACGTCCCCGCCCCGGCGGGTGGGCGCCGTCGTCCGGCTCTCGCTCGTCAGCGAGGTCACGGCCGACCTCCCCGGGCCGGTGTCCGCTCCCGCGCCAGGCCCACGTAGTTCTCGGCGAAGGTCCGCGCGGCGGCGGGGGAGCGCACCAGGGCCTCGAGCCGGGCGTCCTGCAGCCGCCCGTCGAACCCCTGGGCCTCCGGGGGCCGGTGCAACAGCCCCGACATCCAGTCGGAGAACTCCTGCGCCTGCCAGACCCCGGGCAGACAGGCGGCCGAATAGCCGTCCAGCGGGCCGCGGTCGCCGCTCGCGTAGAACTCCCGGAACGCCGCGGCGAGCACCCTGACGTCCGCCACGGCGAGGTTGAGCCCCTTGGCCGCGGTCGGCGGCACGATGTGCGCGGCGTCCCCGGCCAGGAACAGCCGTCCGTAACTCATCGGCTCGGTGACGAAGCCGCGCAGTGCCACACAGCTCTTCTCCAGGACCGGCCCCTCGGCCAGCTCGGGGGCGCCGTCGATGTCCAGACGGGTGTGCAGCTCCTTCCAGATCCGTTCATCGGGCCAGTTCTCCACCCGCTCACCGGCCTCCACCTGCAGGTAGAGCCGGCTCACCGCGGGGGAGCGCATGCTGTGCAGCGCGAAGCCGCGGCCGTGCACCGCGTAGATCAGCTCCTCGGCGGCGGGCGGGGCCTGGGCCAGCACCCCGAGCCAGGCGTACGGATAGCCGCGCTCGTAGGTGGTCAGCGCTCCGGGCGGTACGGACCGGCGGGAGACGCCGTGGAATCCGTCGCAGCCCGCGACGAAGTCGCAGGCGATCTCCACCGGTTCGCCCGCCACCGTGCAGCGCACGGCCGGTGTGTCGGTGTCCAGGCCCCGCAGCTCGACGTCGGGCACGTCGAACCACAGCCGCGCCCCGGCCGCCGTCCGGGCCCGGATCAGGTCCTTCACCAGCTCCTGCTGGCCGTACATGTGGACGGTCCGGCCGGTCAGCTCGGTGAAGGGCATCCGGTGGGCGCGCGAGCCGAACCGGAAGACGAAGCCCTCGTGGACCAGCCCCTCGCGGTCCAGCCGGTCCGCCAGACCGGCCTCGCGCAGGAAGTCCACGGTGCCGCCCTCCAGCAGCCCGGCCCGCACCCGCTTCTCCACATGGCTCCGGCTCCGCCGCTCCAGCACGATCGAGTCCACCCCGTGGCGCTGGAGCAGGTGGGAGAGGAGCAGGCCGCCGGGGCCCGCCCCGATGATCGCGACCCGCGTTGTCAGGCGCTTCACGGATGCCCCCTCATCCCACGCTGACGGTGGGGGACTCGGGGGCGTCCTGCGGGCCGGCCTCCTCGGCCAGGCGCATGGCCTCCTCGATCAGGGTCTCCACGATCTTGCTCTCGGGGACGGTCTTGATGACCTTCCCCTTGACGAAGATCTGGCCCTTGCCGTTGCCCGAGGCCACCCCGAGGTCGGCCTCCCGCGCCTCACCCGGGCCGTTGACCACACACCCCATCACCGCGACCCGCAGCGGCACTTCCATGCCCTCCAGACCCGCGGTGACCTGGTCGGCCAGCTTGTAGACATCCACCTGGGCCCGGCCGCAGGAGGGGCAGGAGACGATCTCCAGCTTGCGCGGCCGCAGATTGAGCGACTGCAGGATCTGCGTGCCGACCTTCACCTCCTCCATCGGAGGCGCCGACAGCGAGACCCGGATGGTGTCGCCGATGCCCTGCCGCAGCAGCGCGCCGAAGGCCACCGCGGACTTGACGGTGCCCTGGAACGCGGGGCCCGCCTCGGTCACCCCGAGGTGCAGCGGATAGTCGCAGGACTCGGCGAGCAGCTCATAGGCGCGCACCATGACCACCGGGTCGTTGTGCTTCACCGAGATCTTCAGATCGTGGAAGCCGTGCTCGGCGAAGAGCTCCGCCTCCCACAGCGCCGACTCCACCAGCGCCTCGGGGGTGGCCTTGCCGTGCTTGGCCATCAGCCGCGCGTCCAGCGAGCCGGCGTTCACGCCGATGCGGATCGGGGTGCCGTGGTCCTTCGCGGCGCGGGCGATCTCCTTGACCTTGTCGTCGAACTTCTTGATGTTCCCCGGATTCACCCGGACCGCCGCGCACCCCGCCTCGATGGCGGCGAACACGTACTTGGGCTGGAAGTGGATGTCGGCGATCACCGGGATCTTGGACTTGCGGGCGATCTGCGGCAGCGCGTCGGCGTCGTCCTGGCTGGGGCAGGCCACCCGGACGATGTCACAGCCGGTCGCGGTCAGCTCGGCGATCTGCTGGAGGGTGGCGTTGACATCGGCGGTGACGGTGGTCGTCATGGACTGCACGGAGACGGGGAAGTCGCTGCCGACCCCCACCGTGCCGACACGGAGCTGACGGGTGACACGGCGCTTGCCGAGCACCGGTGGCGGCGCGGTGGGCAGGCCGAGATCGACGGTCATCGGGAATCCTCCTCAATCGCCCGGACACCCGGGGCACGGTCGGCCGCGATCCGCATCCGGATCGAGCGGGCCAGGTCTTCGGGGCTCAGGCCGCATTCGGCGAGGATGTCGGCGCGTTTGCCGTGGTCCAGGAAGCGCTGCGGAATCCCGAACCCGGACACCGGGGCCGGGACACCGGCGTCGCGCAACTCCTGGGCGAGCAGCGAGCCGTAGCCGCCCACGCGCAGGTTGTCCTCGACGGTCACCACGAGCCGGTACTGCTCCGCCAGCTTGATCAGGGACGGGCTGACCGGTCTGAGCCAGGCGGGGTCCACCACGGTGACGCCCAGGCCCTCCTCGGTGAGCCGGCGCGCCGTCTCGCGGGCCGTCGCGGCCATGGCGCCCACGGACACCAGCAGGACGTCGTCACCGGGGGAGCGGTGCAGCACATCGAGCCCGTCGTGCTGGTCGACGGCGGGGATGTCGGGCCCCACCGGCCCCTTGGGGAACCGGATGGCGCTGGGGCCGTCGGTGATCGCCACCGCCTCGCGCAGCGCGGTGCGCAGCGAGGCCCCGTCGCGGGGCGCCGCGACCCGCAGGCCGGGCACGATCCCCAGCACCGACAGGTCCCACATGCCGTTGTGGGACGCTCCGTCGTCGCCGGTGACCCCCGCCCGGTCCAGGACGAACACCACCGGGCAGGAGTGCAGCGCCACGTCCATCAGCAGCTGGTCGAAGCCGCGGCCCAGGAACGTGGAGTACACGGCCACCACCGGCACCATCCCGGCCATGGCCAGCCCCGCCGCCGAGGTGATCGCGTGCTGTTCGGCTATCCCGACGTCGAACACCCGGTCGGGGAACTCCTCGGCGTACGCCGCGAGCCCGGTGGGCTGGAGCATCGCCGCCGTCACCGCCACCACCTCGGGGCGCGCACGGCCGATCTCGACCAGCTCCGCGCCGAAGACCGAGGTCCAGGACGGGCCCGGGGAGCCCAGCGGTTCGCCGGTGGCCGGGTCGCAGGCGCCGACCGCGTGGTGGTGGTCGCGCTCGTCGTCCTCCGCACGCCGGTAGCCGTGGCCCTTACGGGTCAGACAGTGCACCACGACCGGTCCGCCGAACCCGGCGGCCTGCCGCAGGGCGGCCTCCACCGCCGCGATGTCGTGTCCGTCGACCGGCCCGAGGTACTTCAGGCCCAGGTCGGCGAAGAGCCCCTGCGGGGCGAGCATGTCCTTCAGCCCCGTTTTGACCGCGTGCAGCGCCTCGTAGAGCTTCGGGGTCTGCCGCAGCCGCTGCTTGGACCACTCCAGGAAGCGCTCGTAGTCGGGGGAGGTGCGCAGGCCCGCCAGATGGGTGGCGAGGCCGCCCGTGGTCGGCGCGTAGGACCGGCCGTTGTCGTTCACCACGATGACGACGGGCCGGTCGGGGGCGCCCGAGATGTTGTTCAGCGCCTCCCAGGCCATGCCGCCGGTCAGCGCCCCGTCCCCGATGACGGCCACCACCGCGCGGTCGGTCTCGCCCCGCAGCCGGAACCCCTTGGCGAGGCCGTCGGCGTAGGACAGCACGGTGGAGGCGTGGCTGTTCTCGATGGTGTCGTGCTCGGACTCGGCCCGGCTGGGGTAGCCGGACAGGCCGCCCTTCCGCCGGAGCCGGTCGAAGCCCTCCCGGCGGCCGGTGAGGATCTTGTGCACATACGCCTGGTGTCCGGTGTCCCACAGGATGCGGTCCCGGGGGGAGTCGAAGACGCGGTGCAGGGCGATGGTGAGTTCGACGGTGCCCAGGTTGGGCCCCAGGTGCCCGCCGGTCCGCAGCACCTTGTCGATGAGGAAGTGCCTGATCTCCCCCGCGAGGTCGGTGAGTTGGCCGGCGTCCAGGTTCTTGATGTCGGCGGGACCGTGGATGGTCTCCAGCAGTGTCATCCGGGTGTGCTCCCTGAAGCGTCGGTGCCGCCGGGGGCGGTCGCTGTCGGTGCCCATCGGTGGCCTCAGGCGCTCCGGTAGGCGACCTCGTGGGCCATGGCGGCCAGTTCCTCCCGCCACTCCGGCTCCAGCGGGGCCTCGGCGATGGCGCGGCAGGCCCGCTCGACGAGCCCGTCGATGTGCTTCTCGACGTCGTCGCGCACACCCGTCTCGATCAGCAGCTCGCGCAGGTGGTCGGCGCCCCGGAGCCGGGCGGGCACCAGCTCGCGGATGTGGGCGTTGCGCTGGATGGCCAGGGCCATCAGCAGCGTCATCTTGTGCTGCTCGAAGTCCAGACCGCTCGGCTTGCCGGTGACCTCGGAGTCCCCGAAGGCGTCCAGGAGGTCGTCCCGGAGCTGGAACGCCTCACCGAGCGCGGCCCCGTACCTCTCGAAGGCCGGTGCCGCGTCGGCGCGGCCGGCCACCGCGGCGCCCAGCACCAGCGGGCGGTGGATGGTGTAGCGGCCGGACTTGGCGATGGCGATCCACCGCGAGGTCTCCGGGTCCGGCTCGAACTCCACGGACGCGGCGACGTCCATGTACTGGCCGATGATCAGCTCCGAGCGCAGCAGGTGCCACTCGGCGGCGACCGCGGGCTCCACCTCGGCCATGATCTCGTCGGAGTAGACCAGGGCCAGATCGCCCGCGAGGATCGCCACGTTCTCCCCGAACCGGCCCGCCGCGCCCTGCCAGCCGCGTTCCCGGTGCAGCGCGGCCTGGCTGGTGTGCACGGTCGGCGCGCCGCGGCGCACCGCGGACTCGTCCATCACATCGTCGTGGATCAGCGCACAGGCGTGGAGCAGCTCCAGCGCGGCGGCGACGGGGATGACGCGGCCGTCCTCCGGATCGCCGCCGGCGGCCAGATAGCCGCTCAGGCAGAACGCCGGGCGCGTCCGCTTGCCGCCCGCGTCGACCAGGTCGGCGATCGCGTCGATGGGGACGCTGGAGCGGGGGTCGAGACCGTGCCAGCGCTCGTACTCCGCGGACAGGAAGGCGTGCAGCCGCTCCTCGACCCGGGGCAGCAGGCTCATCAGCGTCCGGCGGGCGGTGGTGGCCGGGGC
>NZ_JAEEAP010000510.1 GCF_016103465.1 Streptomyces sabulosicollis
CCCCCACCCGCCCCAGCATCCGCCGCCGTGCCGTCGGCCGCCGGGGCGGCTCCGGGGCCCGTGTGGACGCGGCGGTGTCGGCGGACACGGTACCTCCGGTGCGGGCACACGACGGGCACACGACGGACCTGCGCCGAGCCCCCGGGAGGGGACGGACCAGGGGGCTCGGCGGACACACCGACCATCCGCCGACTCGCGGGCGCCCGCGAGTCGGGAAGTCCAACCGGGGGAGCGGGCTTACCGCAGGCGGCGCCTCAGCCCGCGGCGAGGGTCTTCAGGCGGGTCACGGCGTCCGTAAGGACCTCCTCGCGCTTGCAGAAGGCGAAGCGGACGAAGGGGGAGCCCTGGTCCTGGTGGTCGTAGAAGACCGCGTTCGGGACGGCCACCACACCGCAGCGCTCGGGGAGGGAGCGGCAGAAGGCGAAGCCGTCGGTCTCGCCGAGGGGGCGGATGTCGGTGGTGATGAAGTAGGTGCCCGAGGGGCGGAAGACCCGGAAGCCCGCGTCGGTCAGCCCGTCGGCCAGCAGATCGCGCTTGGCGCGCAGATCGTCCCGGATGCCGTGGAAATAGGTGTCGGGCAGGCGCAGCGCCTCGGCGACCGCGTACTGGAAGGGGCCCGCCGAAACATAGGTGAGGTACTGCTTGGCCGAGCGCACCGCCGTGACCAGCTCGGGAGCGCCGGTCACCCAGCCGACCTTCCAGCCCGTGAACGAAAAGGTCTTTCCACTGCTGCTGATGGTGACGGTCCGCTCGCGCATCCCGGGGAAGGAGACGAGCGGGGTGTGCTCGGTGCCGAAGACGAGGTGCTCGTAGACCTCGTCGGTGACCACCAGCAGATCGCGCTCGACGGCGAGCTCGGCGACCGCGGCCAGCTCGTCGTGGGTGAGCACGGTGCCGGTGGGGTTGTGCGGGGTGTTGAGCAGGATGAGCCGGGTGCGCTCGGTGACGGCGGCGCGCAGCTCGTCCAGGTCCAGGCGGAAGGTGTCACCGTCGGGGCGGAGGGTGACGGGGACGCGGACGCCACCCGCCATGGCGACACAGGCGGCGTACGAGTCGTAGTACGGCTCCAGCGCGATCACCTCGTCGCCGGGCTCGACCAGCGCCAGCAGCGACGCCGCGATGGCCTCGGTGGCGCCCGCGGTGATCAGCACCTCGGTGTCGGGGTCGAAGCCCAGGCCGTACCAGCGCCGCTGGTGCTCGGTGACGGCGGCGCGCAGCTCGGGCACGCCGGGACCCGGCGGGTACTGATTGCCCCGGCCCTCGCGCAGCGCCCGGACGGCGGCCTCGCGCACCTCCTCGGGGCCGTCGGTGTCCGGGAAGCCCTGCCCGAGGTTGATGGCGCCGGTGCGTACGGCGAGGGCGGACATCTCGGCGAAGATCGTGGTGCCGAAGGCGGCCAGTCGGCGGTTGAGCGGCGGTCGTCCCATGGCGCCCATCCTCCGCCGAAGCGGCGGCCTGCCTCAACCCTACGCTCGCGGGCATGACTGATCTCCTTCAGGTGGCGACGGCGACGGAGAACCGTGAGCAAGCCGACGGCTCCAGCGGGGAACGTTTGGCCCGGTGAACCTTCCGCACCGGGCCCGCGTCTTCTCCCGCGACCGCCACCACATGCCCAGGAGAACAGAGCATGGCCGACAAGGACGTTGAGCAGTCCGACAAGCGGGGTCACATCCCCTGGTGGGCGGACCTCGGGACGTGGGGGGCTGTCGCACTGACCGTCTTCGGGGGGCTCGCGGCGGCATGGGTCTTTTTCCGGCAGCCCGGCACCCCAGATGAGTCGGCGTCCGCCTACTACGGAGTCTCTAAGGTCATAGCCATCGGCCTGGTGACTGTGGGATGCACCTTGCTCCGCCGCCGTCGCACCCGGGCCGCAGCCATTGGGGAGACGAACGGACGGGAACGCGCCTGACGCCGCCGGCCGGTCCGCTCCCACATGCGGTAGCCGTCTGCGTTCGTCTGCTCTCGCCTCCGCACCAGCGACACCTTCCGTCCGGCGCGGGGCGCGCTCGCTGGATTTCTGCGCGGGTTTTCAGTGGCGGGATACGTGGGTACTCGGCCGGGCCGGATTCCAGCGACCACGCGTTGTCGCCAGAGCGGTGAATCCCGCGGGAGGCGAGATGGCCAAGCAGAGGACGCAGCAGGCCGGCGCCTGGCCACGGCTTCGGCTGGAGGACTGGGCCGAGACCCGGGACACCCTGCACATGTGGACCCAGATCGTCGGCAAGATCCGGCTGGACCACGCGCCACCGGCCAATCAGTGGTGGCAGGTGACCTTGTACGTCACCCCGCGCGGGCTGAGCACGTCCACGATTCCGTACGGGACCGGAGCGTTCGATATCGAGTTTGATTTCATCGATCACCGACTGGGGATCCGGGTCAGCGACGGGAGCCGGCGCGAGCTGGCGCTGGAGTCCAAACCGGTGTCCCAGTTCTACTCCGAGGTCATGGGCCTGCTGGGGGATCTGGGCATCCAGACCCGGATGTACCCCCGGCCGAACGAGGTGCCCGTGGCGATTCCGTTCCCGGAGGATCACCGGCACGCGGCGTACGACCCGTACGCCGCCCGGCTCTTCTGGGGCCAGTTGCTGAACGCGCACCGGGTGTTCGGGGAATTCCGGTCTCATTTCGTCGGCAAGGCCAGCCCCGTGCACTTCTTCTGGGGGGCGATGGACCTGGCCGTCACCCGCTTCTCCGGCCGCACCGCGCCGCCGCACCCCCCGGGCGGCGTGCCGAACCTGCCGGACCGGGTGACGCAGGAGGCGTACTCCGTCGAGCTCTCCAGCTGCGGCTTCTGGCCCGGCGGCGGCGAGGAGGGCGGCTTCTACTCCTACGCCTACCCCGAGCCCGCCGGTTTCGCCGATCAGCCGGTCCGGCCCGCGACGGCCTCGTACCGGCGGGATGTCGGTGAGTTCGTGCTGCCCTACGAGGCGGTCGCCACCGTGCCCGATCCGGACCGGACGCTGAGCGCATTCCTGCACAGCACCTATGAGGCGGCCGCCGAGCTGGCCGACTGGGACCGCGCGGTCCTGGAAGCCGACCCCGTCCACTGGGAGCACCGCTGAGGCGTGTCCGTTAACTGCGAGCCCAGACCAGCACTGCGGCGAGGACCGTGGCCGAGCGGTGGTCGGTCAGCCGAGCGTGACGAGGCATCAGATCGGACCGCAGAGGTGCTGCGCACCCGGGCCGGCAGCCCGGCCGGGCTCAGTCGATCGTCTTGATCACCCGGGCGGGCACTCCCGCGACCACGGTGCCGGCAGTAACATCACGAGTGACCACCGCACCGGCGGCGACCACCGCACCGGCACCGATGGTCACCCCCTGCGTGATCACGGCAGCCGTCCCGATCCAGACGTCGTCCTCGATGACGATCGGGGCGAAGGAGAGGTACTCGCGGCGCTCGGCCAGGGGCAGTGGATGGCCTCCGGTGATGAGGCTGACCTTCGGGGCGATCATGACGCCGTTGCCGATACGGATGCCTCCCTTGTCCATGAAGGTGCACCCCTGGTTGACGAAGACGTTCTCCCCGAACGTCGTGTTGAGCCCGTACTCGGTAAAGAACGGCGGGTAGATCATCACCGACTCCGGCAGCGGGCCACCGAACACAACAGAAAGTAGTTCCGCGCGACCTTCGCTGTCGCTGAACGGAAGCACGTTCAGTCGAGACGTCGCATCGGTCACTTCCACGATTCGCTCCGCATGACGCGCGAACTCAGGCGTCCGGACATACATGACCTGCTCTGTGCGGGTAGACATGCGCTGATCCCACCACTGCGCAGAACACTCGATCAAACAACCCTGCACCACACCGAACACAACCAACGGCTGTGGAAATAGGGTGGAAGCGTGGATGTCGAAGCGCTGCGGACGTTCGTGGCCGTCGCCGAGACCGGCCAGTTCCAGGCTGCTGCCGACAAGCTGGGGATCAGCCAGCAGGCGGTCTCCAAGCGGATCGCGGTCCTGGAGAGGCACATCGAGGTCACGCTCCTGGTGCGGACCTCCCGGGGCTCTCGGCCGAGCCTGGACGGGCAGGTCTTCCTGCCGCACGCCAAGAAGGTCCTGGCGGCCCTCGAGCAGGCCGAGCAGGCCGTGCGCCCCGGCGGCCGTCCCTTGCGCGTCGATGTCCTCAACCGGCGCATCTCCCCGGCCCAGGCCGTCTACCGGTTCTACCGCTCCCACCCCCAAACGGACCTGGACGCGGTCACGCTGAGCGGGGAGAACGCCGCCCAGGCCGCCCAGGCGGTGCTCGAAGGGACCGTCGACGCGTCTTTCCGTGCCCTGCCGGCAGACCAGGTCCCGACCGGGATCAGCGCCGAACGACTCCTGGACGCACCCCTGGAGGTCCTGGTCGGCCCCGACCACCCGCTGGCTGACGCGCCCTGGGTCAGTCCCGCGGACCTGGCCGGCCACCGCATCTGGATCCCCGGGATCACTCCGGGCACGGAGTGGGCGGCGTTCTACCAGGCGCTGTCCGACGCATTCGGCCTGAGCATCGACGCGCTCGGCCCCAACTTCGGTGACGAGGCCCTGATGGACGCGCTGGCCGACTCGGCCTCGCTGGCCACCCTCGTCGGCAGCGGGGACCGGTACCTGTGGCCCCAGACCCACGACCTACGGCGCATCCCGTTGCACGACCCGACCCCGGTATACCCGCACGTGCTGCTGTTCCGCAGCGGAGACCAGCACCCCGTGCTGACCGCGCTACGCGACCATCTGCGCACCGCGGGACCGCGAACCCCGCACGACGTGTGGGTGCCGGACTGGGTGGAACGCTGACCAGACGACCGAATTGACAGACAGGCCCAAGGCATAGTGCGGCGCTCAGCGGTTGTCCCCCGTGCGAGCTACGGGCGGGTGTCCTCCGGGTGGTGACGATTCCGGGACTCCGGGTCCATAGCGTCTGAGACGCCCGCGGGGAGCGGGTGACCCAGACTCTCTCAGGGGGAAGAACGATGATCCGCAGTGCCCGGGTGTCCGCCGTGATCGCGCTGACCTGCGCCGTGGCCGGAATGGGGCTGGTCGGCTGTGAGGATTCCTCGAAGGCGGATGCGGATGCGTCCGCCAGCAGGTCCGCCGCCGCTCCGGAACAGGCCGGTGATCGGGACGTGCTCACCGGCACCAAGAAGATCGAGGTCGGCGGCCGGTTGGTGAACGTGTCCTGTTCGGGCAGCCCGGCGGACGGCAGGCCGGTGGTCATGCTCTTGCCCGGGGGTGGCGACGGGCTGGAGAAGATGGCCGGGATCCAGAAGACGCTGAGCAAGAAGAACCGGGTCTGCTCCTACGACCGGCTCGGCGAAGGCGCCAGCGACCAGCCCGACGGGCCGCAGACCCTCGAGGGCGCGGGGAAGGTGCTGACCGCCGTGCTCGACCGGGTCGCCGGTGACGCTCCGGTCGTCCTTGCCGGGCATTCGCTGGGCGGGCTGATCGCCGCCCGGTACGCGCCCGACCATCAGGACAGGATCAAGGGGCTGGTCCTGATGGACGCCACTTCACCGACCCAGACCGCCGACCTCAAGAAGGGGATCCCCGAGTCCGCCACCGGCCCGGCGGTCGCATTGCGTGACCAGACCCTTGCGATCCTGCACGGAGGGGAGCCGGAGCGGCTCACGGTCCCGGACGGAAAGGTGCGCTCCGCCGGGGACATCCCGGCGGAGGTGATCCACCACGGGAAGCGGTACCTCGCGGAGGTGCCCGACTACGGGCCGGGCCTGGAGCGGGCGTGGTCCGACGGTCAGCGCAAGTGGCTCGGGGTCTCCAGCCGCAGCAGGCTGAGCACCGCCACCGACAGCGCGCACTACATCTACGTCGACCAGCCCGATGTCGCCGTCCGGGCGATCGAGCGGGTCACCTCTCAGGTCGCGGACCGCGCATAGGTCCCGAGCCGAACCTCTGGACTTCCTCAACTCCGCTTTGACCCCCCATGAGGTCGGGCATGGGACCCGGCAGGTACGAAGCGGTACCTCGCTACGGGGGTTGGAAGGAGAGTGAGGACCATGGGTTCTGTTGTCATCCTGGTCGTGCTGGCGTTCACGTTCGCGGCGCTCGCCGCGCTGGGCGCCGGTCGGTCGAAGGGGTACAGCGGGCGGCGCAAGCGGTCCTGGGGCGCGGGGTCCAGTGGGGCCGCAGGTGGCGGCTGGTGGGCCGGTGGCGACGGCGGCGGTGGTGGCCATCACGGGGG
>NZ_JAEEAP010000511.1 GCF_016103465.1 Streptomyces sabulosicollis
GCACCGGGGACACGGGCGCCCGGGGCCGGACGCCCCGCCACACCGCCCCGGCCGCCCGTGTCCCCGGTGCCGTGCGGACAATCCGTCGGGCCGCAGGCTCTGTGTGCGCTGCGGCGCCCTGCTCGACTCCGGGCCGCCGGTGCCCGGTCCGCCGCGCCCGCTGCCCTGGTGGCGCCGGGTGTTCCGGCGCGACGCCCAGCGCCCGCTGGCCGCGGGCAGCAGGCCCAGGCGCCGGACCTGGCCGCGGCCCCGGCTGACCCTTCCGGTCCTGGTGCTGGTGCTGGCCGCGGCGGCGTGGTTCGCCCGGTCCCAGCTGTCCGACGTCTTCACCTTCACCCAGGACCAGACCGGCGATCCGCAGGCGCTGCACCCCTCGACCGTGCGCGGCTCCAGCCAGGCGCCGGGCCACCGGGCCCAGGCCGCCTTCGACGGCTACAACAACCGGTACTGGGCGCCGGCCACCGCGGGCCCTGGTACGGGCCAGTATCTGGAGGCCGACTTCGACCGGCCGGTGCGGCTGCGGAAGCTGCTGATCACCTCGGGGCGCTCGGCGAAGGCGGATGAGTTCCTGACCCAGGCGCGGCCCTCGGAACTCACCCTCACCCTGGTCGACTCCGCGGGCGAGCGCACCACCAAGGGCGTCAACCTCCAGGACCGGGCCGGTCAGCAGAGCTTCGATGTGCACGGCTCGGACGTGGTACGGATCCGGCTGACGGTCGACGCGGCGTACGGCGCCCGGTCGGACCGGCGGACGGCCATCGCCGAGGTGGAGTTCTTCGGCCGTCAGTGAGGCGGTGCGCACCCCTGACCGCCGGTCATGGGCGCCACCCGGCACCGCCCGGCGCACCGCCTCCCGGGTCAGCGGTCCCCCCGGGAGGCGGTGCGCCGGGCGCTGTCGCGGCGGGGCCGCAGGGGGGCGTCCTCGTCGCTGAAGAGCTCCGGGTGCTTGGCGCGGATCTTCTCCACATCGCTGAAGACCAGCCGCAGATGGGAGCGCAGCGCCGCGTCGGCCCGGTCCAGATCGCCCTCCGCCAGCAGGTCGACCACCTCGCGGTGCTGGCCGATGAGCAGGGACATCTGCTGGGTCATCGGCAGTGACAGCCTGCGGGCCCGGTCCAGCTGGGCCTTGGCCTGGCTGACGACCGGCCAGGCCGAGGCGTGTCCGCTGACGGCCATCAGCCGGGCGTGGAACTCCTCGTCCAGCTGGAAGAAGCCCTCCATGTCGGACTGGCGGTCGGCCTCCTCCTGGGCGGTCAGCAGCACCCGCAGCTCCGCCACGTCCCGCGGGCCGGCCTTGCCGACGGCCTCCCGCAGCGCGGCGCACTCCAGCGCCTCCCGGATGAACTGGGCGGAGGCCACGTCGCGCTCCCGGATGCGCGAGACGAACGTGCCCATCTGGGGGTAGATGTCCACCAGCCCCTCGTCGGAGAGCAGGATCAGGGACTCGCGGACGGGGGTGCGGCTCACTCCGAGCTCGGCCGCCAGGTCGTTCTCCGAGACGGCGGAGCCGGGCTCCAGCTCCAGGCCGACGATGCGCGAACGCAGCACCTCATGGACCAGCTGCCGGGTGTTCCGCCCCCGGGAGCGTGCCGCGTGCAGTCCCTCCGCCGATGCCATCTGGCTCCTTCCGAACCCTTGACTCCGCTTGCTGACGTACTTGTATGGTAGCCGACCGACAGCCCGGGCTCCACCCGGGAGCCCGCTCAGTGAGGAGCATGTGCGTATGGCCACGATCACGGAGGCCAAGGTCATCGTCACCTCGCCGGGTCGCAACTTCGTGACCCTGAAGGTGACCACCTCCGACGGCGTGACCGGTCTCGGTGACGCGACCCTCAACGGCCGCGAGCTCGCGGTCGCCGCCTATCTGGAGGAGCACCTCGTACCGCTGCTGATCGGCCGCGACCCCGCCCGTATCGAGGACACCTGGCACTACCTCTACAAGGGCGCCTACTGGCGCCGCGGCCCGGTGACCATGACCGCCATCTCGGCCGTGGACACCGCGCTGTGGGACATCAAGGGCAAGGTCGCGGGCCTTCCGGTGTACGAACTGCTGGGCGGCAAGGCCCGCGAGGGCGCCATGGTCTACGGCCACGCCAGCGGCGGCGACGTCCCCGAGCTGCTGGAGGACGTGGCCCGGTTCCAGGAGATGGGCTACCGCGCGATCCGCGCCCAGGCCGCCGTCCCCGGCTCACCGGGCACCTACGGCATCCGCCACGGCACCGTCGCCACCGTCTACGAGCCCGCCACCGGCGCGCTGCCCGAGGAGCAGCCGTGGTCCACCGAGGCGTACCTGGACTTCGCACCGCGCTATCTGGAGGCGGTCCGGGAACGGTTCGGCTTCGGCTTCCACCTGCTGCACGACGTCCACCACCGGCTCACCCCCACCGAGGCGGGACGGCTCGGCCGCAGCCTGGAGGAGGTGCGGCTGTTCTGGATGGAGGACCCCACCCCCGCCGAGCTCCAGGAGTCCTTCCGCCAGATCCGGCGGTCCACCACCACCCCGATCGCGGTCGGCGAGGTCTTCAACTCCATCTGGGACTGCCAGCAGCTCATCACCGAGCGGCTCATCGACTACATCCGCGCGTCGGTCGTGCACGCCGGCGGCATCACCCATCTGCGGCGGATCTTCCACCTCGCCGAGCTGTACCAGGTGCGCACCGGCTCCCACGGCGCCACCGACCTCTCACCGGTGAGCATGTCGGCGGCCGTCCACCTCGATGTCACCGTGCCCAACTTCGGCATCCAGGAGTACATGGCGCACGACCCGCTCACCCACGAGGTGTTCCGGCCCGGCTACGAGCTGATCGACGGCGCGCTGCACCCCTCGACCGCGCCCGGCCTCGGCATCGAGTTCGACGAGGAGGCGGCCGCCCGCTTCCCGTACGACCCGAAGTACCTTCCGGTGAGCCGCCGTACCGACGGGTCGGTGCACGACTGGTGAGCGCCGACTCCCCGCGGCGCCTGTCGCTGGCCACCCTGTCCCGCGTCCCCGCCGAGAGCCGTCCGCGCGCCGACCCGCGGGCGCTGCGCCCCCGGATCGTGCACCTGGGCATCGGCGCCTTCCACCGTGCCCACCAGGCCCTCTACACCGAAGCCGCCGAGGCCGCGCACGGCGGCGGCTGGGGCATCGCCGGTGTCACCCAGCGCAGCCGGTCCGTCGTGGACGCGCTGCGCCCGCAGGACGGGCTGTACTCGTTCACCGAGCGGCGCCCCGACGGCCCGGCCACCCGCGTGGTGGGCACCGTGACCGAGGTGCTGCACGCCACCGACGACGCCCCCCGGCTCGGCGCGCTCCTGGCCTCCCCCGAGGTCACCGTCGTCACCCTCACCGTCACCGAGAAGGGCTACCGGCGCGACACCGCCACCGGCGGACTCGCCCTGGACGACCCGCTGATCCACGGCGACCTGGCGGGACGGCCCGCACCCGCGAGCGTGGCCGGGCAGCTCGCCGCGGGGCTGCGCGCCCGGCTGCGGGCCGGCGGCGCCCCGGTGTCGCTGGTCTCCTGCGACAACATGGCCGACAACGGCGCCGTGCTGCGGCGCCTGGTACGGGAGTTCATCGCCGCCACCGCGTGGGACGACCGTGACCGCCTGCTGGACTGGATCACCGGCTCGGTCGCCTTCCCCGCCACCGTCGTCGACCGCATCGTCCCCGCCACCACCGACACCGACCGGCGGGCCGCCGCCCGCGCCCTGACCGTGGACGACGCGGGCGCGGTCACCGGCGAACCGTTCACCCAGTGGGTGCTCCAGGACATCTTCGCCGCCGACCGCCCGCACTGGGAGCGGGCGGGAGTGCGCTTCGTCCCCGATGTGAGCCCCTACCAGCTCGCCAAGCTCCGGCTGCTCAACGGCTCCCACTCGCTCATCGCCTATCTCGGCCTGGCGGCCGGGTGCGAGACCGTCGCCGACGTCCTGGCCACCCCCTGGGGCGAGGAGACCGTACGCGCCTACTGCGCCGAGGCCGCACAGAGCCTGCCGCCCACCGAGGGTCTTGACCTCCCCGCCTACGTCGACAGCCTGGTGGACCGCTTCGCCAACCCCGCGATGCACCACCGCATCCAGCAGATCGCCATGGACGGATCCCAGAAGATCCCCGAACGCTGGCTCGCCCCGCTGCGCGAACTGCGCGCCGCCGGACGGGACACCCCGCTCCTGGCCACCGCCCTCGCCGCCTGGGCCCGCCTCACCCGCGACCACCCCCTGGACGACCCCCGGGCCGAGGAACTGCGCCGGGTCTGGGACGGCCCGCACGCCGAGGCCCCGCGCGTGCTGCTGCGGCTGCTGGGCGCCGCGGACCTCGCGGACGACACCGCCCTCGTCGCGTCCGTGCGGGCGGAGCTGGACCACCGCGCCCGGCCACCGCGCTGACCCCACCGCACCGCCCCTTCGAAGGAGAGCCGCCTTGAAGACCCCCAGAGCCGTCCCCGCCACCGGCACGCCGCCCCAGGACGAGGCCGTGACCGGCCCACCGCGCCCCCGCGGGCCGCGGCACAACACCCGCTGGCTGATGGTCTTCCTCTGTTTCCTGGGCATGACCGTCAACTACGTCGACCGCGCCACCATCTCCATCTCCCTGCCCTACATGACCGACGACCTGCACATCGGACCCGAGTGGCAGGGCGTCATCCTCAGCATGTTCTTCGTGACCTACGCACTGGGCCAGCTGCCCGCCGGGGCGCTGATCGACCGCTACGGCGAGAAGCGCATGTTCGCCATCGGCGGGCTGATCTGGTCGGTGGTCACCGTGGGCACCGGATTCGTCCGGGGCATCGGCGGCCTGCTCTTCGCCCGCCTCGCGCTCGGCGCGGGCGAGGCCCCGGCGTACCCCTCGTGCGCCAAGTCCGTCTCCCGCTGGTTCCCGGTCCGCGAACGGGCCCTCGCCAACAGCGTCTGGGACAACGGCGCCCGCGCCGGCACCGCCGTCGCCGCCCCGGTCGTGACCGCGCTGATCGCCTGGCAGGGCTGGCGGATGGCGTTCTGGGTCACCGGCGCCGTGGCCCTGCTGTGGGTGGCGCTGTGGCTCAAGGCGTACCGCGAGCCCTCGGCGCGCGGCGGGCTCAGCGCCGAGGAGCGCGCCTACGTCATCGCGGGCGGCGCCCGGCTCGAGGAGAACCCCGCCGAGGAGACGGCGGCACCGGAGGAGCCCGCGGTCCGCTGGCGCGACCTGTTCCGCCACCGCACGGTCTGGGGCATGATGATCGGCTTCTTCTGCCTCAACTACGTCATCTACTTCTTCATCACCTGGTTCCCCAGCTACCTCGTCGACGCCCGCGGCTTCGACCTGCTCAAACTGGGCTTCTACGGCGCCCTGCCCGGCATCGTCGCCATCGGCGGCAGCCTGCTCGGCGGCTGGACCAGCGACACCCTGCTCCGCCGCGGCTGGTCGGTGAGCCGGGCCCGCAAGACCTGTCTGGTGTGCGGGATGCTCTTCTCCTCCGTCATCGCCTTCGCCGTGCTCGTCCCCAGCGCCATGTGGGCCCTGGCCCTGCTGTCCGTCAGCTACGCCAGCCTGGCCTTCTCCGCCGCCTCGGTGGCCAGCCTGCCCGCCGATGTCGCGCCCACCCCGCGCCATGTCGCCTCGCTCGGCGGCATCCAGAACTTCGCCTCCAACCTGGCCGGGGTGCTCGGCTCGACCACCACCGGTCTGCTGCTGGGCTTCTTCCACCACTCCTTCGTCGCCCCGCTGATGCTCTCCGGCGCCCTGTGCATCGTCGGCGCCCTCACCTACGGCCTGGTCATCAAGCGCGTCGAACCGCTGCGGCTGTCCGCCGCCTGAGCCCCCTTCAGTCTCTGCGTACCAGGAGAACCACCCGATGAACGACGCCACCGCCGCGATCCTGCACGGCCCGAAGGATGTGCGCATCGAGCGGCACCCGATCCCCCGGCCCGCCCCCGGCGAGGTCCTCGTGGAGATCGGCGCGGTCGGGCTGTGCGGCTCCGACCTGCACTACTACGCCCACGGCGAGAACGGCCCCAATGTGCTCCGCTCCCCCACCGCGCTCGGCCACGAAGCGGCCGGAACGGTCGTGACGGGCGACGGCCCACTGCCCGCGGGCACCCGGGTCGCGATCGAGCCCGCCATCCCCTGCGGACGCTGCCGCGCCTGCCGCGCGGGCCGCTACAACCAGTGCCCGCGCGGCCGCTGCTTCGGCTCCCCGCCCACCC
>NZ_JAEEAP010000512.1 GCF_016103465.1 Streptomyces sabulosicollis
GCGCACACCTTCCCCGACGGCGGCACCTGGCGCACCGAGATACCCTCCGTCGAGGGCCCGGAGGCGCTGGCCACCGTGTTCAAGGAGGCCGGGCGGCTGGATGTGCCGATCCACCGGATCAGCCAGGGCAGCGGGGTGTGGATGCTCACCGACGCCGAGATCACCGAGATGGTGGAGTCCTGCGCCGAGCGGAACGCCGAGCTGTGCCTGTTCACCGGCCCCCGCGGCACCTGGGACATCGGCGCCGCCACCCGCTCGGACTCCGGCGGCGGGGGCCTGCGCGCCCGCGGCCACGACGCGGTGGCCGGATGTGTGGAGGACGCGCTGCGCGCGGTCTCGCTGGGCGTGAAGTGCCTGCTGGTGGCCGACGAGGGGGTGCTGTGGCTGCTGAACCGGCTGCGGGCGCGCGGCGAACTGCCCGCGGACACCACCTTCAAGCTGTCCGCGCTGGTCGGCCCGGTCAACCCGGCCTCGTTCGCGGTGTACGAACAGCTCGGGGCCGACTCCATCAACATCCCCTCGGACCTGACGCTGGAGCACCTCACCGAGATCCGCCGGGTCTCCCGCGCCCCGATGGACTTCTACGTCGAGGCCCCGGACGACCTCGGCGGCTATGTGCGGATCTATGACGCGGCGGAGCTGATCCGGCGCGGTGCCCCCATCTATCTGAAGTTCGGGCTCAGCAAATCCCCGGGGATCTACCCGTACGGCGCCCAGCTGCGCGACGTGGCGCTGGGCAGCGCCCGTGAGCGGGTGCGCCGCGGGCGGCTCGTGCTCGACCTGCTCACCCGGCTGGGCGCGGACGGCGGGATGTCCCCGCTCGGCTCCCGGCTGCCGGGTCCGCTGCGGCGCTTCACCGCCGACGCGGACCTCCGCGATTCCTGACGTCCCGACGCAACGACGCCCCAGGGAAGGACCCCAACACCATGCGCACGGTAAGAGGAGCACGAGCCGCGGCGATAGGCGCCGGCCTCCTCGCGCTCTCGCTGACCGCCACGGCCTGCGGCCAGGAGGCGGTCGGCGGCAGCCGGTACAAGAGCAAGGAAAAGGGAGGCACGATCGGCATCGCGATGCCGACGAAGTCCTCCGAGCGGTGGATCGCCGACGGCCGGAACATGGCCAAGCAGTTCCAGGCCGCGGGCTACAAGACGGACCTGCAGTACGGCGAGGACGACGTCCGCACGCAGGTGTCCCAGATCGAGAACATGATCACCAAGGGCCACCGGCTGCTGGTGATCGCGCCGATCAACGGCGGGGCCCTCTCCGACGTCCTGAAGCAGGCCCATGAGGCCAACATCCCGGTGATCTCCTACGACCGGCTGCTCCTGGGCACCAAGAACGTCGACTACTACGCGACCTTCGACAACGAGAAGGTCGGCAGGCTCCAGGGCCAGTACATCGCCGACAAGCTGGGGCTGTCCAAGGGCCGCAAGGGCCCGTTCTCCATCGAGCTGTTCGCCGGGTCCTCGGACGACAACAACACCAAGTACTTCTTCAACGGCGCGATGAGCGTGCTGAAGCCGTACATGGACAAGGGCGAGCTGGTCGTCCGCTCCAAGCAGACCAGTATCAACCAGCTCTACACCGAGAAGTGGAGCGGAAGCGCCGCCCAGGACCGCATGGAGGACCTGCTCAACAAGGCGTACAGCAGCCGCGACGTCGACGCCGTGCTGTCGCCGTACGACGGCATGTCCATCGGCATCCTCTCGGCGCTCAAGGGCGTCGGCTACGGCACCAAGTCCAAGCCGTACCCGGTGGTGACCGGGCAGGACGCCGAGCTCGCCTCCGTGAAGTCCATCATCCGGGGTGCGCAGACGCAGACCATCTACAAGGACACCCGCAAGCTGGCGAAGGCCACCGTGGACATGGCCAAGGCGAAGCTGACCGGCGGCAAGCCCCCGGTCAACGACACGAAGTCGTACGACAACGGCGAAAAGGTCGTGCCGACCTTCCTGCTCAACCCGGTCAGCGTCGACAAGTCCAATACCCAGGTGCTGGTCGACCAGGGTTACTACACCGCGTCGCAGCTGAAGTAGGGCGGTACCGGGCCATGAGCAACACCATTCTCGAACTGCGCTCCATCACCAAGACGTTCCCCGGGGTCAAGGCGCTCTCCGATGTCAATCTCCGCGTCCGCCGGGGCGAGATCCACGCCCTGTGCGGAGAGAACGGCGCGGGAAAGTCCACCCTGATGAAGGTGGTCAGCGGGGTCCATCCGCACGGCAGTTACGAGGGCGAGATCCTCTTCGAGGGAGAGGCGTGCGCCTTCAAGGACATCCGCGCGAGCGAGCAGCGCGGCATCGTCATCATCCACCAGGAACTGGCGCTGATCCCCTATCTGTCCATCGCCGAGAACATCTTCCTCGGCAATGAGCACTCCCGGCGCGGCCTCATCAGCTGGAACGAAACCCTCAGACACGCCACCGCGCTCCTGAGGCGGGTCGGTCTGACGGATTCGCCGCAGACCCGCGTCACCGATATCGGCGTGGGCAAACAGCAGCTGGTGGAAATCGCCAAGGCACTCTCCAAGGAGGTGAAGCTGCTCATCCTGGACGAGCCGACCGCGGCGCTCAACGACGAGGACAGCGGAAAGCTCCTGGATCTGCTGCTGGAATTCAAGGCGCAGGGCATTTCCTGCATTCTGATCTCCCACAAGCTCAATGAGATCCGCCGCGTCGCCGACTCCGTCACCATCCTGCGCGACGGCCAGACCATCGAGACCCTGACCGTCCGGGAGACCCCCGACGCCAGCCCCGAGGTCTCCGAGGACCGCATCATCCGCGGCATGGTGGGCCGCGATCTCGACCACCGCTTCCCCGACCGCACCCCGTACGAGGGCGAGGACGCCTCCGAGGTGGCCCTGGCCGTCGAGGACTGGACCGTCCACCACCCCATCGACCAGCAGCGCAAGGTCGTGGACGGGGTGTCGCTGAACGTACGGCGCGGCGAGATCGTCGGCATCGCCGGGCTGATGGGCGCCGGCCGCACCGAGCTCGCCATGAGCGTCTTCGGGCGGGCGTACGGGCGGTACGCGGGCGGCCGGGTGTTCCGGGACGGCCGGGAGGTCCGCACCCGCACCGTGCCGGAGGCGATCGACCACGGCATCGCGTACGTCACCGAGGACCGCAAGCACTACGGGCTGAACCTCGACGACACCATCAGCCGCAATGTCTCGCTCTCCTCGCTGACCAAGGTGGCGCGCCGCGGCGTGGTCAACGAGCACGAGGAGTCGCGGGTCGCCGAGCGGTTCCGCACCACCATGAACATCAAGGCCCCCACGGTCTTCGAGCGGGTCGGCCGGCTCAGCGGCGGCAACCAGCAGAAGGTCGTCCTCAGCAAGTGGATCTTCGCGGGTCCCGAAGTGCTCATCCTCGACGAGCCCACCCGTGGCATCGACGTCGGGGCCAAGTACGAGATCTACACGGTGATCAACGATCTGGCGGCCCAGGGCAAGGCCGTCATCTTCATCTCCTCCGAGCTGGGCGAGCTGCTGGGGATGTGCGACCGGATCTACACGATGGCGGCCGGGCGGCTGACCGGGGAGGTTCCCCGGGCCGAGGCGACGCAGGAAGTTCTGATGCGCCACATGACGAAGGACAGAGGAGACGAAGGATGAGCACGGCCACCCAGAAGACCGAGAGCCCGGCCCCACCGCCGGCCAAGGGCTCCTCCAGCGTCGGGACGCTGCTCCTGGAGAGCGTGCGGTCCAATATGCGCCAGTACGGGATGCTGGTCGCGCTCGGCCTGATCATCGTCATCTTCCAGATCTGGTCGGACGACATCCTGCTGCGGCCGCTGAACGTCACCAACCTGGTGCAGCAGAACGGCTACATCCTCATCCTCGCGATCGGCATGATGATCGTGATCATCGCGGGGCATATCGATCTGTCGGTCGGCTCGCTGGTCGCCTTCATCGGCGCGGCCGCCGGCGTCATGATGATCAAACACGATATGCCGTGGGGCCTCGCGGTCGTCCTCTGCCTGCTGCTCGGCGCGGTGGCCGGGGCCTGGCAGGGCTTCTGGATCGCCTACATAGGCATTCCGTCCTTCATCGTCACCCTGGCCGGAATGCTGGCCTTCCGCGGCGGCACCCAGATCCTGCTGGACGGTCAGTCCCTGTCGCCGTTCCCCGACGGCTTCGAGAAGATGAGCACCGGCTTCATCCCGGAGATGGGCCCGTACACGGAGTACCACAACCCCACGATGGTGATCGGCCTCGTCGTGTGCGCCGCCGCCGTCTGGCAGGAGTGGCGCTCCCGGCAGCAGCGGGCGGCCTATGAGCTGGACGTGGTGCCGCTGGGGCTGTTCTTCGTCAAGTGCGCCGCGATCGTGGCCGCGGTGATGGCGTTCACCATGACGCTGTCCAGCTGGCACGGGGCGCCGTACGGGCTGCTGATCCTGGCCGTGCTCTTCGTCCTGTTCAGCTTCGTGATGCGCAACACCGTGGTGGGGCGGCATGTGTACGCCCTCGGCGGCAACCAGCCGGCGGCCAAGCTGTCGGGTGTCCGGGACAAGCGCGTCACCTTCCTGGTCTTCGTCAACATGGGTGTGCTCGCCGCCCTCGCCGGTCTGGTCTTCGCCGCCCGGCTGGGCTCCGCCACCCCCAGCGCGGGCCTCAACTTCGAGCTCGAGGCCATCGCCGCCGCGTTCATCGGCGGCGCCTCGGCCAGCGGCGGTGTGGGCACGGTGCTCGGCGCGATCATCGGTGGTCTGGTGCTCGGCGTGCTCAACAACGGTATGTCGCTGGTCGGCATCGGGACCGACTACCAGCAGGTGATCAAGGGTCTGGTGCTGCTGGCCGCGGTCGGCTTCGATGTCTGGAACAAGCGCAAGGTCGGGTCGTAACCCATCAGCTGTCCCTCATGGACCTAGTCTTATGGAGCCGCATATGACCACGAGCAGACGCACGGTGATCACGGCGGCGGCGGCCGGACTGGCGGCCTCGGCCGCCACGACCGGCACCGCCCACGGAGCCGGCGGAGGGGACTCCGCGGGCAGGGGAGGCGCGGTGAAGGAGCACTTCGGCACGCTCGCGGACGGCACGCGGGTCGACCGCTGGACGATCGAGAACGGCCGCACCCGGCTGCGCGTGCTCAGCTACGGCGGCATCGTCCAGGCCCTGGAGATCCCCGACCGCCACGGCCGCCGCGCCAATGTGTCGCTCGGCTTCGACGACCTGGACTCCTACGTGGCGGACAGCCCGTACTTCGGCGCGCTCATCGGCCGCTACGGCAACCGCATCGCACGCGGCACCTTCACGCTGGACGGCACGAAGTACCAGCTGCCGGTCAACGACGGGCCGAACAGCCTGCACGGCGGCGACAAGGGCTTCGACAAGCACGTCTGGTCCGTGGAGCCGTTCCGCAAGGGCGCGGACGTGGGGCTCACCCTGCGGCGGGTGAGCCCCGACGGCGAGATGGGCTACCCCGGCACGCTCACCGTGCGGGTGGACTACACGCTCACGGCGGCGGGCGACTTCCGCATCGACTACGAGGCCACGACCGACAAGGCCACGGTCGTGAACCTCACCAACCACACGTACTACAACCTGGCCGGGGAGGGCAGCGGTTCCGTCTACGACCACCGGCTGGAGATCGCCGCCAGCCGCTACACCCCGGTCGACAAGACCCTCATCCCCACCGGTGAGCTCGCCCGGGTGGCCGGGACCCCGTTCGACTTCCGCCGTGCCAAGGAGATCGGCCGGGACATCCGGGAGGCGCACCAGCAGGTGCTGTACGGGCAGGGGATCGACCACAACTTCGTGCTGGACAAGGGCATCACGAGCCGTCCGGAGCACTTCCTGACGGTGACCGAGCCGGAGTCCGGCCGGGTGATGCGGATCGCCACCACCGAGCCCGGTGTGCAGTTCTACACCGGCAACTTCCTGACCGGAACGTTCGCGGGCACCTCGGGGCGGGTCTACCGGCAGGGCGACGCCTTCGCCCTGGAGACCCAGCACTTCCCGGACTCGCCCAACCAGCCGTCGTTCCCCTCGACGGTGCTGCGGCCGGGGCAGACGTACCGGTCGACGACGGTGCACTCGTTCTCCACTCGCTGAGCGGCTCGCCGCGCACGGCCCCGTAACTCATCGGTTCCCCTCCCGTCCCGAGCTCTTGAACTCGGGACGGGAGGGGTTGTCGTTTCCCCGGCCCCGGCCCCCGTCATC
>NZ_JAEEAP010000513.1 GCF_016103465.1 Streptomyces sabulosicollis
GGTCCGGGGCGGTGGCGGTCGGGTCGGGGGGCGGAGCGGAGTGCGAAGACATGCCCGCCATTGTGCCTTGGTCCACCCCATACACTTAGCCTCGCCTAACTTCGTAGCCGACGAGCGAACGGACGCGATGACCGCCGACCGGACCAGCAGCCGCCCTCCCAGAGCCCCCCTGGTCCGTACCTCCCCGGTCCGCACCTCTCCGGCCCGCGCCTCCCTGACCCGCCGCCGCCTCGGGTGGACGGCCGCCGCCGTCGTCGCCCTGCTGCTCGCCGTCCTGCTGAGCCTCGCCGTGGGCAGCCGCCAGATCGCGCCGAGCGCGGTCCTGGACGCGCTGCTGCACGGCGGTTCCAGCGACGCCGCCGACATCGTGCGGTCCCTGCGGCTGCCGCGCACCCTCATCGGGCTGATGGTCGGCGCGACGCTCGCCATGGCGGGCACCGTGCTGCAGGGCGTCACCCGCAACCCGATCGCCGACCCCGGCATCCTCGGCATCAGCCAGGGGGCCTCGGTGGGTGTGGTGCTCGCGATCGCCTTCGCCGGGGTGCACACGCTCAGCGGCTATGTCTGGTTCGCCTTCGCGGGCGCGGGACTGGCGTCGGTCGCCGTCTACGCCATCGCCACCAGCGGGCGGGGCGGCGCGACCCCGGTCAAACTCGCGCTCTCCGGTGCCGCGATCAACGCGCTGCTGGTGTCCGTGACGACGGGCGTGCTGACGACGAAGGCGGCGGCCCTGGATGAGTTCCGCTTCTGGCAGATCGGCTCGCTCGCCGGGCGGGACACCGGGATCGTCGCTCAGATCTGGCCGTTCCTGCTGGTCGGCACGGTGTTGGTGATCGCGGTGGCGCGCGGTCTGGACGCGCTGGCGCTCGGCGAGGACGTCGCGAAGGGGCTCGGCCAGAACGTGGCGGTCGTACGGATCGTCGCGGCCCTCGGCGCCACGATCCTCACCGGCGCCGGGGTCGCCGCCGCCGGTCCGCTCGCGTTCATCGGCCTCGCGGTCCCCCACATCGCCCGTGCGATCGTCGGCACCGACCACCGCTGGGTGCTGCCGATGGCCGCCCTGATCGGCCCGGTGATGCTGCTGGCCTCGGATGTGGTGGGCCGGGTCCTCTTCCCGCCGAGCGAGGTCCCGGCGGGCGTGATGACGGCGCTGATCGGGGTGCCCTTCCTGGTCACGCTGGTGCGGCGGAAGGCGGTGGCCGCATGACGGCGCCGGAGAGCCACACCGCCCGCCCGGGGGTCCGCCCCGCCGGGTACGGCCTGATCCGCCTCAGGAGCGTCAGGAGCGTCAAGGGCCATGGGCGGGACGGACATGGCGGAAGTGACGGACGTGGCGGCCCTGACAGACGTGGCGGCCCTGACGGGCGTGGCGGACGTGGCGGACGTGGCGGATCGTTCCTGCTGCACCGTCGCTCGGCCCTCGTCGCGACCGGGCTCGCCCTGGCCACCGCCGCCGTCTGTGTGGCGTATCTGTGCGTCGGCGAGAGCTTCATCGCCCCGGCCGACGCCGTGAAGGCCCTCCTGCACACCCAGTGGGGCCTCGGGCAGGCCACCCCGAACGACCTCGTCGTCGGCACGCTGCGGCTCCCCCGGATGACGCTCGGACTGATGGTCGGCGCCGCCTTCGGCATCGCGGGCGCGCTGATCCAGGCGGTGGCCCGCAACCCCCTCGCGAGCCCCGACATCATCGGCGTCAGCCAGGGCGCGAGCGCCGTGACCGTGGGCGCGATGACCTACGGGGTCACCTCCTTCGCCGTCCTGCCGTACCTCTCCGTCCTGGGCGGTCTCGCCGCCGCCGCGCTGGTGTACCTCTTCGCGTGGCGCGGCGGGCTCCAGGCGGCCCGCTTCGTACTCATCGGCATCGGCTTCGCCGTCGCGCTGCGCTCGATCACCCATCTCTTCCTGACCAAGGGCGACTACCTCGTGGCCCAGCAGGCGAAGGTGTGGATGACCGGTTCGCTCAACGGACGCGGCTGGGACGAGGCCGCCCCGCTCGGCTGGGCGCTGCTGGTGTTGCTGCCCGGTGTGCTGTGGGCGGCGCGGGCGCAGCGCACGGTGTCCATGGACGACGACACGGCGACCGCGCTGGGCGTACGGCTCGGGCGGGTGCGGCTGGGCCTGGTGGCCCTCGGCGTCGTGCTCGCGTCGATGGCGACGGGCGCGGCCGGCCCGGTGGACTTCGTGGCGCTGCTCGCCCCGCAGATCGCCCGCCGGATGACCCGGACCGCCCAGATCCCGCTGCTGTGCTCGGCCCTGACCGGAGCGTTCATCGTCGTCACCGCCGATCTGCTGGCCCGCAAGCTGTTCGCGCCGACCGAACTGCCGGTGGGTGTGCTGACGGCGGCGGTCGGCGCCCCGTATCTGATCCACCTGCTGCTGTCTTCCGGGGGACGCGGCCGTAAGGGAGGCACCGCCGCATGACCGCTTCGGCGTCCACAACGGGTTCGGGCCCGGAGGCAGGTCCGGCGGGACCCGCCGCCACGAACCGGCCGGACCGGCTGAACCCGCCGAACCGGCCGAACCGGCCGAACCGGCCGAACCGGCTCACCGCACGCGAGCTGACCCTCGCCTACGAGGACCGCACCGTCGTGGACGGGCTGGACCTGGAGATACCCGACGGCGAGGTCACGGTCATCGTCGGCCCCAACGCCTGTGGCAAGTCCACTCTGCTGCGCGCCCTCGGGCGGCTGCTGCGGCCGCGCGGCGGCGCCGTACTCCTCGACGGCACGGACCTCGCGCGCATCCCCACGAAGAAGATCGCCCAGTCCGTGGGGCTCCTTCCGCAGACCCCGGTCGCGCCCGAGGCGATCACCGTCGCCGATCTCGTCTCCCGGGGCCGCCAACCCCATCAGCGGTGGTGGCAGCAGTGGTCGGAGGAGGACGAACGAGCCGTCACGGACGCCATGGAGCGCACGGACGTGACGGCGCTGGCCGACCGCCCGGTGGACGAGCTGTCGGGAGGGCAGCGGCAGCGCGTGTGGATCGCGATGGCGCTCGCGCAGGAGACGGATCTGCTGCTGCTGGACGAACCGACGACGTATCTGGACATCTCCCACCAGGTGGAGGTGCTGGACCTGGTTCGCCAGCTCAACCATGAACGCGGCCGTACGGTCGTCGCCGTCCTCCACGACCTCAACCAGGCCGCCCGCTACGCCGACCACCTGATCGCGATGAAGGGCGGCCGCATCGTGGCACGCGGCCGCCCGGAGGACACCGTCACGGCGGAGCTGGTGCACGAGGTCTTCGGCCTGGCCTCGGTGGTCGTCCCGGACCCGGTGACCGGCAGCCCCCTGGTCGTCCCGGGCACACCGTGGCAGGCCAGCGAGCGAGGCTGAGCCACGCGGCCCGCAGGGCACAGACGCCCCGCGGGCAGGGGCCCGCCCGCTTTCTGGCCCGCGCCGAACCCGCGCCCGCGCGGCGGCCCCGCCTCCCCGGGGCCGGGGCAAGTGCACCGCACGCCCCGGGGGGGGCAGACGGGCAGGCGCACCGCACGTCGGGCGAGCATGACCCGCGCACCCCGCCACCCGGGTACGAGCGCCCTACGCGCGGCCAAGGCGAGCGCCCCACACGCCCCCGGAGAGGCAAGCGCACCGCACGGTCGGACGAAGGTTTCGTCCGCGCACCCAGGCAAGCGCACCACACGGTCGGGCGAAGGTTTCGTCCGCGCACCCAGGCAGGCGCACCGCACGGTCGGGCGAGGATGACCCGCGCACGCCGGGTACGGGCGCCCTGGATGCCGCTGGCGCGCGATCGCGGCTTTCGCGGCTTGAGCCGCCCACGGGCGGCCCCGTGTCAGCCCCTGCGCCTCGCGCGCCACAGGAGGAACAGGACCGAGGCGATGGCCGCGCCCCGGACGACGAAGGGCCAGGTGTCGGTCAGCGCGTCCTGCCAGCCGTCTTCGGGGATCGGCTCGCCCCACTTGCGGTCGGCCCGGCCCCACAGCCAGACCCCGGCCCCGGCCGCGACCAGGCCGGGCATGCCCAGCGCCGCCCACTTGGCCTCGGCCGGGGAGCGGCGGTAGGTGCTGGAGTACGCGATCACCCAGCCGAAGGCGATCAGGATGATGTTGCCCAGGGCGGCGCCCGCGACGAGCAGTCCGACCGTCACCAGCAGCACCGGCCCGAGGCCGGACAGCCGCTTGGCGACGCCGCCCCCGCCCGCGGGCTGACCGGCCGCCTTACCGGGCCCGAGCAGTACGCGGCGCAGCGCGCCGCGCTGCTTTCCTCCGGCCTCGGCCTTCTTGGCCTCGGCCTTCGCCTTCGTCTCCGCGGCGGCCTCGGCCTCGGCGGCGGCCGCCTCCGCCGCCGCCTTCTCCTCGGCCTCCCGCCGCTCCTGGCGCTCCTGCTCGGCCGACTTGCCCTTGCCGAGCAGTTCGGGGATCTCGATCCCGCCGGTGAACCCCTCGACCGCGCCGTACTGCGCGTCGCGCTGTTCCGGCTGGGCGAACGGGCCCGGCTCGACGTGCCACCAGTCCATGTTGGACTCGCGCGGGCCCAGTTCGTCCTCACCCGCGAGATGCGGGGGCGAGGCGGCGTTGGACGGGGGCGTGGCGGGGGTGGCGGGTCTCGGCTTGATCAGGGAGGTGGCGCCGTCGCCCGGGGTGCGGTGGGCGGGGCCGTCTCCGTTCCGGGCGGTGCCGGGCGCCCCCGGGGCGTCCTCCTCGCGCGGGGCGGGCACCTTACCGGTGAGACCGCTGCTCTTGGCGAGCCCGGCCAGCTTGTCGCGGGCCGCCCGAGCCGCCCCGGCGGCTCCGCGCGGCACGGCACCGCCACCCGTACCGCCGCCCTCCGCGCCCGGCTCACCGCCCGTTCCGCCCGAGCCCGGGTCGGGGCCCCGGCCGCCCGCGGCGGCCACCACGTCGGCCGGTGAGCCCAGCTTGGACAGGATCCGCTTCACTCCGGCCGGGCTGTCCGCCCCTCCGGTGGCCCGGCGATGGTCGATATCGGCACGCAGCCCGGAGACCAGCCGCATGCGTTCACCGGACGACAGACCCTGCTGCTGAGCCAGGTCACCGACACGGCTCAGATAGTCGTAGACGAGCTTCTCGCTCTCGATCCCCACCAAGACCCCTGAGAATGCGCACCGTCGGCGTATCAGTCGGCTCCGACGGTACCGCGCGGAACCGGAATCCCGCCGCATCCCCTGCGTCCCGCACCCCGCGGGTACTGTGGATCGAATGAGCAGTTCATGGAATCGAGAGGGCTGACGTGCCCGAAGAGACCAGCTCGCGCAACCGGGAGGCATGACTTGCCCGCAGACACCGGCCACGGGGACGGCGGCCCGCAGGAACGCGCCCCCCGGGGCGGCGGCCCACGAGACGGCGGCCACGGCGACCGCGGCCGCGGGGTGCCGCGCACCCTCGCCGAGGAGCTGCGCACCCGGCCCGACGACGCCCTCGCCGCCCTGCTGCGCGCCCGCCCCGATCTGCTCACCCCCGTCCCGAACGACCTCACCCAGCTCGCCACCCGGGCGGGCACCCGCGCCTCGGTGGTACGAGCCGTGGAGCGTCTCGACCGATTCGCGCAGCAGACCGCCGAGGCCCTGGCGGTCGCCCCCGACCCCTGCTCGTACGAGACCCTGCGGCACCTGCTGACGGGCGACGAGGGCCCGGAGGAGGCCGGGAGCAGCGGGGACACCCGGAGCGCGGCGGAAATCCGCGGCGCCGAAGACACCCGGGGCTCGGCGGAAATCCGGGGGGCCGGGGGCCCCAGGGGCGCCGAGGGTGCCCACGGCCCCGGGGACGCCCGTAGTTCCGCCGACGCCCGGGGCCCCGAGGACGCCCGGGGCCCCGAGGACACCCGGAAATCAGGCGACGCCCGGAGTGGCGGGACGAGTCGCGGCACGAGTGGCGGGATCACCCAGGCCCCGGGGGATGCCCCGGTCGCCGGGACCGCTCCTGCCGCCGGAGCCCCGCCGGGCGTCGGCGCCGCTCAGGGGCCCGGGCCCGCCTCGAGCACCAGGCCCGCCTCAGGCACCCAGCCCACCTCGAGCACCGAGCCCGCCTCGGCCGCCGGAACCATCTCGGGCATCGGCGCCCCCCTGAGCGCCGAGGAGCGCGCCGCGATCGTCGCCGAGTTGCCGCGGGCCGTTGCCACGCTGCGCGAGCAGGCGCTGATCTGGGGCGGGGACGATCGGCTTCGGCTCGTCCGGAC
>NZ_JAEEAP010000514.1 GCF_016103465.1 Streptomyces sabulosicollis
GGGTAGGGGAAAGACCCACCGGCCGATCATCACGCAGCCGCTCAAAGAGCCGATTCGCCCGCCCTTCGTCCCACTTCAGCGCGTCGCCCTTGGACGTCGCGAGCCCACGACGCGCCACAGGAACACTCAGCCGGTTGCCGCTGCCGCCCGCGACGCGCTTCATCGCCTGGAACAAGGACATCAGCGTCCGCAGATCCGACCCCTTGTCCACGATGAGCGTGTCGAGGCCCGCGCCGACGGTCGGCAGGGACTTCCAGGGGACGAAGACCTGGTCCGGCCGCGCGGCCCGTTTCGCCAGCGCCGCGAGGAATTTCTGCTGGTTCTGGCTGCGGCCGAGGTCACCGTTGGCCTCCTGGTGGCGCTGGCGGACGAAGGCCAGGGCCTGGCGGCCGTCCAGCGTCTGGCACCCCGCCTTCAGATCGGCGCCCGACTTCTCGTCCTTGATGGGCTTGTCGAGGCACATCCGCACGCCGCCCACCGAGTCGACGACGTTGACGAAGCCCGCGAAGCCGATCTCCGCGTAGTGGTCGATCCGCAGCCCGGTGTTGTACTCGATCGTCCGCACCAGCAGCTCGGGACCGCCCAGCGAGAACGCGGCGTTGAGCTTGTTCTTGGACGGTCCGGGGCGCTTACCGGTCATGGGGTAGGTGAACGGCGGGAGGGTCACCCAGGAGTCTCGCGGCAGGCTCACCATCGTGGCGCCGTGGGCGCCGGTGTGCAGCACCATCATGGAGTCGGTGCGGCGGCCCTCGGCCGAGCCGGTGTGCAGGTGCTTCTTGTCGTCCTGGGAGAGTCCGTCGCGGCTGTCGGAGCCCACGATGAGGTAGTTGGTGCCCTTGCCCTTCGCCGGGCGGTCCTCGACCTTGGCCAGGTCGACGTCGTCGTTCAGCTGGGACCAGGCCCAGCCGTACGTGGCGGCGCCCCCGACCAGGACCACCGCGAGCAGGACGACCACCGTGCGCCACAGCCGCCGGGGCCACCGGCGACGGGGGGTGGGCTCGTCGGCGCCGTTCTGCATGGCTATCCCTCCGCCGCTCATGACAGACCCTGACGGGCGGCCGGTCCGACCGTCCGATGTTCCCCGGCGGAACCGGACCGGTGCATGCGGTGCCAGCGCAGCCTCGTGCCGAACAGGGCGCTGACCACGGACTGGATGATCACCAGGTACATCAGCTGCCGGTAGACCAGGAGCTGGAGGGGCATCGCCCACAGCGCCCGCAGCCGTTCCTTGTCCAGCCGCAGCGCGTATCCGGCGCCGAGCAGCTGCACCACGAGGAAGGCGGTCCACACCCCGATCGACTCCACGGGATCGGCGAACGCCACGCCGTACAGGGCGAAGACGTCCACGATGGGGGCGAGCAGCGGCAGCGCCACCTGGAAGAGGAAGAGGTAGGGCAGCGCCCGGCGGGCGAAGCGTCCGGCCGGGCCGACCTCGCGGAGGGCGCGGCGGTGCTTCCACATGGCCTGGAGGGTGCCGTAGCACCAGCGGTACCGCTGCCGCCACAGCTGCCGCAGCGAGGTGGGGACCTCGGTCCAGGCGACGGCGGACTCCTGGTAGACCACCCGCCAACCGGCCCGCCACAGGGCCATCGTGAGGTCGGTGTCCTCGGCGAGGGTGTCCTCGCTGACCCCGCCGACGCCCAGCAGCGCGTCCCGCCGGAAGGCGCCGATGGCGCCGGGCACGGTCGGCATGCACTCCAGCACCTCGTACATCCGGCGGTCGAGGTTGAAGCCGAAGACGTACTCCAGGTGCTGCCACCTGCCCAGCAGCCGACGGCGGTTGCCGACCTTGGTGTTGCCGCTCACCGCGCCGATGGCGGGGTGGGCGAGCGGCTGGACGAGCTGGTGGATGGCGTCCGGTTCGAAGACGGTGTCGGCGTCGACCATCACCACGATGTCGTGATGGGCGTGGGCCAGTCCGGTGTTGAGGGCGGCCGCCTTGCCCGCGTTGGGCTGGCGGATCACCGAGACGCGGGGGTCGTCGATCCAGGTGGCGAGGTCCGCGGTCCGGTCGGTCGAACCGTCGTCGATCACGATGATCTGAAGCCACGGGTGGGTGGAGGCGAGCAGTGACCGCACGGTGGACTCGATGCCCGCCTCCTCGTTGTAGGCGGGGATGAGCACCGTCACCGGCTCGTTGACCTCGCGCAGCCAGGGCGCGCCGGGCCGGAAGCGGTGCAGGCGCCGGACGTGGGCCCGCGCGAAGAAGATGATCAACACCAGCCGTAGCAGCGCCAGGGCGCCCGCGACGCCGAGCACCCAGGTCATGGCCTGGACGAAGGCGTGCCCGATGGACTGGACCTGGAGCAGCGCCTTGCCCTGCAACTGGCCGACGGTGGAGGCGGGGGCGTTGACCGGGGCCCGGCCGAGCCCCTCGGACACCGTCGTGTACTTCTCGATCTTCCGGTTCCGGAAGAGCTTCTTGATCTCGCTGTAGGCGCTGTCCGTCTGGCTGTACTGCTGGATGACGCCCCGTTCCGGCCTCCGGTCCGGCCGGTCGGCCGCGACCAGCAGATAGCCCTGCTCGGCGGCGCGCCGGGCGGCCGTCCACTCGCCGCCGCACATCGTGTCGGCCTGGGTGGTGAGCGGCAGCCGCAGCAGTCTGGTGGTGGTCCCCGCGCTGCCCGCCAGCGCCGTCTGGGTCAGGGACAGCTCCAGCCGGGTGCGCGCGGCGGAGGCCGAGCCCAGGTCGGAACCGGTGTAGGTGAGCGAGCCGATCTCATGGCCCGCGTCGCGGATCCGCCGCACCAGCCCGGGGTGGCGGGCCGACTGGACTCCGGAGAGGAAGAAGGTGGCGTGCGCGTGGTGTGCGCGCAGCAGGCGCAGCAGGCGTGGGGTCCAGACGGGGTCGGGTCCGCCGTCGAAGGTGAGGGCGACGGTGCGGGCCGGCATCCCGGCCGTCTGCACCCCGCCGCCGTCGATGCGCACCACCGGTTTCCCGGTGTCGGCGGCCTTCGGGATCGGGCTGGTACAGGGGCGGCGCGTGGGCTGGGAGGCGACCTCGTGGGTGGTCCAGCCCTCGAAGACCAGCGCGGCGGCGACCGCGGAGACGACGATGAGCAGCAGCAGCCAGTGGCCGCGCGGTTCGGGGCGGTGGGCGTGCCGGGGGCTCACCAGGGGCCGCCCCCGATGGATGAGGCGGCGGCAAGGGGAGCGGTCACCCCGGCGGCGCGGGAGTCGGCGCGGGACCAGGGCCGTGCGGTCGGGGCCGTGCCGGTGGACCAGGGCCCTGCGGTCGGGGCACTGCCGGTCGTGGACCGTTCGGCGGTCCTGGGCGGCTCCTGGTCGTCCTGCCACAGCACACCGGACAGGGCGGCCACCAGCAGCAGCAGGTAACCGAGGCAGGCACAGCCGACAGCCAGCGCCGCGAGCGCCAGGAGCTGTCTCCGGCCACCGGAGGCATTGACGAATATCTGACTGGTTTGTTTTCTTCGCCGACGCTTTTCGGTCACCCTCTTCACCATGTGGCGGAAGTGTAGCGACGCGCTCGCACGCTCGTGACCACGCGAGATGGCACCCTCCTCATTACCGAAGGTAGGCGTGACCTGGTCTTTCTCCCTCAAGCGGGTATGTCTGAAAAGTATGAGAGAAGGGTCACTGCAGGTCCGGGCGGGACACCTGCGGCCAGCGTTCGTACCACCGCTGGTCGGCCTCCAGCTGGGCCGCCAGCGAGATGAGCACGGGCTCACTGTTGGCCGGGCCGAGGAGCTGGGCGCCGAGCGGCAGCGTGCGGCGCCCGGGGTCGGCGAACCCGGCGGGGACGTTCATCGCGGGCCAGCCCAGGACGTTCCACGGCCAGGCGTACGGGCACGCCGCGATCATGGCCCGGTCCGTACGCCACCCGGACAGACCGGCCATGGCCCCGATCCGCAGCGGCGGCGTGGCCGTCGTCGGGGAGAGGACGACGTCGAAGCGCTCGAAGATCGCCCCCACCTGGCGCCGCAGCGGCTCCTCGTACGACCGGGCCCACCGCAGCGCGGCGCCGCCCAGCAGGCGGCCGTTGCGGACGGCACCGCGGGTGCGGATGTCCAGCAGCAGCGGATCGGGGACGCGGCCGGACCACTCGGTGAGACCGGCCGTGGCGCGCGGCAGGAAGGCGAAGCCCACGAGCCCGTAGCGCGGCTCGGCCGCCACGACCTCATGGCCGAGGGCCGCCAGCCGCTCGGCGAGCCGGACGATGGCGGCCCGCACCACCGGGTCCAGCCGCTTCCGCGTGCCGGTGAAGGCCGTCTTGAACGACAGGGCGATCCGTAGCCGCCCCGGGTCGCGGCCCACCGCGGAGAGCACGTCCACCGGCTCCGGGCAGTGCAGCTCCCCCTCGTGGTTGCCGGTCGCGACGTGCAGCAGCAGCGCCGCGTCGGCGACCGTGCGGGCCAGCGGGCCGTTGCAGGTGATGCCGTTGAACGCCTCGATGTCCGGCCAGGTGGAGATCCGGCCGCGCTGGGGCTTGATGCCGATGAGGTGGGTCCAGGCGGCGGGGATGCGCACCGAGCCCGCGCCGTCGGAGCCGAGCGCGGCGGGGACCAGCCCGGCGGCGACGGCGGCCGCGGCGCCCCCGGAGGAGCCACCAGGGGTGTACTCCGGGTTCCAGGGGTTGCGGGTGTCGCCGAAGGCGGGGCCCTCGGTGAACGGCCACTGACCCAGCTCGGGGGTGTTGGTCTTGCCGACGATCACGGCTCCGGCCGCCTTCAGCCGCCGTACCGCCTCGCCGTCCTCGGCCTTGGCCGGGAACTCGCCGCAGCAGCCGAAGGCGGTGGGCTCGCCCGCCACGTCCGTGTCGTCCTTGACCGCGAGCGGGACGCCGAGCAGCGGCAGCCGCTCCCCCGCCGCGAGCCGCCGGTCGGCCTCGGCGGCCTCGCGCAGGGCGGCCTCGGCGCGGACGCGGCGGAAGGCGTTGAGGGTGGGCTGGGTCTCGGCGATGCGCCGGAGCGACTGCTCGACCAGCGCACGGGAGGTCACCTCGCCCCCGGCCAGGGCGCGGACCTGCTCGCCCAGTCCTTTGGGAATGACGCTGGTCACCGTGGACCCTCCTCGGGTGAGTTCGGCCACTCCCCCTTTACCCGAGGTGGCCGCTCGACGCACCCTGGGCAACGGTGATGACCCTTTTCATCACGTTCATCACGATCATCGCTGAGCACAGAGGACACCCGCATGACCGACATCGCGGCGCGCCGCACCGGCCCCCACACCCGCACCGGAGGCCCCTCCGACGACCAGGACCACCTGGTGGAACATCTACTGGGCTGGTCGCTCGTCGTCGTCCTCGCGTTGCTCACCGCACAGCTGGGGCTGTTCTGAGCCGATACGTCGCGGTCCAGCACACTGCACCACGCCGTATGCCATAGTGGACCACATGACGTTCGACGCCGCAGCCTGGCTGGAATCCGCCGCCATCGACCCCGCCGTACTCGCCCTGCGCCCCGACTACCGGGCGCTGCTCATCACCGCCGAGGGGCTGCGCCCCGGGCCCGGCGACGAGCTGAGCGAGCGGCTGCTCGCCGACGCCGAATCGGCGGCGCGGGAGCGGTTCGGGGACGGACCGGTGGAGGAGCATCCGCACCTGGCCGCGTGGCGCGAGGCGTTCCGCGCCTTCGGCGCCAAGCCGCAGCGCACCCGGCCCAGCGCGGAGGCGCTGCTGCGGCGGGTGCCCGCCGGGCTGCCCCGGGTGGACCGGCTGACCGACATCTACAACGCCATCTCGGTCGGGCATGTGATCCCGCTGGGCGGCGAGGACCTCGACCACTACGTGGGCGCGGCCCGGCTGGTGCGCGCCCAGGGCGACGAGACCTTCGAGACGACGGCCGGGGGCGAGCCGGTGGTCGAGCACCCGGCGCCCGGCGAGGTGGTGTGGCGGGACGACGCGGGCGCCACCTGCCGCCGCTGGAACTGGCGCCAGTGCACCCGCACCCGGCTCACCCACGACACCACCCGGGCGATGTTCGTCCTCGACGCGCTGGGCCCCATGGACGACACCGCGCTGAAGGCCGCCGGTGACCACCTGATGGAGGCACTGACGGACGCCTGTCCTGGGGTGACGATCGCCTCGAGGCTGCTGGGCGCGGCGTAACGACGCGGGTCCGGCGGGACTTTCCCCACCCCGCCCCTTCCCGTAACCAGGGGG
>NZ_JAEEAP010000515.1 GCF_016103465.1 Streptomyces sabulosicollis
GCCCACCCCGGCCCGCGCCGCCCGGAGCCCACGGGTGAGGGCGGTACGGAGCGGCTCGGCGTGCCGGACACCGCGGGACACCTGGCCGCGTGGTGCGACCTCCTGTGCCAGATCGCGGGCCTGCCCCCGGCGGGGGCCGCGGAAGCGGGCGTCGTCTCGCTCCCGCAGCGACGGGGTCCGCAGGCGCGCTGAGCCCGCGGTGCTGGGGCCTTCCGGCCGGGGGCACCTCCCAGCGGTAGCTGGGGGAGACCTTTGCGCCCCGGCGGGGGCACCTCCCAGCGCTAACTGGGGGAGAACCGAGCCTAAAAGATCAGCCGCGATCGATCAGTCGTCCTAATTGCCCGAATTGTTACTCACCAAATCGTGATCATTCTCTAAAGCCCGGCCGTATCGGTGCCGAAGGACGTGGTGACCCGTCCCACAACTTCCCCAGGAGGACCTGGTGTCTGTTCTCCTCGAGCAACCGTCCAGCCTGGTCGCCTACCGCCCCAACAAGCCGACGGCCATGGTCGTCGTCGCCGACCCCCGCGTACGTTCCACCGTCACCCGCCACCTCTGGGCCCTCGGGGTGCGCGACGTCATCGAGGCGTCGTCCATCGCTGAGGCCCGTCCCCGTATCGGCAATCCGCGCGACATCTGCGTGGCCGATGTCCACCTTCCCGACGGCTCCGGCCTCACGCTCCTGTCCGAGACCCGCGCCGCGGGCTGGCCCAACGGGCTGGCCCTGTCCGCCGCCGATGACATCGGCGCCGTACGGAACGCGCTGGCCGGCGGCGTCAAGGGCTACGTCGTCACCGGCACCCGCACCAACCTCGGCATCCCGGGCCGCCCCGGCTCCGCCCCGCTCGGCGCCGCCGCCCGGATGCACCGCCGCCCGCCGGGCGCCCCCGGCCACCCGGGCGGCTACCGGGAGCTGTCGGGCCGCGAGGTCGAGGTGCTGAGGCTGGTTGCGGAGGGCCAGTCCAACAAGGCCATCGGCGTCTCGATGGGCCTGTCCGCGCTCACCGTCAAGAGTCACCTCGCCCGGATCGCCCGCAAGCTGGGCACCGGGGACCGGGCGGGAATGGTCGCGGTCGCACTGCGGACCGGGATCATCCACTGATCCGTACCGCCCGCCCGGCCGCCACACCGCCACCCACCACCCCCCGCGCCCGTCGACGGAACGTTCCGTCGACGGGCGCCCTGCGTACTCGCCGCACACAGCTACCCTTGACAGGTGACCGACGCCCAAGAGACCGCAGCAGAGACGACACTGCGAACCACCGGGGGCGCTCCTCCGGACGACCTCCCCCCGGCGCCGGTCCCCTTGCTGGAGCCGCGTGAGGGCATCCCGCCCGTCACCGCCGACGCGGACGGGCTCGCCGAGGTCATCGCGGCCTTCGCCGCGGGCCACGGCCCGGTGGCCGTCGACGCCGAGCGCGCCTCCGGCTACCGCTACGGACAGCGGGCCTATCTGGTCCAGCTGCGCCGGGCCGGAGCGGGGACCGCACTGATCGACCCCGTCGGCTGCCCCGACCTCTCCGGTCTGGGCGCCGCGATCGCCGACGCCGAATGGGTTCTGCACGCCGCGACCCAGGATCTGCCCTGCCTGCGGGACATAGGCATGATCCCGGTCCGGATCTTCGACACCGAACTGGCGGGCCGCCTGGCCGGGTTCGCCCGGGTGGGGCTCGGCGCCATGGTGGAGAACATCCTCGGATACGCCCTGGAGAAGGGCCACTCCGCCGTCGACTGGTCCACCCGCCCGCTGCCCGAGCCCTGGCTGCACTACGCCGCGCTCGACGTCGAGCTGCTGGTGGACCTGCGCGACGCGCTGGAGGACGAGCTGGAACGGCAGGGCAAGCTGGAGTGGGCGCACCAGGAGTTCGCGGCCATCGCCGCGGCCCCGCCCGCCCCGCCGCGCAAGGATCCCTGGCGGCGGACGTCGGGGATGCACAAGGTCCGGCGGCGCCGGCAGATGGCCGTGGTGCGCGAGCTGTGGACGGCCCGGGACCGGATCGCCCAGCGCCGCGATGTCTCACCGGGCAAGGTGCTGGGCGACGCGGCCATCGTCGAGGCCGCGCTGGCGCTGCCGGGAGACGTCCGGGCGCTGGCCGCGCTGAACGGGTTCGGCCACCGGATGAACCGGCGCCAGCTCGAGCAGTGGCAGGCCGCGGTGGACCGCGCGCGGGCCCTGCCGGAGGCCGACCTCCCCCAGCCGGGCCAGCCGGTGACCGGTCCGCCCCCGCCGCGGGCGTGGGCCGACAAGGACCCGGTCGCGGCGGCACGACTCTCCGCGGCGCGTGCGGCCGTCACCCAACTGGCCGAACAGCTGAATCTTCCGCAGGAGAACCTGATCGCCCCGGACACCGTCCGGCGGCTGTGCTGGGAACCGCCCGCCGAGCCGACGACGGATGCGATCGCCTCCGTTCTCGCAGCTCACGGCGCCCGTCCCTGGCAGATCGACCAGGTGACCCCGGTGCTGACGGCCGCCTTGCTGGCGCCCCCTGCGTGATGTGACGCGCGTGGACCGGCGGCCCCGCCGCCGGCCCGCGGCTGTGACCTTCAACCCTCCGGTCGTGAGGACTGGGCAGCTTGGTTACTCATAAGTAGCATGAGGGTGTGACGGCGCGCCCCGGGCGTGCCCGCAGCAGTGCCATCCCGCACCTGGAGGAGAGCCAACGTGCCTCGTACCGCTAGGGACGTCGTCTTCGTCGACGGCGTCCGGACCCCATTCGGCAAGGCGGGCCCGAAGGGCATCTACCACGAGACCCGCGCCGACGACCTGGTCGTCAAGTGCATCCGGGAGCTGCTGCGCCGCAACCCGGATCTGCCGCCGGAGCGCATCGACGAGGTGGCCATCGCCGCGACGACGCAGATCGGCGACCAGGGCCTGACCATCGGCCGCACCGCGGGCATCCTGGCCGGGCTGCCCCAGTCCGTCCCCGGCTACGCCATCGACCGGATGTGTGCCGGCGCGATGACGGCCGTGACCACCACCGCGGGATCCATCGCCTTCGGCGCCTACGACGCCGTGGTGGCGGGCGGTGTCGAGCACATGGGCCGCCACCCCATGGGCGAGGCGGTCGACCCCAACCCGCGCTTCGTCTCGGAGAAGCTGGTCGACGAGTCGGCCCTGTTCATGGGCATGACGGCGGAGAACCTCCACGACCGGCTGCCGCACATCTCCAAGCAGCGCGCCGACGAGTTCGCGGTGCGCAGCCAGGAGAAGGCCGCCAAGGCGTACGCCAACGGCAAGATCCAGCAGGACCTGGTGCCGATCTCGGTGCGCCGTACCTCCCCCGAGGGCGGGGAGCCGGGCTGGGGCCTGGCCACCGCCGACGAGCCGATGCGCCCGGGCACCACGCTGGAGGGCCTGGCCACGCTGAAGACCCCGTTCCGCCCGCACGGCCGGGTCACGGCCGGTAACTCCGCCGGGCTCAACGACGGCGCCACCGCCTCGCTGATCGCCTCCGAGGACTTCGCCCGGGAGCTCGGCCTGCCGGTGAAGATGCGCCTGGTCTCGTTCGCCTTCGCGGGCGTCGAGCCCGAGGTGATGGGCTACGGCCCGGTCCCGGCCACCAAGAAGGCCCTCGCCAAGGCCGGTCTGTCCATCGAGGACATCGGCCTGTTCGAGATCAACGAGGCGTTCGCCGTCCAGGTCCTGTCGTTCCTGGACCACTTCGGCATCGCGGACGACGACGAGCGCGTCAACCAGTACGGCGGCGCGATCGCCTTCGGCCACCCGCTGGCCTCCTCCGGTGTCCGCCTGATGACGCAGCTGGCACGGCAGTTCGAAGAGCACCCCGAGGTCCGCTACGGCATCACGACGATGTGCATCGGCTTCGGCATGGGTGGCACCGTGATCTGGGAGAACCCGCACTTCGAGGGGAACAAGTGACCAACACCGCAGAGCTTCTCAAGGGAGCGGCAGAGCTCTTCCCGGGCGAGGTCGTGACGCAGGCGCACGTCCGCCACCTCGATCTCCCCCAGGGCGCGGGCCGCTTCGCGCTCATCACGCTCGACAACGGCCTGGACCACACCAAGCCCACCACCTTCGGCCCGGCCTCGCTCGCCAACCTCAACACGGCGATCGACCAGGTCGAGAAGGAGGCCGCGGACGGCGAGATCACCGGTGTCGGCATCACCGGCAAGCCGTTCATCTTCGCCGTGGGCGCCGACCTCAAGGGCGTGGAGCTGCTGAAGCGCCACGAGGACGCGCTGGCCATCGGCAAGGGCGGCCATGACGTCTTCAAGCGGCTGTCGACGCTCGCCGTGCCCACCTTCGCGTACTACAACGGCGCGGCGATGGGCGGCGGGGTCGAGGTCGGGCTGCACTGCGCCTACCGCACCGTCTCCGCGGCGCTGCCCGCCTTCTCGCTGCCCGAGGTGTTCCTGGGCCTGGTGCCCGGCTGGGGCGGCTGCACCCTGCTGCCGAACCTGATCGGCGCCGACCGCGCGGTCTCGGTCATCATCGAGAACTCGCTCAACCAGAACAAGCAGCTCAAGGGCGAGCAGGTCTATGAGCTCGGGATCGCCGACGCGATCTTCGAGGGCGCGGACTTCCTGGAGCAGTCGCTGATCTGGACCGCCGCCGTCCTCAAGGGCGAGATCGAGGTGGTACGGCCCGAGATCGACCGCGGCGACGCCTGGCACGAGGCCGTGGTGCGCGGCCGCGCCATCGCCGACGGCAAGGTGCACGGGGCGGCCCCGGCCGCCTACCGTGCGCTGGAGATCATCGACGCCGCGCGCAACGGCGACCTCGCCCGTGGCTACGAGGCCGAGGAGAAGGCGCTCGCCGACCTGATCATGGGCAGCGAGCTGCGCAGCGGCATCTACGCCTTCAACCTGGTGCAGAAGCGCGGCAAGCGCCCGGCCGGCGCCCCGGACAAGTCGCTGGCGCGCCCGGTCTCCAAGGTGGGCGTCGTGGGCGCGGGTCTGATGGCCTCGCAGCTGGCGCTGCTGTTCGCGCGGCGTCTCGAGGTGCCGGTCGTGCTGACCGACATCGACCAGGCACGGGTCGACAAGGGCGTGGAATACGTCCACGGCGAGATTGACAAGCTGCTGCTCAAGGGCCGGATCAACCAGGACAAGGCCAACCGCCTCAAGGCCGCGGTGACCGGTTCGCTGGACAAGGCCGCCGCCTTCTCCGACGCCGACTTCGTCATCGAGGCGGTCTTCGAGGAGATGGGCGTCAAGCAGCAGGTGTTCGCCGAGGTCGAGGCGGTCGTGCCGGAGCACGCCATCCTCGCCACCAACACCTCCTCGCTGTCGGTGTCCGAGATGGCCTCCCAGCTCAAGCACCCCGAGCGGGTCGTGGGCTTCCACTTCTTCAACCCGGTCGCGATCCTGCCGCTGCTGGAGATCGTCCGCGGTGAGAAGACCGATGACGCGTCGCTGGCCACGGCCTTCGGCGTGGCCAAGAAGCTGAAGAAGACCGCCGTCCTGGTCAAGGACGCCCCGGCGTTCGTGGTCAACCGGATCCTGACCCGCTTCATGGGCGAGATCCAGAACGTGATCGACGAGGGCACCCCGGTGGACGTCGCCGAGCGCGCCATCGAGCCGCTGGGCCTGCCGATGTCCCCGCTGGTGCTGCTGGAGCTGGTCGGCCCGGCGATCGGTCTGCACGTCTCCGAGACGCTGCACGGCGCGTTCCCGGACCGCTTCACGGTCTCGGAGAACCTCAGGCGCGTGGTCGAGGCGGGCAAGCGCGGCTTCTACGTCCACGACTCCGGTAAGCCGGAGCTGGACCCGGAGGTCGCCGCGCTGCTCCAGCAGGGCGACACCGTCCTCACCGAGGAGCAGGTGCGCGCCCGGGTGCTCGACGCGGTCGCGCAGGAGATCGGGCTGATGCTCGAGGAGGGCGTCGTCGCCGAGGCGCAGGACATCGACCTGTGCCTGATCACCGGTGCGGGCTGGCCCTTCCACCTGGGCGGCATCACGCCGTACCTGGACCGCGAGGGCGTCTCGGAGCGGGTGAACGGGAAGGCGTTCCTGGCGCCGGGCGTGGCGAGCGTCCCCGCGTAGCGCCGACGCAGCGTGACACACCCGGGTGCCGGGCGGGCGAAGACCCGTCCGGCACCCGGGCGTTTACGTACCGGGTCCGGCACCCGGGCGTTACGTACCGGGGCTCACCGCACG
>NZ_JAEEAP010000516.1 GCF_016103465.1 Streptomyces sabulosicollis
GACCGGCCCCGCCGCACCGCACCCGCCACCGCCACCGCCGGAGACTTCGACGGCGACCACCGCACCGATGTGGTGCTGACCTACCGCTACGGCCTCGATCAGCCGCTACGGCCCGATCAGCGGGGGCCCGGCGACACCGACCCGCTCGACACCCCCGTCGCCCACTACCGCGGCGGGCCGGGCGGCCTGGTGCGGGACAAGCGGCCCGAGGCGCGCCTGGCCCACGCCCTCGGCACGGAGGACGGCCCGCGCGAGCCCGCGGCCGGGGACGCCGACCACGACGGGATCGACGACCTGCTCGCGCCCGGCCAGGGGACCCTCGGCCCCGGCCGCCACCGCGGCTCCGGGCGGCTGACCGTCGTCCACGGCGCCAAGTCCGGCCTGGGGCGGGGGCGTTCCGATCTCACCGTCGATCAGTCCGGCCCGGGCGGGCCCGGCGACGCACGGCGCGGCGACGGCTTCGGCGGTTCCCCGGCCGTCGGCGACATCACCGGCGACGGCCGCCCCGACCTCGTGGTGGCCACCCCGGAGAAGAACAACGGCAACGGCCGGCTCACCCTGCTGCCCGGCTCACGGCACGGGCGCGGCGGCGAGTACGCCCCCGGCCCGGCCGGGAGCGCACACGGGGGGCGGGGCGGGGAGCTGTCCCTGGACCTGGACACCCCGGGCGTGCCCGGTCGGCACACCCGGTACGGCTTCGACGCCTTCGCCCCGCAGCCGCCGCTGCTCGACGTCGACGGGGACGGACACGACGACGTGGTCGCCGCCGCGCCCGGCTACGGCCACGGCAGGACGGGCGGCTTCTGGGTCTTCCGGGGGACCGACCGCGGGCTCTCCACCCGGGACGTACACCGCTTCACCCCCGCCGAGCTGGGCGTACGCTTCCGGACGGCCTAGGGACCTGCTGGCGGAGATCCGCCGGAAGGACCCGGCCCCGGGCAGCGGCGCCGACCCCGCCCCTGTTCAGGAATAACGGCGGGCGGTGGCGGGGTTACGGTGCATGTGGCATCTGCCGACGTACGGAAGCGGGTAACGCAGGCATGAGCACTAGCACCGTCGAGCTCACCAAGGACAACTTCGACGAGATCGTGTCCGGGAGCGAATTCGTACTGATTGATTTCTGGGCCTCCTGGTGCGGGCCGTGCCGGATGTTCGCACCCATCTACGAGAAGGCCGCCGAGCGCCACCAGGATCTGCTGTTCGCCAAGGTCGACACCGAGGCCCAGCCCGAGCTGGCCGCCGCCTTCGACATCCAGTCCATCCCCACGCTGATGATCGTGCGGGAGAACATCGCGGTCTTCGCCCAGCCCGGCGCGCTCCCCGAGCCGGCCCTGGAAGACCTCATCGGCCAGGCCCGCGACCTGGACATGGACTCGGTGCGCGCCTCCATCGCCGCCGCGGCGAACGAGAAGCGGGCCATCGACGAGGAGAAGGGGCAGGGAGTCGCGGGCCAGGCGAAGGCGCCCGGCGGCCGTGGCTGAGCTGCTGCTCGTCCGGCACGGCGAAACCGAGTGGAGCCGGTCGGGCAAGCACACCAGCTGGACCGATCTGCCCCTGACCCCGCGCGGTGCGGAGCAGGCCCGTTCGCTGCGCCGGCCGCTCGCCGCGCGGAAGATCGGGCTGGTCCTGGTCAGCCCGATGGACCGGGCCGTGCGGACCGCGCGGCTCGCCGGGCTCGAGGACCTCACCCTCGAGCCCGACCTGCGCGAATGGGACTACGGCGGCTACGAGGGCATCACCACCGACGAGATCCACCGCACCCGCCCCGACTGGAACCTGTGGACCGACGGCGTCCCGCCGGCCGGATCCGACCACCCCGGCGAGTCTCCCGAGCGGATCGGGGCCCGGGTGGACCGGGTGCTCGACCGGATCGCCCCCGAGCTGGAGGCGGCGGACGGCGCCGATGTGGTGCTGGTGGCGCACGGCCATGTGCTGCGGGTGCTCACCGCCCGGCGGCTGGGCCTGCCGCCGTCCGCCGGTGCGCTCTTCCGGCTGGACACCGCGACCGTCAGTCGACTGGGAACTGAGCATGGTCGCCCGGCCATGGTCGCCTGGAACGTAGGCTCGGAGGCGATCTCCGAACAGGGGGCGACCGGAAGCGGTGGCACCCCCGCCCGGTGATCATCTTTGACCGTCTACGCATACCGCACGTCCGACAGGAAGCAGGGAACAGCGAGCATGGCTACGACGCGTACCGCGCACACCGTCTGGCAGGGCAATCTGGCCGAGGGCAAGGGGACCGTCACCTTCGACTCCTCCGGCATCGGCGAGCAGCCGGTCTCCTGGCCGTCCCGCGCCGAGCAGGCAGGCGGCAAGACCAGCCCCGAGGAGCTGATCGCGGCGGCCCACTCCAGCTGCTTCTCGATGGCGCTCTCGCACGGCCTCACCCAGGCGGGCAACCCGCCCACCCAGCTGACCACCCAGGCCGAGGTCACCTTCCAGCCCGGTACCGGGATCACCGGTATCCACCTCACCGTCGAGGGCACGGTGGAGGGCCTGGACGAGGCCGCGTTCGTCGCGGCGGCCGAGGACGCCAAGAAGAACTGCCCGGTGAGCCAGGCGCTCGCCGGTACGGAGATCACGCTGTCGGCGAAGCTGGCCTGACGTCCTCCATACGCTGCAGCAGTCCCCAGGTGAACTCCGCCACATAGTGGCGGAGTTCATCGTTCTCCGCCTCGGGCGCGTCGAAGGCGAGCCGCCAGCGGGTGGGCGCCGAGCCCTCCATGGGCCGCGCGGGTGCGAAGGCGCGCGCCACCTCGTCCACCGTGCAGGACCAGGGCAGCAGGTCGGCGGCCGTACGCAACCGCGGCCCGGGCGCGCCCGGAGCGCGCACCAGCCACTCGTTCCACACCGCCCCGTTCGGCGCGGTGAGCACCTCGAACCGCAGATCCGGCCACAGCGGCACGGACCAGCTCAGCGCCTCGCAGGTCAGATCGCCGATCCGGCGGGTGGCGGTGGACTCGGGCGGGCCCAGCACGGCGCGGTAGCGGGCGACCGCCGAGCGCCGCCGCGGCGAGCGCTGCATGGCCTGCCAGCGGCGGTTGGCCTCGCGCATCACCGCACGCCCGAAGCCCAGCTCGCGCAGTGCGTCCTCGACCAGCCCCGGCTGATGGTCGGCCATCCGGCGCAGCAGCACGAGGACGAAGGGGAAGGGGGAGGGGAACGAGTCGGGGCGAGGGAACGGGCCGGGCGCGGAATCCATGGCTCCTATCGTGGCGTACGGGCTGCCGCTCCATGGCGTACGGGCGGGCGTCCCACGGCGTACGGGCTGCCGCTCCATGGCGTACGGGCGGGCGTCCCACGGCGTACGGGCTGCCGCCCCACGGCGCACGGCCGGGCGATGCCGTACGGCCGGGCGTCCTCCACATCGTGCCTTTGCCGGACCATTGCCGGGGGAAGTCCCCTCCGCATAACCTGTTCGCGATACCGGCCACCGGCCGGGATCTCGAACGCTTGCCAGCTGAACCAGAAGGGGGGGCGAGCACTATGGGACGCCTGGTGCCCGCGGTGACACGGGCTCTGGACATACTCGAGCTCTTCCTGGACGGAGACGGCACACTCTCCGCGCCCGAGATCACCCGTCGGCTCGGGCTGCCCCGTACGACGGTCCACGAGCTGGTGACCACTCTGGCCGCCCGCTCCTATCTGGTCCAGGTCCCCGACCAGCCCGGCCGCTATCGGCTCGGGGTGCGGCCGTACCAGCTGGGCAGCCGCTACGCCGAGCAGCTCGACCTGGCCGCCGAGGGCCAGCAGGTGGCCCGGAGCGTCGCCGAGACCTGCGACGAGACCGTGCATGTCGCGATCCTCGAGGGCATGGACGTCATCTACATCGCCAAGGTCGACTCCACCCACGCCGTCCGCATGGTCTCCGCCGCGGGCCGCCGGCTGCCCGCCCACTGCACCTCGGTCGGCAAGATGCTGCTCGCCTCCCTCCCGGAGGACGCCCTGGCCACGCGGCTGTCCGACGATCAGCCGCTGGTCGCGATGACGGACAACAGCATCACCTCCCCCGCCGAGCTGCGCCGCCACCTCGACGCCGTGCGCGAGCGCGGCGTCGCGGTCGAGCGGCGGGAGTCCAATCCGGATGTGAACTGCGTGGCGGCCCCCGTACGGGACTCCACGGGGAAGGTGGTCGCGGCGCTGTCGATCTCGGTGCCGACGATCCGCTGGAGCGATGAGCGCCAGGCCGAGCTGGAGGAGCTGGCAGCCAAGGGCGCGGGTGAACTGTCGGTGCGGCTGGGACATCGGAGGCGGGACATATGAGCACACGGCCGTCGCTCGAGATCGCGGTGCGCGCGAGCGCCGTGCTCGGTGAGGGACCCACCTGGGACGCCGCCGCCCAGCGGCTGATCTGGGTGGACATCCTCTCCTCCCGCGTCCACACCTACGACCCCGCCACCGGCCGCCGCACCACCCTGGGCACCGAGCAGCACGTCGGCGCGGCCAAGCCCCGCGCGGGCGGCGGCCTGGTGGTCAACCTCCGCGACGGCATCGGGGTGTACGGCGCCGACGGCGGCTTCGACTGGCTGCTGCGCGAGGCGGTCCCCGGCCGCCGGGGCAACGACGCCGCGGTGGCGCCCGACGGCTCGCTGTGGGCGGGCACCATGCGCTACGACGAGGGGGCCGGCGGCGGCACGCTCTCCCGGGTCGGGGTCGACGGCTCCCGTACGGAGTTCCTGTCGGAGGTGACGGTCAGCAACGGCATCGGCTGGAGTCCGGACGGCCGCCTCATGTACTACATCGACACCCCCACCCGCCGTATCGACGTCTTCGACGTCGTGGACCCCGACGGTCCGGTGGTCTCGGGGCGGAGGCCGTTCGCCGAGGTCGAGGAGGGCGCGGGCTTCCCGGACGGGCTGTGCGTGGACGCCGACGGCGCGGTGTGGGTCGCCCTGTGGGACGGCGCCGCGATCCGTCGCTACGCCCCTGACGGGACACTCGATCGGGTGGTGGAGCTGCCGTTCCCGCGCCCGACCGCGTGTGCCTTCGGCGGTGCGGACCTCACCGATCTGTATCTGACCTCGGCACGGGTCGGACTCGGCCCCGCCGCGCCGCCGCTCGCCGGGTCGCTGCTGGTCATCCAGGGTGTGGGGCAGGGTCTCGCACAGCCCGCCTTCGGCGGCTGAGCGGGGCCGGACCTGCCCAGGCCGTCGCCGGTGCGCCGGAAGGCAGGGGCCTGACGAGGGCTTTCGTGCGGTTCTTTGCACAGGATCCTCACACCCCGCGTCCTGCTGACCTACCCGTTGGTCACATAACCTGCCCGGCGAAATGGATTACTGCTCTCCCTGCCGCCGCCATCTGAACGGTGCCGTCTCCTGCCCTGGGTGCGGGAGGCCGGTCGAAGACCTCGGGCTGCCCTCCGCCGCGTCCGACGCGGCGGACGAGGGCGGGGCCGAGGCGCCCGCCACGCGGGCGGAACGTCGGGCGGCCCGGGCTTCCCGTGCCTCCGGCACCACTCGGGCCTCGCGCGCCACCCGCGCCGCCCGCGCCACCCGCGCCTCGCGCCGGAAGCCCAAGTCCCGGGGGCTCCTCGGCCGCCGCGCCCGTCGGGCCCGCCGGGGGCGGGGGCGCCGGGTGGCGATCCTGGCGTCGGTGCTCGGGCCGGTGCTGGCCGCCGTGTTCGTGGCCGAGCTGGCCACCGAGGGGCACTGGCGGGAGTCCTCCCCGGCACCCAGGCGGCAGGAGCCGGTGGCCGACCGCGACGGCGGCGTGACGGAGTCCGCCGAGACGATCGTCCAGAACACGGCCGGTCCGAGCGCGGGCTCCTCGGCGGCGGACGGTGAGGACGGGAAGTCGTCCAAGGGCAAGGGCAAGGACGGTGACGAGTCCAAGGGCGAGGACGGCGACACCTCGTCCGATCCGGACGACGCCTCGTCCTCCGACCCGTCGGACGATTCCGACTCCTCCTCGGCCCCGGGCGGCTCCGGGGCGACCCACCAGCCCACCACCCCGCCGAACCCGAGGCCCACCGCCCCGGCGACCGTCGCACCGACGCCGACCCCGACGCCCACGGAGACCTGCCAGCGCTTCCTGTGGTGGTGCACCTAGGGGGCGTCCGGCCGATCGTGACGCCTGCGGCGGGCTGTTCCCCTCCCCGCCCCTC
>NZ_JAEEAP010000517.1 GCF_016103465.1 Streptomyces sabulosicollis
GGGCGCGCAGGCGGCGTGGCCCGGTCCACTGCCGGGTGTGCGGCCGGGCGCTGACCGACGCGGGCGAGATGAAGCTGATGCGCTGTGAGGGCTGCCCGTCCGAGCTGGACGAGGCGCTCTATGAGCGGCTGCGCGACTGGCGGGCGGAGCAGGCGGGGCTGCTGGGGCAGCCGGCCTACTGCGTGTTCACCGACAAGACACTGCTCGCGATCGCCGAGGCCGTTCCGGGAACCGAACCGGAGCTCGCCCGCATCTCCGGTGTGGGAAGGCGCAAGCTGGACCGGTTCGGGGCCGATGTTCTCGCGCTGTGCGCGGGCCGGGAACTGCCCTCCGCACTCGATGGCGAGGGCGACGGCGGTGCCGGGGGAAGCCATTCGGGTGACCCATGGCAAAACTCGACGGAAAAATAGTTTGCGCGCGTGGAGGGCCTACCCATAGCCTTCCGAGCACGGAAGACAACGGCCCTTCCAGGAGCCGAGGATTCCGTGTTGTACTGAACACCCGGACTGGTTTCGGATCGGTCCCTGAGACGCCGAGAGGAGGCGAAGACCAATGATCAGCTTCATCAACACCATCAAAAAGGCCGATCGGTCGGTCGTCGCCACATGCCTGCTCGGCTCCGCGCTCCCTGGCACCGGTATGCCCGGCGCCAATGAGGCGCGTCTCAGCGAGCGACCGATCCAGGCACCTGCGGTAGCGGCACAGGCAATGGCCTATGCCTTTGCGGCCAATGGTGCCGAATCCCGGACGACGCAGCAGCACCACAAGACGTGGGCCTTCCGCAGGCTCGAACCCTGGAGTTATCCAGCCTGATCCAGGATCAGGTCGGCACCTTCCAGGGCCGCGGAACCCACACCGGGATCCGCGGCCCTTTTGATTTGCCAGAGCCCGGCCACCAGCCGGACCGAAGAGACGAGGAACACACACCGTGCAACTCAACGCACCCGCCCCGTCCGCATCGACCGACCTGAACCGCCCGCCTGACTCCTCGGAGGACTCCTTGACCCCGCTCACCGCCCTCACCGAACTCGATGAGGCCATCGAGAACCTGGGCGTAGCCGTTCCGTGCCGCTCGTACGACCCGGAGGTCTTCTTCGCCGAGTCCCCGGCCGACGTCGAGTACGCGAAGTCGCTCTGTCAGACCTGCCCGCTGCGGGAGGCATGCCTCGCCGGTGCCAAGGACCGCCGTGAGCCCTGGGGTGTCTGGGGCGGCGAGCTCTTCGTCCAGGGCGTGGTGGTGGCCCGCAAGCGGCCGCGTGGTCGCCCGCGTAAGAACCCGGTCGCGGCATGAGCACCATCGGCACCATCGATCGCCCAGCGACGCACGACCCCATGAAGCAGGTCCCGACGATGACCCCACCGGTCTCCGACACCCCCGCACCTGATACCTCCGGTGCGCCCGAGGCGCGCCAGAACAGGAACCGAGAGATGCAACTCATGCAAGAAGCCCTGGCACGTGCGCATATGCACGACCGGCTGCAGGAGGCCGAGTCCGAACGGCAGGCCGTTCGGCTCGCGGCCGCCCGCCGGATGCAGCGGCGTGCGGAGCGTGCCTCGCTTCGCGCCCGCCGCGCCCTGGCGATGGCGGTCATGCAGTGACCACCATGTGCGGCACCGGCCAGAGGCGGAGCTGACACACCACACACGCTGACGGGTCCTACGCGGACCCCGCGCGTGATCACGGGGGCCGGTCCGATCGGACCGGCCCTTCGGCTACCCCGAAACGCCCGCGCTCAGGCCGAGGTCTCCGCCGCCTCTTCCTCGGCGCCGCCCGCGGCCTCTTCCTCCGCGTCTGCCGGGGAGCCTTCTTCGGTCCGGCCCTCGACCTCCGGGTCCGCGGCGAAGCCCGGGACCCATGACTCGAGTTCATCCCGCATCCGCACCGTGGCACCCAGCTGGCACAGCACCCCGATGGTGCTCAGTGTCACCCGGTGGATCAGCAGATAGGCGGGCGGCAGATTCAGCTGATTGCCCAGCTCATAGACGGGGGAGTGGCGGTCGGCCATCCGCGCCGCCTGGCTGCGCAGCCACTGCCGGTCGAAGACGAACGCGTCGACCTGGGCCGGTTCGAGCATCGGCAGCAGGAAGTCCAGCAGATCATCCGGGTCGAGCTCGATCGTCGGCTTGACGAACCCCTCCCCGCGCATCAGCTCATAGACCCCCGCGGCGTCGCCCTCGAGCGCCATGCGCAGCGCGATGCCGATGGGCTCCGGAAGCCCTCCCGGGAGCCGGTTCACCGAACCGAAGTCCAGAACGCCCAGCTTCCACTGCTCCGGCGGCCCGTCCGGGGCGTCACCGGTCAGCAGCCGGAAGTTCCCCGGATGCGGATCGGCGTGCAGCAGACCGGTGCGGGACGCCCCCGAGAACAGAAAGCGGGCCAGCAGCTGTCCGGCGCGGTCCCGCTCCTCCTGCGTGCCGTCGGCTATCACCTCGGAGAGCGGCACCCCCTCCAGCCATTCGGTGATCAGTATCTGGTCGCTCTGGTGCACCACCTCGGGCACCACGATCTCCGCGTCCCGTGCGTACTCCTCCGCATGGACCCGCTGGGACGCCGCCTCCAGTTCGTAGTCCAGCTCCTCGGCGACCCGCTCGCGCAACTCCGCGATCAGCGGCTTGACGTCCAGCCCCGGCACCAGCGGTCCCAGCACCCGGGCGAACCGGCTCAGTTGGTTGAGGTCGGACAGCAGCGCATCGCCCGCCCCGGGATACTGCACCTTGACCGCCACCGTGCGCCCGTCGTGCCAGACCGCCCGGTGCACCTGCCCGATCGAGGCGGCGGCCGCCGGCTTGTCCTCGAACTCCTGGAACAGCTCCGGCCAGTCCGGGCCCAGCCGGTCCTCCAGCGCCGCGTGGACCGTGCGGGTCGGCATGGGAGGGGCCGCTTCCTGGAGCTTGGTCAGGGCCGCCCGGTAGGGCCTGGCTATCTCCTCGGGCAGTGCCGACTCGAAGACCGACATGGCCTGCCCGAGCTTCATGGCCCCGCCCTTGAGCTCGCCGAGGACCTTGAACATCTGCTCCGCGGTGCGCTGCTGCACCTCACGTGCGACGATCTCCGCCGGCCGTCCCCCTATCCGCTTCCCGAGCCCCCATGTGGCGCGCCCCGCGAATCCCAAGGGCAGCGCCGCCAGTTTGGCGGTACGGGTGATCGCCTTGCGCGGCAGATCGGTCATGCGCCCCTCCAACTACAGCCGTGCCATCCCGGAAGGTGGCCCCCGGGCCCCCGTGCCCACTCCGCGGACGTGGGTCACCCGGACATTGTCGCGTGCGGTGCCTCTGCGGCCGAGGCATATACGGCATCCTCCTCCCCGGCCGCTCCGCAGCCGCATCCGGGATGTGCTTCGACCGGGCGCGCCTCCCAGACGAGCGAGGGGAGCGCCAGCTCCCAGCGGACACCCACGCCCCCGGAGGGCCGGCCGTCAAGGAAGGCCAGCGCCTGGACCGCGGTGAGCCCCGCCACCACCATCGCCAGCGCCGTGTCACAGGCCGGGGCGGTGCGCCGGCGCCCGGACCGCCACTGCGCGAGCATCCGCGGCCACACCGGCTCCCGCTCGGCACGGCCCGCCGCGGCGCAGCCCGCGCAGGGCGTGATCCCCGGCACCACCAGCGGGCCCACCACGCCCGTGGCCTCGATGACTCCCGCATAGAGATGGGGTGTGCCGGAGGCGAGCAGCGGCCGGGCCTGCTCCGGATCCGGTGCGTACGCCGCGAGGCCGTCACGCGGGGCGATCACCACAAGCGCCAGCCCGGGCTCGGCCGAGGGGGCCCGCTGCCCTGAAGGGGGCCGCTCTCCTGAGGGGGTGCGCTCTCCTGAAGGGGGCCGCTCTTCCGCGGAGCTCCGCCGCCGAGCCGACCGGCGGGGAAGCGGGGCGGGCGCGGCCCGGCGCACCACGCGGCGCGCGGCCAGGTCCCGGCGCTCCCCGATCTGCTCGGCCGACAGCCCGCCGGGAGCCACGTCCCACGGCTCGACACACCCCCCGTCCACAACATCGACCCGGCCGATCCCCGAGCCCGACAGCGCGGCCGCGACCGCCGCCCCGACCCGGCCGGCGCCCCGCACCTGAACCCGCATCGCCCGCCGCGCGGCGAGCAGCCGCGCCGCCGCTCCGGGCTCGGGATGCAGCACCGACAGCGCCCCGGCGTCGGGCCGCAGCCGGTCCAGGGCGGCTGCGGGCTCACCGCCGTCCCTCGGCTCGTCCAGCAGACCGGCCGCGGCCAGCCGGTCCACCAGTGCGTCGGCCCGCCCCTCCGGCAGTCCGATGGCCCGGGCCTCCTGCCGCAGCAGCGGCAGACCGCGGGTGCCGTCCAGCAGCTCCAGAAAGCTGCCCGTGGCCGTGTCCACCGGCCCCATCACCACCGCATGCGCCCGGGCCACCCCGAACTGCACCGTGTCCCGGCTCCGCCAGCCGCGCCGCAGCGCGGGCTTGAGCATCGGATGCATCGCCGTCCCCCCGTCTGATGTCTGATGTGCTGTCCGTCGATCCGTCTTCAGCATGCGGCTCGGCGTCCGGACCCCGCAGCGCGTTGTCCACAGGCAGTGGAATAAGTCGTACGAACGCCGGTCGTACAAGCCGTGCCCACCGTGGAGTGGTTCGGTCCGCAACCACCGGCGGGACGGGACTTCCCCGGCTGCCAGCGGGTAACGTCGGGGCGTGTCCGCCGACCCGCCCCCTCACACCGCGGGAGAGAACGTCTCCCGCAGCGCCGCGAGCGCACCGAGCACCGTCCCGAGCCCGCAGACCCGAGGCTCCGACGCGAGTGCGGTCGAGGTCCGCCGCAGCACCCGGCGGCGCAGGACGGTCTCCGCCTATCGCGAGGGCGGCCGCACCGTCGTCCTCATCCCCGCCCGGATGTCCGAGGCGGAGGAGCGGCGCTGGGTGAGCGTCATGCTGGACAAGCTGGCCGCGCAGGAGAGCAAGCGGATGCTGGGCGACGCGGAGTTGGCCGCCCGCGCCGAGTGGCTCTCCGGCCAGTACCTGGGCGGGCGGGCCCGGCCCGTCTCCGTCCGCTGGGTCACCAACCAGAACACCCGGTGGGGGTCGTGCACCCCCGCCGAGGGCAGCATCCGGCTCTCCCACCGGCTCCAGGGCATGCCGGAGTACGTCGTGGACTATGTGCTCCTCCATGAGCTGGCCCATCTGCTGGTGCCGGGGCACGGAGACCGCTTCTGGCAGCTCCTGGAGGCGTATCCGCGGACCGAGCGGGCGCGGGGCTATCTCGAAGGGGTGGTCGCCGCCGGGCGGTTGCCGCACCTCTCCGGGCCCGCGGACGACCAGCCGTAAGGTGACCGCACCCGGGCGGTGGGGATCAGCCCCAGGGCCGCGCGGGAACCACATCCCGCTTCCCGGCGTCGCTCATAGTCGGCGGCAGCGGCTAGCCTGGCGCGCAATGCACACACCGGTACGGCGATGGGGGACGGTCCTAACGTATGGCCAGGGAATTCCAGCGCGGCCACAAGGCCAGGATCAGTGATCTGACGGCCGGGAGGGATCTGTACGTCGGGGTGCAGATCGCCGGACCCGGCCTGGGCTTCGACATCAGCTGCTTCGGTCTCGACGCGAACGAGCGGCTGTCGGACGACCGCTACTTCATCTTCTTCAATCAGCCGAAGTCCCCTGAAGAAGCGATACAGCAACTCGGGCCGCAGGCCGGTGACACGGATTCGTTCCGTGTCACGCTCGACAGCATCCCGCCCGCCATCCAGAAGCTCTCCTTCACCGCGACCATCGACGGCGCCGGTCAGATGTCGCAGATCGGCCCCGGCTACATCCGGATCGTCGCGGGCGGCGAGGAGGTGGCCCGGTACTCCTTCACCGGCGCCGAGTTCAGCACCGAACGCGCGGTGATGCTGGGCGACTTCTACCTCAAGGACGTCTGGCGGTTCGCCGCCGTCGGGCAGGGCTTCGACGGCGGACTGGAGGCGCTGCTCAAGAACTTCGGTGGTGAGGTGGCCGAGGAGGAGCCCGCCCCCGCGCCCGCCCAGGGCGCCACGCCCGGCTTCGCGCCGCCCGGCCAGGCCGCCGCCGCACCGGGCTTCGCGGCCCCGGCCGGGGCCCCTGCCCCGGCGGCCGCTCCGGCCC
>NZ_JAEEAP010000518.1 GCF_016103465.1 Streptomyces sabulosicollis
GCCCGTACCCTCCGTACCACCCCGTGCCCTGCGAGGAGACCCGTGCACCCCACCCGCAAGGCGGCCCTGACGGCCATCGCGCTGCTGGCCGTGGCCACCGCCGGCTGCGAGCCCGGCGCCGCCTCCACCACGACCCACCGGACCTCCGCCAAACCCGGCTGCCCCACCGTCCTCGCCAGAGCCGAGCGGGCCGTCAAGAAGGCGGAGGCCGTCGACGCCCCCTGGAAGGGCCCCACCACCGGGCCCGAGGCGGCCGGTCACGGCAAGAGCGTCGTCTTCATCGCCCATGACCTCTCCAACCCCGGTCCGGCCGGAGTAGCCCAGGGCGTCCAGGAGGCCGCGTCGCTGCTGCGCTGGAGCGCCCGCACCATCAACGGCCAGGGCACGCCGGACGGTTACCGGTCCGCCTTCAAGCAGGCGCTCGCGCTCGAGCCGGACGGCATCGCCATCGCCGGTTTCGACCCCGGCAGCGTCGCCGACGAGATCAAGGAGGCCAAGGCGGCGGGCATTCCGGTGATCGGCTGGCACGCCGCCCCGACTCCGGGGCCCGGTGGAAGCCCCGATCTCTTCACCAACGTCACCACCCGGGTCGAGGACGTCGCGAAGATCAGCGCCGACTGGATCATCGCCCGCTCGGGCGGCCGTGCGGGCGTGGTGCTGTTCACCGACGGCACGGTGCCCTTCGCGAAGCGCAAGTCGGACCTGATCAAGAAGGAGCTGGCCACCTGCTCCGACGTCAGGCTGCTGAGCTACCGGAACATGCCGATACCCGAGGTCAGCAAGCGCGCCATCGGGGAAGTCCGGTCACTGCTCTCCCGCTTCGGCGACAAGTGGACCTACTCGGCCGCCATCAACGACCTGTACTTCCGCCACACCGCCGCCGCGCTGCGCGCCGCGGGCAAGGACGGCGCGGGCGCCCCGTTCAACATCGGGGCGGGGGACGGCGACCCGTCGGCCTTCCAGCGCGTCAACGGCAAGCGGTTCCAGGCGGCCACGGTGCCCGAGCCCCTCACCGAACAGGGCTGGCAGATCGTCGATGAGTTCAACCGCGCCTTCGCGGACAAGCCCGCCAGCGGATACGTCCCCGCGGTGCACATCACCACGGCCGCCAACAGCGGTGGCGCGCTGTCCTGGGACTCCGAGGGCTATCGGCAGGCGTATCGCGGGATCTGGGGGAAGTAGGCGACGGGGAGGGCCGGGGCCCCCCGGAAGGGAACCCCGGCCCCGGAGGACCTGGTCCTGCCCGGACTCAGTCCTGGTGGACCTCGTTGCTGCCCGGGCCGCCGGAGAGGGTGTCATCGCCCTGGCCGCCCCACAGCACGTCGTCGCCGCTGTTGCCGTAGAGGGTGTCGTCGCCCTCCTCGCCGTACAGCTCGTCGTCGTCCTCGCCGCCGTAGAGGGCGTCGGTGCCCTTGCCGCCACGGAGGATGTCGTTGCCGGAGTCACCGCGCAGGATGTTGTCCTCGGCGCCGCCGGTGATGGTGTCGTTCCCGGCGTCACCGTGGCACTCCTGCGCGCAGTCGGTGATGGTGTCGTCGCCGTCGCCGCCGTAGGCGCCGAAGCCCATGACACCGCCGCCACCGTCGATCGTGTCGTTGCCGTCCTCGCCGTAGAACGTGGGCGCGGCGCTGCCCTGGAGGACGTCGTCGCCGGCGCCGCCGTGAATTCCGGCGTAGGCCGAACCGTCGGGGTCGATCTTCGCGGTGTCGTCGCCGTCACCGAGATCGACGTCGAAGTTGTCGGAGTCGTCGGAGTTCTGCGGGATTTCCACCGCGCACTGCGCGACGGTGTGATCGCTCGCGGTCGGATAGGCGCACTCGTCCCAGTTCGCCGCCTCCGGATCGATGGTGATGTCACCCTGGTCGCGGAAGGTGAGGACGTAATAGGACTCGAATTCCCCACGGCTGACGATCTGTTCGGAGACCGTCAGGTCGTTCTTCTGTCCCGCGGCGGCCTTGTACCAGAGCTCGCCGTCCTCGTGGACGAGAGAGCCCGAGGTCGTCGGGGCCGCCTGGGCGGCGGGCGCCGCGAGCGCGGCTCCCCCCAGGGCGAGGGCGAGGGTGGCCGTAGCGGCCATGGTCCGGTACATGCGCATGGGGAAGTGGCCCTTCGTGCGAACAGTGCCGATCGGGCCGGCGGAGAAATTGGGTTCAGTCACCGGTTGGCCGCGATCGACGATGTGGTGTTTCCGATCGCCCTGGTAGACCGGGATTGACGGCAAGCGGTTGCACCGGGAATTCCCTAGTCCGCGAAATTTTCACGCATCCGCAGGTCACCGCGTTATCCGAAGAGCTTTGCGCAAGGAATAACGACATCTCCGTAACCGCCATTTCCGGGCCGCTTAACCCCGCGTTCATCCGGCCGGTGGCGGCGGACGACCGCGCGGAAGGGGACGGGGGCGGGCCGACCGTGGGCGGTGCCCATGGGCCCGGTGGCCGCCCGGCGGCACCGCCGGACGGCCACCGCGGGCAAATCGCCCGGAGGAAGTCGCCAGGAGAAAGCACCGGGAGAAACTGATCCGGATTCCAGTGCACATTTCCTGGAGAACATCTCCGGAATCTGTGGAGCTTCGCCGTATCCGCCTGCCAAGATCTTCCCTCATGCCTTCCCCGTTCACTCAGGAATATCAAGGATTCTCGTGCGGAAAATGAATGCGGCCGCCACCGTGGCCGTCGCGGTACTGGCTCTGGCGCTGACCGGCTGCGGCAAGGACGACGACAAGGGCGCCCGGTCGTCCGGCACATCCGACAAGACGGCGGCCGCCCAGAAGGCCGATGGGGCGGAACGCGGCACCGCGTCCGCCGCTCCCACCAGTGCGAGCCCCAGCCCGAGCCGTACCAAGCCCGCCAAGAGCCCCAGCGCGCGCCCGAGCAGCCCCCGGGCCACCCGCGCCGCCGACGGCACCACCCCGGCCCCGCGCCGCACGGCCCCGAAGACACAGGCACCCTCGCCGACCCGCGCGGGCGCCCCGGCGAGCGTGCAGGGCACGTGGTACTCCACGGTGCGCGACCCGAACGGCAAGCCGCTCGTGATGACCGTGACCGGCGGTTCCGTCACCGTGGGGTACCAGGGCAAGTCCTGCTCCGGGACGATCAGCGCGAGCATGGCCGTGACCATGAGCTGCCAGGGCGAGACCATCTCCGGCGGCCATGCCGTGGTCAGCGGGGACGGCCAGAGCCTCACCATCAGCTGGCCGCAGGGCAACCCCGACCGCTACGTCCGCCCGTGAGCCGGCTCTTCACTGGTGCGGGCCGTCAGCGGGACCGGCCGGTGTTGAGCCGGGCCGCCTGGCGGGTCAGATAGTCACGTTCGGCGAGGTTGGGCGCCTTGTGGGCCGCCTCGGCGTACAGCCGCGCCGCCGTCGCCAGGTCGCCGTCGCGCTCGTGGAGGTACGCCGCCACCGCGGCGTGGCGGGGCAGGGAGGCGTCCAGCTCCGCGAGCGCCGCCAGCCCGGCGCGCGGTCCGTCGGCCTCGCCGACGGCCACCGCGCGGTTGAGCCGGACGACCGGGCTGTCGGTCAGGCCCGCGAGCTCGTCGTACCACTCCACGATCTGCACCCAGTCGGTCTCCTCGGCGGTGGGCGCGTCCGCGTGGAGGGCGGCGATGGCGGCCTGGGCCTGGAACTCGCCCAGCCGGTCGCGGGCGAGGGCCGCCTGGAGGACCTCCACCCCCTCGGCGATCGCCTTGGTGTCCCATCGGGAGCGGTCCTGCTCGGCGAGCGGCACCAGACCGCCGTCGGGCGCGGTCCGGGTGGCGCGCCGGGCGTGGTGGAGCAGCATCAGGGCGAGCAGCCCCGCCACCTCGGGGTGGTCGATCCCGGCCGCGAGCTGCCGGGTGAGCCGGATGGCCTCGGCGGCGAGGTCGACGTCGCCCGAGTAGCCCTCGTTGAAGACCAGGTAGAGCACGCGCAGCACGGTGGCGACGTCGCCGGGCCGGTCGAACCGTACGCCGGAGACGGTGCGCTTGGCCCGGCTGATGCGCTGCGCCATGGTCGCCTCGGGCACCAGATACGCCTGGGCGATCTGGCGGGTCGTGAGCCCGCCGACCGCGCGCAGCGTGAGCGCGACCGCGGAGGACGGCGTCAGCGACGGGTGGGCGCACAGGAAGTACAGCTGGAGCGTGTCGTCCACCGAGGCGGCCGGGCCGGGCCGCGGTTCCTCCTCGACGAGGTCCTCACGCCGGCGGCGGGCGGTGTCCGCGCGGGTCGCGTCGAGGAACTTGCGCCAGGCCACGGTGACCAGCCAGCCCTTGGCGTCCCTCACGGGGTCTCCCCCGCTCGAAGAGCTCGGGGAAGGGCCGGCCGGCCACACGCGGATCGCCTCGATCAGCGCCTCCTGTACGGCGTCCTCGGCCGCCGCGAAGTCGGCTCCGCGGCGGACGAGGGCGCCGATCACGCCCGGCGTCAGGCTCCTGATCAGGGCCTCGTCCAGCTGCGTCACTTGAAAGTGCACTCCGTGGTGCTGGGCTTGGCGGCCAGGAACGGGCGCACCTCCAGCCACTCGTGGATCGGCTTCCCGTCCTTCCCCGGAGCGGCCGACAGCTCACCGGCCAGCTCGACGGCGCGCTCGTGGCTGTCGACGTCGATCACCATCCAGCCCGCGATGAGGTCCTTGGTCTCGGCGAACGGACCGTCGGTGACCGGCGGACGCCCCTCACCGTCGTACCGCACCCACGACCCCTCCGGGGCGAGCGCCTGACCGTCGACGAACTCGCCGGTCTTCTCCAGCCGGGCCGCGAAGTCGTTCATGTACTGCACGTGCGCCGAGATCTCCTCCGGCGTCCACTGGTCCATCGGCACGTTGTTCACCGGAGCCGGGGCGCCGCGGTAGTGCTTCAGCAGCAGGTACTTGGCCATCGTGGTTCTCCTCGGTGCGGATGCGACCCATTGTGGTCGCGTTCACCCCGGGGACGGAGCCGGTCACGCGTTCTCGACATCCCCGTCCGACATTTTTTTCAGATCTTGTGGACCTGCCTCAACAGCCCCGATTCCCGCCGGGTCCGCCCGCGCCTCCGTGCGCCGCCGCTGCTCCTCGATCCGGTGCAGCACCGAGTCCAGATGCGCTTCGGAGGCCGCCCGGGCCGCCTCCGGGTCGCGGGCCTCGATCGCCCGCAGGATGGCCTGGTGCTCCTCGATCGTGGCGCGCCGGCGGGCGGCGGACAGCGAGGTCTCGCGCCGCCCCGGCTCACCGATCTCGTAGACCCGGTCCAGCAGCCGGAGCAGCAGCGGGTTGCGGGTGTACTGCGCGATGGCGCGGTGGAAGGTGCGGTCCAGGTCGGTGAACTCCTGGCGCGTGGGCTCGCGCCGCATCGCGTCCAGCAGGGCGTGCAGCTGGACGATGTCGGAGGGGGTGGCCCGCCGGGCGGCCCGCGCGGTCACCGAGGGCTCGATGCACGCGCGCACCTCCATGACCTGCAGCAGCTCCCCCGTGGCGTCGAGGCCCGAGGCCAGGACGTCGCCGCGCGGAGTGGCCCCCGGGTCGAGCACGACGGTGCCGGAGCCGGGGCGGCGGGCGACCAGCCCGCGCGAGGCGAGGGCGCGCAGCGCCTCGCGGACCGAGCCCCGGGAGACGCCGAGGCTCTCGGCGAGCTCCCGCTCCGGGGGGACGCGGGAACCGGGCGCCAGCTCTCCGCTCAGGATCAGCCGCTCCAGGCCGACGGCCAGGGCGTCCGGCCTCGACAGGGTGGAGTGCCGCAGTTGCCGCCAGTCCATCTCCTGGCCTTCCTCCGCCTTCTTCAGCTTTCTTCGGCTTTCCGGTCCGGCCGGTGGTCCAGAGTCTCACACCCGGCGGGCGTCCCCCCGGCATCCTCCGGTGTCCTCCCGGCCGCCGACGCGACCGGATTTAACCAGGTGGTGACGGGCGGGCAACCGGAGCCGCCGGGTCCGCGGGCTAGCGTCCCCTGACATCAATGTGGTCCTACCAATGGACCAATCGCTGTCCCTGCGCCATCCTGGCCGCACCGCAGCGCGCGCTCCAACGTCCCCAGTAGTGAGGCATCCCGCCATGCGCCAGAGAACGAGCGGACCCAGCGACCGGCCCCCACC
>NZ_JAEEAP010000519.1 GCF_016103465.1 Streptomyces sabulosicollis
ATTCCGCCCCGCCACCCGGTCCGACGGCCGAACCGACACCGCCCCCGGGCTGCCCCGCACACTCCGGTCAGGCCCCGGCCGGGCAAGGGCTCGAGTCGCTGCACGGCCCCGAGTTCGCCGCCGACCCGTCCGCCACCTACGCCCGGCTGCGCGCACACGGGCGGATCGCGCCCGTGGAGCTGGCTCCCGGCGTCCCCGTCTCGCTCGTCACCAGCTATCAGACCGCGCTGGACATCCTGCGCGGCCCCGAGACGTTCTCCAAGGACGCGCGCCACTGGCAGGCGCTCACCGACGGCACCATCCCCATGGACAACCCCGTGGTGCCGATGATGATGTACCGGCCGAACGCGCTGTGCAGCGACGGCGAGGAGCATCACCGGCTGCGTTCGGCGATCTCCGACACCCTCGACCGCCTGGACATCCACGCGCTGCGCCGCTACGTGGAGCGGAGCGCCGACTTCCTGATCGACCTCTTCGGCCCCAAGGGCGAGGCCGATCTGCTCAAGGAGTACTCCGCCCGGCTCCCCCTGCTCGTCTTCAACCAGCTCTTCGGCTGCCCGCCCGAGCTGAGCGACAAGCTGGTCCGGGCGCTCTCGGCGCTCTTCGACGTCACCGAGGACTCCGAGCAGGCCAACGCGCTGCTCGCGGAGACCCTCTTCCAGCTCATCGCCCTCAAGCGGGAGAACCCGGGCCCGGACATGACGTCCTGGCTGATCGCCCACCCCGCCGAGCTCACCGACGAGGAGCTGATCCACCAGATCGTCGTCCTCGTCGGCGCGGGCACCCAGCCCCAGCAGAACCTGATCTGCAACGGGCTGTTGCTCCTGCTCTCCGACGAACGGTTCCGGGACGATCTCGCGGGCGGCACCATGCTGATCGAGGACGCGCTCAACGAGGTCCTGTGGAAGGACCCGCCGCTGGCCAACTTCTGCGTCCACTACCCGCGCCATGACACCACGGTCGACGGACACCGGCTGTCCAAGGGCGAGCCCGTCGTCATCAGCCTGGCGGCCGCCAACAACGACCCGTATCTGCTGGCGAACCGGCGCGGCAACCGGGCCCACCTGGCGTGGAGCGCGGGCCCGCACACCTGCCCCGCGAAGGACCCGGCCCAGCTGATCGCCTCCGTCGCCATCGAGAAGCTGCTCGACCGCCTGCCCGATCTCGAACTGGCCGTTCCCGCCGATACGTTGGAGTGGCGGCCCGGCCCCTTCCACCGGGCCCTGGCCGCACTGCCGGTGCGCTTCCCCCGGACCGCCGCCAAGTCCGATGAGGCGCTGGCCGAGATGGCGGCGGCAGCGACCGCGGCCATCTCGGGAGCCGTGGGCAGGACGCCGACCGTCGCCCGGGCGGATGCGCCGGACGACGGTTACGACGGCTCCGGCGAGACCCCGGACGCCGCGCCCGCCACCCCGGAGCCGCGGCCGGAGCCCGAATCCGGCGCCGAGCACGAGGCCCGGCGCCGCTGGTGGAAGTCCCTGGCCCAGTGGTGGCGCCGCGGATAGCGAAAACTCCCGGGCCTGAGGTGTCGGATTGCCGGGTGGCGCCCGGCCGCGTAGCGTCGCGGCACATGACCCCGACGCTACGCACGGCGCGCCTGCTCCTCGAGCCGTACCGGCCCGAGGACGAGGACTCCTTCGTGGCGCTGTTCCAGGACCGGCGGGTGTGCCGCTGGCTGGGGGACGGAAGGCTCGCCACGGAGGCCGAGGACCGGGCGCTGTTCGGGCGGATCCTCACCAAGGTCTACGCCCGGCGGCTGTTCGACGTGTGGGCCGTCCGCGAGGGCGGCCGGTACGTCGGCCACGCCGAGATCAAGCCGACCGAGGTCGTCGGCGGCCACGAGATCGTCTACGCCCTGGCGCCGGGGGCGTGGGGGCGCGGTCTGGGGACCGAGGTGACCCAGGCGATCGTCGGCCACGGTTTCGGCGCGCTCGGGCTGGGCGAGGTGCACGCCACGGTGATGGCGGCCAACGAGGCGTCGCTGGCCCTGCTCACCCGGCTCGGCTTCGCGCACCGCCGTGATATCGAGGAGGCGGACGGCACGACGACGCGCTGGCTCGCGGTCGTCCGGGGCGACAGTCGTTCCGGGGACCGTGAGCGGTGGGCGGCTGAGGGCGCCCGACAAGTCGGCGGATAAGCTGTCCGTAAACTTCATACGCGTCCGATCGGGGGAAGCCGGTGTGATTCCGGCGCTGACCCGCAACCGTGAGCGCGCCCCCGCGGGGCGCACGAGCCGGAACACCCGGGCGGGCGCGACGACGCAGGCTCCCGCCGCCGGACGACCGGTGGCGGCACCGTCGAGGTATGCGGAGTTGAGCCGGGTGCCAGGCGTGCCGCGGAGCGTTCCGCGTGCGGCGCGGCTGGACGGCCGTGCGCGGCTGCGTGCGCCCGTCCACCGACCGAGAGGCACCACAGCCATGAACATTCGCCGCAGCGTGGCGGCTCTTTCCCTCTGCGCCGCACTGGGCGCGGCGGCCGCGCCTGCCGCCGTGGCCGACAATGGCCAGGACGGGCGCGCCAAGGGGCTCTACGGCGCCAAGGACCCGAAGTTCGACGGGGTGTGGCGGCAGTCGCTGGCGCTGCTCGCCCAGGACGCGGTGGGCGTCACCCCGGCGAAGTCGGCCATCGACTGGCTGGCCGGGCAGGGCTGCGCGGACGGCGGCTTCGCGGCGTACCGCGCGGACACGTCCAAGGCGTGCGACCCGAAGAAGGGCGAGTTCACGGACGCGACGGCGGCGGCGGTCCAGGCGCTGGCCGCGGTGGGCGGCCGCTCGGGCACCGTGGAGAAGGGCATCGGCTGGCTGAAGCGCCACCAGAACGAGGACGGCGGCTGGGGCATGAACCCGGGCGGCCCGAGCGACGCCAACTCCACCGCGGCGGCGATCGGCGCCTTCGCCGCCACCGGTCAGGACCCGGCGAAGGTGACGTCGGCCTCCGGCAAGGGCGTCAAGACCCCGTACGACGCGCTGCTCGGCCTGCAACTGGGCTGCTCGGCGAAGCCGGAGGAGCGCGGGGCGTTCGCGTACACCGCGGCCAAGGGCGAGCCCGTCGCCAATGAGCTGGCCACCGCGAGCGCGGCGCTGGCCGCGCGGGGCAAGGGCTTCGTCTTCGAGACCGTCGGCAAGGACAGCGGCGCCGAGCCGAAGCCGCTGCGCTGCGGAAAGGGGAAGGACGGGGCCGACACCCCGAAGGACGCCGCCGAGGCCGCCCTGGCCCACCTCACCCGCGTCATGTCCGGCACCGATATGCACCTCAAGTCCGCGATGCCCGGCGCCAAGGACCAGCCCGACTTCGGCGGCACGGCGGACGCGGTGGTGGCCCTCGCCGCCGGGGAGCACAGCGCGACCGCGAGCAAACCCCTGCAGTGGCTGCAGCGCGAGGACAGCGGCGCGGCGGCCTGGGCCAAGGGCGACCCCGGCGCCCTCGCCAAACTGATCCTCGCGGCCCACGCGGCCGGCGCCAACCCCCGCGACTTCGGCGGCACCGACCTCGTCAAGCAGCTGAACGCCACCGGCCCGAAGCCCGAGGCGGCGGCCCAGGGCCCGGAGCCGGACGGGAACGGCAAGAGCGAGGAGAAGAAGGACGACGGCGGCGGGGTCGGCGGCGTCTGGTGGACGGTCGGCGTCTGCGCGGTCGCCGGTATGGGCATCGGCTTCCTCCTGAGCGGCCGGAAGAGGCGACAGCTGTGACCCCCCGCACGACGGTGAACCCGGCCGCCACCCGGGCGACTTCGCCCCGCGCGAAGACGGCTCCGGCCCGGCGCGCGGACGCGGCTTCCAACCCCCACACGGGCGCGGCACGCGTCCAGCACGCCTGCCCGGCACGGGAGCTGTGCACCTGCGCGCCCCGGGCCCGGCGCGCGGACGCGGCTCCTACGGCGCACGCCCAAGCGGCGTCGCCCCTGCCCGCCCAGGCGGCTCCGGCCTCGCACGCCGACGCGCCCGGGGCCCCGCGCAACCCCCCGGCCTCGGCCCGGCGCTCCGAGGCGGCCTCCGGGCCACGCGGCCGGGCGGCCTCCGCGCCACGCGGCCGGGCGGCCTCCGCGCCACGCGGCCGGGCGGCCTCCGCGCCACGCGGCCGGGCGCCTTTCGCCCGGCGCGGCCGCGTGGCCCGGCCGTTGATGGCCGCCGTCGCCTCCGTGCTGCCCGTCGTCGCCCTGTTCGCGATGTTCGGCGCGGCGCCCGCGCAGGCCGCGAACGGGTATCGCTACTGGTCGTTCTGGCAGCGGGGCGGGGACGGCGGCAGCTGGAGCTATGCCACCCAGGGGCCCTCCTCGGCGCGGCCCGGCGATGGCGACATGATCGGCTTCCGCTTCGCGGTCAGCGAGGATGCGGACGACGCCACCCGGCCGCGCGGCATGGCCGATTTCGCCGCCGTCTGTGCCGACACCCCGGCCACGGACGGCACCAAGCGGGTCGCGGTGGTCATCGACTTCGGTACGGCCACCGACGCACCCGACCGCCGGACGCCGCCCGCGCCACGTAGCGAGTGCGCACGGGTCGGCGAGGACGCGTCCGCCGGGGAGGCGCTCGCCGCCGTCGCGAAGCCGCTGCGCTACAACTCCGCCGCGCTGCTGTGCGCCGTCTCCGGCTATCCGGAGACGGGCTGCGGGGACAAGGTGAGTACCTCCGTGGACGCCCACGCCGCCCCGAAGGGCGACGGCGGCAAGGCGGACAACGGCGGCTCGGGCCCCTCGGCCGGGCTGATCGGCGGGCTCGCCGCCGTCGTCCTGCTCGGCGCCGCGGCGGTCTGGCAGGCGCGCCGCCGCCGCGTATGAGCGCACGGAAGACCGCCATGCCACCGCGCACCGCCCCCGAGGCCACCGCCCGCCGCCGCCCCGGCACCGGTCTCCGCACCGGCTTCCGCACCGGGCTCCGCACCCGGCTGCGAACCGGCACCCCGCGAACCGGCACCCCGCGAACCGCAACTCGGCGAACCGGCACCCCGCGCGGCGGAGGCGCCCTGCACGCCGGGGCCTGGTGGCTGTGGGCGCTCGGGCTGGCCACGGCCGCGTCCCGGACCACCAACCCGCTGCTGCTCGGGCTGCTGATCGCGGTCGCGGGCTATGTGGTGGCCGTGCGCCGCACGGACGCGCCATGGGCCCGTGCGTACACCGCGTTCCTCAAGCTGGGTCTCGTCGTGCTGGCCATCCGGCTGTTCTTCGCGGTCTTCTTCGGCTCGCCGATCCCCGGGACGCGGGTGCTCTTCACGCTCCCCGAAGTCCCGCTGCCCCACTGGGCGCAGGGCGTGCGCATCGGCGGCCGGGTGTCGGCCGAGGGGCTGGTGTTCGCGCTGTACGACGGGCTGCGGCTGGCCACCCTGCTGATCTGCGTCGGCGCCGCGAACGCCCTCGCCAGCCCGGCGCGGCTGCTCAAGTCGCTGCCCGGCGCGCTCTACGAGGCCGGGGTCGCGGTCGTGGTGGCGATGACCTTCGCACCCCATCTGGTGGCCGACGTGACTCGGCTGCGCTCCGCCCGCAGGCTGCGCGGCCGCCCCGACCGCGGGGTGAAGGCGCTGCTCCAGGTCGGACTGCCGGTGCTGGAGGGCGCGTTGGAACGCTCGGTGGCCCTGGCGGCGGCGATGGACGCGCGCGGCTACGGCCGCACCGCCCAGGTCCCGCCCGCCGTCGCCCGTACCACCACCGCGCTGACGCTGGGCGGGCTGCTCGGCGTCTGCTGCGGTACGTACGGCCTGCTCGCGGCCGAGGGCGCGGGCTACGGCCTGCCGCTGCTGCTCGCCGGGCTCGCCGCCGCGCTCGGCGGTCTGTGGCTGGGCGGCCGCCGCTCGGTGCGCAGCCGCTACCGCCCGGACCGCTGGGGCGTACGGGCGTGGCTGGTGGCGGGCTCGGGAGCGGCGGTCGCGGCACTGATGATCCGCGCCGCCTCATGCGCCCCGGAGGCCCTCCAGCCCTCGGTCGTCCCGCTCACCACCCCGACCCTGCCGCTGTGGCCCGCGGCGGCCGTGCTCCTGGGCCTGCTCCCGGCCCTCGCCGCCCCGGCCTCGGTCCTCGCC
>NZ_JAEEAP010000051.1 GCF_016103465.1 Streptomyces sabulosicollis
GCCCCCAGCCCCTCGGTGCTGGCCACGCTCACCCCGCGGGAGCGGGAGGTGCTGGCCTGTCTGGGGCAGGGGCTGTCGAACGCGCAGATCGCGAAGCGGCTCACCATGGCGGAGGCGACGGTGAAGACGCATGTCAGCCGGTTGCTGAACAAGCTGGAGCTGCGCAGCCGGGTCCAGGCCGCGGTGCTGGCCCAGGAGCTGGGCGTGCGCTGACGGCCAGGCCGCTTACGGGGAAGCGCTCAGGCCACGTTGACGCGCTGGCCGGGGGGCGCGGCCTCGAGCCAGGCCAGAAAGCCGGTGAGGGCGTCGTCGCTCATGGCCAGTTCCAGCCGGGCGCCGCCGTGCCGGCAGGCGAGCACCACCGCGTCGGAGAGCAGCGCCAGCTCCTCCTCGCCCTTGGGGGTGCGCCGCTCCAGCACCTCGATCGAGGCGCGCTCCAGGATGCGCCGGGGCCTCGGCGCGTAGGAGAAGACCCGGAACCACTCGACGCGGTCGCCGTTGTAGCGGGCGACGCCGTACACCCAGCCCTTGCCGCTGGGCTCGGATTCGCTCGGCGGTGGATCCCAGCGCAGGGAACAGTCGAAGGTTCCGCCGGACCGCTGGATCAGCCGCCGCCGGAGACCGAAGACGAAGAGTCCGACCACCACCAGCGCGACGACCACGCCGCCCACAAGCAGAGCGAGGACCATCTTCACCGACCTCCTCGCGTCATCCGGAAAAACCGCACCTGCATCGCCTCAGCCGCGGACCGCTGAAGGGGAGCTCCAGCGAGGTCCGCGGCTGAGGTTTTCCGACCGTACGTGACAGGCTCAGTGCGCTCCCGCCACCGCGCGCAGCCGGACGTCGGCGCGCCGTTCGGCGGCGGCGTCCGCCTCCGACTTGGCACGCTCCAGCGCCCGCTCCGCGCGCTTCACATCGATCTCGTCGGACAGCTCCGCGACTTCGGCCAGCAGTGAGAGCTTGTCGTCCGAAAACGAGATGAACCCACCGTGCACCGCGGCCACGACCGTCCCGCCGTCGACCGAACGGATGGTCACCGGGCCGGACTCCAGCACACCGAGCAGCGGCTGGTGGCCGGGCATGACGCCGATGTCACCCGATGTGGTGCGCGCGATGACCAAGGTGGCCGCACCGGACCAGACACTACGGTCCGCCGCGACCAGCTCGACGTGCAGCTCAGCAGCCAACGTGGCTCCTCGGGTCTCTCCCTGCCGGGTCGGGCAGGGCTTTCGTCAAAGAATAACGGGCGTACGGAGAGGGGTGGGACCGGGCCCACCCCTCTCGCGGAGCTACCGGGCTCAGGAGACGCCCAGCTCCTTGGCCTTGGCCTTGAGGTCGTCCAGGCCACCGCACATGAAGAACGCCTGCTCGGGGAAGTGGTCGAACTCACCGTCGGCGATCGCGTTGAACGCGGCGATGGACTCGTCCAGCGGCACGTCCGATCCGTCAAGACCGGTGAACTGCTTCGCCGCGTGGGTGTTCTGCGACAGGAAGCGCTCGATGCGACGGGCGCGGAAGACGGTGAGCTTGTCCTCCTCGCCGAGCTCGTCGATGCCCAGGATGTTGATGATGTCCTGGAGGTCCTTGTACTTCTGCAGGATCGACTTCACGCGCGAGGCGCAGTCGTAGTGGTCCTGCGAGATGTAGCGCGGGTCCAGGATCCGGGACGTCGAGTCCAGCGGGTCCACCGCCGGGTAGATGCCCTTCTCCGAGATCGGCCGGGAGAGCACCGTGGTCGCGTCGAGGTGCGCGAAGGTGGTCGCCGGGGCCGGGTCGGTCAGGTCGTCCGCGGGGACGTAGATCGCCTGCATCGAGGTGATCGAGTGACCGCGGGTCGAGGTGATGCGCTCCTGGAGGATGCCCATCTCGTCGGCCAGGTTCGGCTGGTAGCCCACCGCGGAGGGCATCCGGCCGAGCAGGGTCGAGACCTCGGAACCGGCCTGGGTGAAGCGGAAGATGTTGTCGATGAAGAACAGCACGTCCTGCTTCTGCACATCGCGGAAGTACTCCGCCATGGTCAGACCGGCCAGGGCGACGCGCAGACGGGTGCCCGGGGGCTCGTCCATCTGGCCGAAGACCAGCGCGGTCTGCGGGAGCACGCCGGACTCGGCCATCTCCTCGATCAGGTCGTTGCCCTCACGGGTGCGCTCGCCGACACCGGCGAACACGGAAACGCCCTCGTGCAGCTTGGCCACACGCATGATCATTTCCTGGATGAGCACGGTCTTGCCGACGCCCGCGCCGCCGAACAGGCCGATCTTGCCGCCCTTGACGTACGGGGTCAGCAGGTCGACGACCTTCAGACCGGTCTCGAACATCTCGGTCTTGGACTCGAGCTGGTCGAACGCCGGGGCCTTGCGGTGGATGGACCAGCGCTCGGTGACCTCGGACTCGGCCTCGGGCTCGTTGAGGATCTTGCCCAGGGTGTTGAACACCCGGCCCTTGGTGACATCGCCGACCGGCACCGTGATGCCGTCGCCGGTGTCGGTCACCGGGGCCTGGCGGACCAGACCGTCGGTGGGCTCCATGGAGATGGCGCGGACCAGGCCCTCGCCCAGGTGCTGGGCGACCTCGAGGGTCAGGGTCTTCTTCGCACCCTCCTGCGAGGGGTCGGCGACCTCGACGGTCAGCGCGTTGTAGATGTCCGGCATCGCGTCGACGGGGAACTCCACGTCGACGACCGGGCCGATGACCCGCGCGACGCGGCCAGCGGCCACGCCAGCAGGAGCGGTCGGCTCAACAGTGGTGGTCATAGTTGTCAGTCACTCCCCGCGGAGGCGTCGGCCAGAGCGCTCGCGCCACCGACGATCTCGCTGATTTCCTGGGTGATGTCGGCCTGGCGGGCCGCGTTGGCAAGCCGCGTGAGCGACTTGATGAGCTCTTCGGCATTGTCGGTCGCCGACTTCATCGCCCGCCGGGTGGCCGCGTGCTTGGAGGCGGCGGCCTGGAGCAGGGCGTTGTAGATACGGGCCTCGACATAACGGGGCAGCAGGGCGTCCAGGACGTCCTCGGCCGACGGCTCGAACTCGAAGAGCGGGAGGATCTCGCCCTTCTTCTCCTGCTCCGCTGCCTTCTCCTCGAGGCTGAGCGGCAGCAACCGGTCCTTGACCGGGGTCTGCGTCAGCATCGAGACGAACTCGGTGAAGACGATGTGCAGCTCGTCCACGCCGCCCTCGGCCGTCTCCTTGAGGACGGCCTCGATCAGCGGGCCCGCGATCTTCTTGGCGTCCGCGTAGGCGGGGCTGTCGGTGAAGCCGCCCCACGACTCCGCGACCTTGCGCTCACGGAAGGCGTAGTAGGCCACGCCCTTGCGGCCGACGATGTAGGTGTCGACCTCCTTGCCCTCACGGGTGAGCCGCTCGGTGAGCTCCTCGGCCGCCTTGATCACGTTGGAGGAGTAGCCGCCCGCGAGGCCCCGGTCGCTCGTGATGAGCAGGACCGCGGCACGGGTCGGGTTCTCGCTCTCCGTGGTCAGCGCGTGCTGAGTGGTGGAGCCCTTGGCGACCGCGCCCACCGCCCGGGTGAGCTCGGTGGCGTACGGAGTCGACGCGGCCACCTGGCGCTGCGCCTTGACGACGCGCGAGGCGGCGATCATCTCCATCGCCCTGGTGATCTTCTTGGTCGCGGAGACGGACTTGATCCGCCTCTTGTAGACCCTCAGCTGGGCACCCATGGGCTCAGTCCTCGCCCAGCAGCTTGCCGCCCGAGGTCTCGAACTGCCGCTTGAAGGAGTCCACGGCCTCGCCGAGCGCCTGGATCGTGTCGTCGGACATCTTGCCGCCCTCGACGATGCTGGTCAGCAGCGACTTGTGCTCACGGTGGAGGTAGTCGAGCAGCTCGCGCTCGAAGCGGCGGATGTCCTCCACGGGCACGTCGTCCATCTTGCCGGTGGTGCCGGCCCAGATGGAGACGATCTCGTCCTCGGTGGAGAACGGGGCGTACTGCCCCTGCTTCAGCAGCTCGACCATCCGGGCACCGCGCTCCAGCGACGCCTTCGAGGCCGCGTCCAGGTCCGAGCCGAAGGCGGCGAACGCCTCGAGCTCGCGGTACTGGGCGAGGTCCACCCGGAGGCGGCCGGAGACCTGGCGCATCGCCTTGTGCTGGGCGGAGCCACCGACGCGGGAGACCGAGATACCGACGTTCAGGGCCGGGCGCTGACCGGCGTTGAACAGGTCGGACTCCAGGAAGCACTGGCCGTCGGTGATGGAGATGACGTTGGTCGGGATGAACGCCGAGACGTCGTTGGCCTTGGTCTCGACGATCGGCAGACCGGTCATCGAACCGGAGCCCATGTCCTCGGAGAGCTTGGCGCAGCGCTCCAGCAGCCGGGAGTGCAGGTAGAAGACGTCACCCGGGTATGCCTCACGGCCCGGCGGGCGGCGCAGCAGCAGGGACACCGCGCGGTAGGCGTCGGCCTGCTTGGACAGGTCGTCGAAGACGATCAGGACGTGCTTGCCCTGGTACATCCAGTGCTGACCGATGGCCGAGCCGGTGTAGGGGGCCAGGTACTTGAAGCCCGCCGGGTCGGACGCCGGGGCGGCGACGATCGTCGTGTACTCCAGGGCGCCGGCCTCCTCCAGCGCGCCGCGCACGGACGCGATGGTGGAGCCCTTCTGGCCGATGGCGACGTAGATGCAGCGGACCTGCTTCTTCGGGTCGCCGGAGCGCCAGTTGTCGCGCTGGTTGATGATCGTGTCGACGCACAGCGCGGTCTTGCCGGTCTGCCGGTCGCCGATGATCAGCTGACGCTGGCCACGGCCGATCGGGGTCATCGCGTCGACGGCCTTGTAGCCGGTCTCCATCGGCTCGTGCACCGACTTGCGCTGCATGACCGTGGGGGCCTGCAGCTCGAGGGCGCGGCGGCCTTCGGTCTCGATCTCGCCGAGGCCGTCGATCGGGGCACCCAGCGGGTCGACCACGCGGCCGAGGTAGCCCTCGCCGACGGCGACCGAGAGGACCTCGCCGGTGCGGTGCACCTGCTGGCCCTCCTCGATGCCGCTGAACTCACCGAGGACGACCGCACCGATCTCGCGCTCCTCGAGGTTGAGGGCGAGGCCGAGGGTGCCGTCCTCGAACTTCAGCAGTTCGTTCGCCATGGTCGAGGGAAGACCCTCGACCTTCGCGATGCCGTCGCCGGCAACGCTGACCGTCCCGACCTCCTCGCGCGAGGCCGCGTCCGGCTTGTACGCCTGGACAAAGTTCTCCAGTGCGTCCCGGATCTCCTCCGGCCGGATCGTGAGCTCCGCCATCTGGGTTCCCTGCTCTCCTTGTTGGGCCCGAAGTATGTGACTACGGCCCAACTCGGGCCGCTTACATGCTTGTTGAGTTGGTGGCTGTGTCAGCCGGCCATCCGCCGGGTCGCCTCTTCGAGGCGGTCCGCGATGGTCCCGTTGATGACCTCGTCGCCGATGCGCACCGAGATCCCGCCGAGGACCTCGGGGTCCACGTCCAGGTTCAGGTGCATCTTCCGTCCGTACAGCTTCCCCAGTGCGTCACCGAGCCGCTGCTTCTGCCGGTCGCTGAGCGGCACCGCGGAGGTGACGACCGCGACCGTACGGTCCCGGCGCGCCGCCGCCAGCTTGGACAGCTCATCGAGACCCGCCTCCAGGCTACGACCCCGCGGGTGGGTCACCAGGCGGATCACCAGCCGCTCGGTCATCCGGTCGGCCCGGCCGCCGAGCAGCTCGCGGACCAGCCCGGACTTGGCCGAGACGCTCGCACGCCGGTCGGTGAGCGCGCCCCGCAGCTCGGACGAGGAGGAGACGATCCGGCCGAACCGGAACAGCTCGTCCTCGACGTCGTCGAGGGTGCCGGCCCGCTCGGCCGCCACCAGGTCGGCGGCGGCGGCCAGCTCCTCGATCGAGTCCACCAGGTCGCGCGAGCGCGACCAGCGGGAACGGACCAGGCCGGAGATCAGGTCGAGGGTCTCGCCGCCGACCTGCCCGCCCAGCACCCGCGCGGCCAGCTCGGCCTTGGCCTCGCCGGGCTGCGCCGGGTCGGTGAGGACCCGGCGCAGCGAGACCTCGCGGTCGAGCAGCGCGGTGACGGCGGCCAGCTCATCGGCGAGCTTGGTCGCGTCGACGGCGGTGTTGTCCGTCAACGCGTCGAAGCGCTCACGCGCGGCTGCCAGTGCCTCCCGGCTCGCTCCGTTCATCGGCCGGCCTCGGCCTTCGAGCCGTCGGCCGCCTTCTCCTCGAGCTCGTCGAGGAACCGGTCGATGGTGCGGCTCTGCCGGGCCACGTCCTCGAGCGACTCACCGACGATCCGGCCGGCCAGGTCGGTGGCGAGCCTGCCCACGTCCTGGCGCAGGGTCTGAGCGGCCTGCTTGCGGTCGGCCTCGATCTGCGCGTGGCCGGCCGCGATGATCTCCTCACGCTGCCGCTGGCCCTCCGCGCGCATCTCGGCGATGAGCGCGGCGCCCTGCTCCTGCGCCTCCTGGCGCAGTCGCGCGGCCTCGTGACGGGCGTCGGCGAGCTGGGCTCGGTAGTCCTCGAGGACCTGCTGGGCTTCGGCCTGAGTGGCCTCGGCCTTCTCCATGCCGCCCTCGATCGCCTCGCGGCGCTCGTCCAGAACCCGGTTGATGTTCGGGAGGAGCTTCTTGGCGAGGAAGAAGAAGACGATGGCAAAGGCGATCAGGCCGATGACCAGCTCCGGGACCGGCGGGAGGAGGGGATTCTGCTCCTCCGCCTCCTGCGCCAGGTGTACCAGGGCGTTCACATCATTGCCTTTCGTCGAAAGGGGCAATCAGTAAGCGGAGATCACTTACCGAACACGAACGGCATGACAATGCCGATCAGGGCAAGCGCCTCACAGAAGGCGAAGCCGAGGATCTGGTTGGCACGGATCAGACCGGCAGCCTCGGGCTGACGGGCCAGGGCCTGAGTGCCGTTACCGAAGATGATGCCGACGCCGACGCCGGGGCCGATGGCCGCAAGGCCATAACCGATGGAGCCGAGGGAGCCGGAAACACCTGCGGCGAGGTCCACAGCGGACATGCTGTTTCTTCCTTCTCTTTCGCGGACCGGTGGGGGTTGGCCACCGGACGTCTCATGGACGAGGGGAGCAGGAGCGCTCAGTGGTGCTCGGCGAGCGCGCCCTGGATGTAGGTGCAGGCCAGAAGCACGAAGACGTACGCCTGAACGGCCTGGATGAACAGCTCGAAGGCCGTCATGACGATGGTCATGACGAAGGACACACCGGCGTAGGCGATGCCGACCCCGTTCAGCAGGTACCAGCTCGCCACGGTGAACATGACGATCAGCAGGTGGCCCGCGAACATGTTGGCGAAGAGCCGGACCGCGTGGGTGAAGGGCCGCACCAGCACGTTCGAGAAGAACTCGATCGTCATGGCGAGCGGCAGCACCGCGCCCAGCGACTTGTCATATCCGGTGATGTTCTTGAAGCCGCCGACGAAGCCGTGCTTCCTGAAGGTCAGACTCATCCACAGGATGTAGACGATGGCGGCCATACCGGCCGGGTAGGCGATGATCGACGTCACCGGGAACTGGGCGACCGGAATGACCGACCAGAGGTTCATGATCCAGACGAAGAAGAAGATCGAGACCATGAGCGGGACGTACTTCTCGCCCTCCTTCTTGCCGAGCGCCTCGTAGACGATCCCTCGGCGGACGAAGTCGTAGCCCGCTTCACCGATCATCTGGAGCTTGCCCGGAACCACCTTGGCCCGGCCGAAGGCCGCCCAGAAGAACCAGACGATGGCGATGGAGCCCAGCAGGGCGAGCAGCATCGGCTTGTTGAACTCGATGCCGCCGACCGTGAAGAGCGGTTCAAAACTGAACGAGTGAAGTCCGGGTGCCGGGAAGCCGCACCCATCGAAGATGTGGCAGTTCGTCTCGAAGGCGAGCGTCTGGTCAGAACTCACCGCGAGCTCCTTCAGCGTGGCGCATGGGTACGGCAACCTCGTTGTGTCGGCGCGGCGCACGGCCACGGAGCGGCACTGGACTGGTCATACGGATGTTGAAGCGAATGGTCGGCGCGTGGCCGAATGGTGTGTCGGGCATCAGCTGCATGGGCCGCCGATTCCGTCCCGTGGATTCCGGGGGTTCAGCTACCTGCGCCCGCTGTGCCTCAGATGGCACCGGACGATAGCAGGTGAGCGCACATGCTCTTATCCCGGCCCTACTTCTCACGACGGGGACCCGGCGGGAGCGGACTTCTTCGCCCCCTCGGGCTTGCGTTCGTCCTCGGCTTCCGGCTCCACGTACAGGATCTTGGCTTTCATGTGCGCGCGGGTCTGAGCGCCGATCCACACCAGGGTCGCGGCCAGCAGCGCGAAGGCGAACGCCTTGGTGCTGAACAGCGTGGTGTCCTTGAACACCGCGAGCACAACCGCCACCAGCAGGAACTGGGTCATGTAAAGCACCAGGCCCATGGCCTGGAAGAGGTGCGGGAGGTACTTCGCGGTGCGCTGCAGCACGATCAGGCCCATCGCCATGACTCCGCCGGCGACAACCGCTCCGAAACCCGCGCCGATCGCGCCCTTGCCTCCGGCGAGCACAGAACCGACGGCGACGGCGACCACCGCGGTAACAGCGGTGGGCACGGCGCAACTCAGGAGCGTTCTGGCGTCGTTGGACTGCATGAAGGGTTTCTCCGGCAAGTGTCGGAAGCAACGATTCGTCGTGGACGAGCGTATCCCCGGGAACAGAGGAGACCTCACGAGGAAGAGCCGTCGCCCTACGGCCCCTCGGGTCTAAGCACCGGGTTTAGTGAACGGTATCACAAACTATTTGATGAGGTCTTTACCCGCCAGGTGTGCTGCACGTCACACGGGAGAGTTATGAGGTGTGTACCGTGCTGACGCCATCCTGTGATCTCCGCCGGACTCGCCGGACCCCGCGGCACGGCGATGACTGGGGAGATTACTGGGGTGTTCCGATGCGCCGGCGGTGGGTGAACCGGGACCGGTCGCCGATCGCGGTGGCGCCGTTCACACCGTTCGCCCCGTTACTCGTGCCACCGTTCATCCCGTTACTCGCGCCACCGTTCATCCCCGAACCCACCGGCTCGGGCCCGACCGACCCCGGCTCCGGGGCGGCGGACCCCGCACCGGCCACGGCCGCCACGGGCTCCGCGGGCACCTCGGCGCCCCGCTCCGCCCTGGCGATCCGGTTGGCGCGGCGGTAGCGCGGCGGAACGAATGCCTCCGCCCAGTGCGGAACGCGCGGGGTGAACCGCGGCAGCAGCAACAGCACCAGCCCGACCCCGCTCAGCGCCACGATCGCGAGCACGAACCACACACCGGCCGAGTTCACCGAGTACGCCACGGCGCCGAAGGCGATCAGCGCCGACCAGAAGTACATGATCAGGACGGCCCGGCTGTGCGAGTGGCCGATCTCCAGCAGCCGGTGGTGCAGATGGCCGCGGTCGGCGGCGAACGGCGACTGGCCCCGCCAGGTGCGCCGGACGATGGCCAGCACCAGGTCGGCGAAGGGCACCGCGATGACGGTCAGCGGCAGCAGCAGCGGGATGTAGACCGGGACGGTGGCGTGCACCGCGGCCTGCTCGGACCCCTCGAACAGCTTCATCGCGTCCGGGTCCACCTGGCCGGTGATGGAGATGGCGCCCGCCGCCAGCACCAGCCCGATGAGCATCGAGCCCGAGTCGCCCATGAAGATCCGCGCGGGGTGGGCGTTGTGCGGCAGGAAGCCCAGGCACATCCCCATCAGGACGGCGGCGAACAGGGTCGCGGGCGCGGCCGCCTCCAGGCCGTAGCCGTACCAGATGCGGTACGCGTACATGAAGAACGCGGCGGCGGCGATGCACACCATCCCCGACGCCAACCCATCGAGCCCGTCGACGAAGTTGACCGCGTTGATGGTGATGACGACCAGCGCGACGGTGAGCAGCGTGCCCTGCCAGGGCGTCAGCGAGACCGGCCCCACACCGGGCACCGGGAGCCACAGGATGGTCAGGCCCTGGAGCACCATCACACCGGCGGCGATCATCTGGCCGCCCAGCTTGATCAGCGCGTCCACGCCCCACTTGTCGTCCAGCACCCCGAGCAGCCAGATCAGCCCGGCGCCGGACAGCAGCGCCCGTGGCTCGTTGGAGAGCTCGAAGACGTCCTTGAGGTTGGTCAGGTGGGCGGCGACCAGCAGCCCCGCGCACAACCCGCCGAACATGGCGATGCCACCGAGCCGCGGCGTGGGCTCACGGTGCACATCACGGGCACGGATCTCGGGCATCGCACCGGCCGCGATGGCGAATTTCCGCACCGGCCCGGTCAGCAGATAGGTGACCGCGGCCGTGATGCACAGAGTCAGCAGGTATTCACGCACAGGCTGCCCCAGAGGTATCGCTGGCCATCACAGCCCCACACCCTATGCGTGTCCGACGCCTCGCGGTGAACGTACTTACAGACGTCCTACACCTTCGGATGGTTGCATGATTCGGCCCTCGTCCGGATAGGGCGGAAATCTCCCGGCCAGATCCGCCACCTTTTCCCGTACCACGCCCTCGTCCCGCAACGCGGTTCCCATGAGATGGGCTATCCGCTCCATTTCCGGGGCGCCCATTCCCTGGGTGGTCACCGCGGCGGTGCCAAGACGCAGCCCCTTGACGCATCCCCGGGGCTCGGTGGCGGACGCCAGCGCGCAGGTGTCCAGGACGATCCCGGCGGCCGCGCAGCGGCCCTTCGCGGTGCGTCCGTCCAGGCCCAGCGGGGCCGGATCGGCGGTGATCATATGGGTGTCGGTGCCGCCCGTGGTGACCGCGAGACCCTCCGCGACCAGGGCGTCCGCCAGCACCCGGGCGTTGGCCACCACCCGCCGCGCATAGGCGGTGAAGGCGGGCGCCGCGGCCTCGCCGAACGCCACCGCCTTGGCCGCGACGGTGTGCATCTGGGCCCCGCCCTGGGTGAACGGGAACACCGCCCGGTCCACCCGCTCGGCGAGTTCCGCACCGCACAGCAGCATCCCGCCGCGCGGCCCGCGCAGCACCTTGTGTGTCGTTGCGCACACCACGTCCGCGTACGGCACCGGGGACGGCGCGGCCTTCCCCGCCACCAGGCCGATCGCATGCCCGGCGTCGGCGATGAGATACGCGCCCACCTCGTCGGCGACGGCGCGGAACGCGGCGTAGTCCAGATGGCGCGGATAGGAGATGGAGCCGCAGACGATCGCCTTCGGGCGGTGGGCACGGGCGAGCCCGCGCAGCTGCTCGTAGTCGATGAGCCCGGTCGCCGGATCGACGCCGTAGCCGATGAAGTCGAACCAGCGGCCGGAGAAATTGGCGGGCGAGCCGTGGGTGAGGTGGCCGCCGTGCGGCAGCGCCATCGCCAGCACCGTGTCCCCGGGCCGCAGCAGCGCGGCGTAGGCGGCCAGCACCGCGGAGGATCCCGAATGCGGCTGCACATTGGCGTGCTCGGCGCCGAACAGCGCCCTGGCCCGGTCCTGGGCCACCCGCTCGGCGATGTCCACGATCTCGCAGCCGCCGTGGTGGCGGGCGCCGGGATATCCCTCGGCGTACTTGTTGGCCAGCGGCGAGGCCAGGGCCGCCCGCACGGCGGGCGAGGCGTAGTTCTCGGCCGCGATCAGCTGCAGTCCGCCGGAGACGCGGTCGATCTCGCTCAGGATGATTCCCGCCAGCTCCGGGTCCTGGCGGGCGAGGCTGACGAAATCGGGGCCCCAGGGGGTGACGGCCATGGCGTGCTCACAGCCTTCGGAGGGGACGGCGGGTCGCTTGGAGTGGTCACCCCCAATGTAGGCCCCGCGACGCCGCACGGCGCGCCGTGCAGCCCGGGAAGGCCCCTTCGGGCGCGCCCCGGGGCCCGGGGCCTTGCCCGGGGGCTTTACGCGGGGGCGGGCACGCCCGTCAGCGCCGTGACGACCGGGTCCAGGGCCTGGTTGATCTCGTCCCCGATGGAGCGGAAGAAGGTGATCGGCGCCCCGTACGGATCGTGCACCTCGTCCGCCTCCTCGTTGGGCGCCAGCAGCCAGCCGCGCAGCGCGGCCGCCGCCTGCACCAGGGCGCGGGCGCGCTCCACCACGCCGCCCGCCTCCTCCGGGTCGGGCAGCGTCGCGGGGTCTATGGCCCGCACCAGCCGGGTGAACTCCTTGAGCGTGAAGGTGCGCAGCCCCGCCGAGTGCCCCATCGAGATCACCTGCGCCCGGTGGTCCCGGGTGGCGGTCAGGACCAGGTCGGCGCGGATGACGTGCTCGTCCAGCAGCTCACGGCCGAGGAAGCCCGCCGGGTCGGCGCCGAAGTCCGTGAGGACCGTCGCGGCGTGTGCCTCCATGGGCGCGCCCTCATGGCCCCAGGTGCCGGCGGACTCCACGATCAGGCCGCGGGTGCGGGCGCTTCCGAGGCGGTGGGCGAGGGCGTGCCGGGTCAGCCGCTCGGTGATCGGCGAGCGGCACACATTGCCGGTGCTGACGTGGAGGATGCGGAAGGTGGCCTCGGCGTTCTTCTCGCGGTGTTCCGCTATGCCACGCCCCTCAGGGGCTGTCAATTGGCCACCTCGAGGTCGGGTACGACCTCCCGGAGCTGCTCGGCGGTGAGCGCGCCCGCCCGGAGCAGCACCGGCACCTTGCCGGTCACGTCGACGATCGAGGAGGGCACGGCGGCCGGGGTCGGCCCGCCGTCGAGGTACACCGAGACGGAGTCCCCCAGCATGTCCTGGGCGGCGTCGCAGTCCTGCGGGGAGGGGTGTCCGGTCAGGTTGGCGCTGGAGACCGCCATCGGGCCGAAGTCCGTCAGCAGTTCGATGGCCACCGGGTGCAGCGGCATCCGGACCGCCACGGTGCCCCGGGTCTCCCCCAGGTCCCAGGTGAGCGACGGCTGGTGCCGGGCGACCAGGGTGAGCGCACCCGGCCAGAAGGCGTCCACCAGCTCCCAGGCCATCTCGGAGAAGTCGGTGACCAGTCCGTGCAGGGTGTTCGGCGAGCCGACCAGGACCGGTGTGGGCATGTTGCGGCCGCGGCCCTTGGCCTCGAGCAGATCGCCGACCGCCTCGGCGTTGAAGGCGTCCGCACCGATGCCGTAGACGGTGTCGGTGGGCAGCACGACCAGTTCGCCGCGGCGGACTGCGGAGGCGGCCTCGCGCAGGCCGGTCTTGCGGTCGGTCGCGTCCCCGCAGTCGTATCGCCGTGCCATTTAACGGACCTCCTCGTACGTGGCCAATGTGTGGTGCGGTGCCGCCGTCACGGCATGGCCTTCCGCGCGGTGGCGAACCGGGGCCGGTTGTTCAGGTCGGGGTGGTCGGCGGCGTCCGCCCAGCCACGCTCCTCCGTGAAGATCCACGGCACCTGGCCGCCCTGGGTGTCTGCGTGCTCGATGACCACCACGCCCCCGGGGCGCAGCAGCCGGTGGGCGGTGCGCTCCAGGCCACGGATGACATCGAGGCCGTCCTCACCGGAGAAGAGCGCGAGCTGGGGGTCGTGATCGCGGGCCTCCGGCGCGACGTACTCCCACTCGGTCAGCGGGATGTACGGCGGGTTGCTGATGACGAGGTCCACCTGCCCGTCGAGCTCGGGCAGGGCCGTCAACGCGTCCGCGTGATGGAGAACGACGCGGGACCCCTCGACGTTCTTGCGGGCCCAGCGCAGGGCGCCCTCGTCCAGCTCCACGGCGTGCACCCGGGAGCGCGGCACCTCCTGGGCGAGCGCGAGCGCGATGGCCCCGGAACCGGCGCACAGGTCGACGATGAGCGGTTCGACGACGTCCATGGCGCGCACCGCGTCTATCGCCCAGCCGACCACCGACTCGGTCTCCGGCCGGGGCACGAAGACCCCCGGCCCGACCTGGAGCTCGAGATAGCGGAAGAAGGCGCGGCCGGTGATGTGCTGGAGCGGCTCGCGGGCCTCGCGGCGGGCGACCGCCTCCCAGTAGCGGGCGTCGAAGTCGGCGTCGGGGACTCCGTGCAGCTCACCCCGCTTGACGCCGTGCACAAAGGCGGCGAGCTCCTCCGCGTCGAAGCGCGGTGAGGGCACGCCCGCGTCGGCCAGCCGCTGAGTGGCCTGCGCCACCTCGGCGAGCAGCACGTTCACTGAATTCCTCCAGCTGGTCCGGACAAGGGCACGAAGCGTCTCTCAGTGGGCGGCTCAGCCCGCGGCCGCCAGCTTGGCGGCCGCGTCGGCGTCGACGCACGCCTGGATGACCGGATCGAGTTCGCCGTCGAGCACCTGGTCCAAGTTGTACGCCTTGAAACCGACCCGATGGTCCGAGATCCGGTTTTCCGGGAAGTTGTACGTACGGATGCGCTCGGACCGGTCGACGGTGCGGACCTGGCTGCGCCGCGCGTCCGACGCCTCCCGCTCGGCCTCCTCCTGGGCCGCGGCCAGCAGCCGCGAGCGCAGGATGCGCAGCGCCTGCTCCTTGTTCTGGAGCTGGCTCTTCTCGTTCTGGCAGGAGACGACGATGCCGGTGGGCAGATGGGTGATGCGCACCGCGGAGTCGGTGGTGTTGACCGACTGGCCGCCCGGTCCGGAGGAGCGGTAGACGTCGATCCGCAGATCGTTGGGGCCGATCTCGACCTCGACCTCCTCGGCCTCGGGCGTGACCAGCACACCGGCGGCGGAGGTGTGGATACGGCCCTGGGACTCGGTGGCGGGGACCCGCTGCACCCGGTGCACCCCGCCCTCGTACTTCAGCCGGGCCCAGACGCCCTGGCCGGGCTCGATGGTGCCCCTGGCCTTCACCACGACCTGGACGTCCTTGTAGCCGCCGAGGTCGGACTCGTTGGAGTCGATGATCTCGGTCTTCCAGCCGATCCGCTCGGCGTACCGCAGATACATCCGCAGCAGGTCGCCGGCGAACAGCGCGGACTCCTCGCCGCCCTCCCCTGCCTTGACCTCCAGGATGACGTCCTTGTCGTCGCTCGGGTCGCGCGGGACGAGCAGCAGCCGCAGCCGGTCGGTGAGCTGCTCGCGGCTCTGCTCGAGCTCCTTGACCTCGTCGACGAAGTCGGGGTCGTCCTGGGCCAGCTCGCGGGCGGTCTCGATGTCGTCCCCGGCCTGCTTCCAGGCGCGATACGCGGTGATCACCGGGGTCAGCTCGGCGTAGCGCTTGTTGAGCCGCCGCGCCTCCCGCTGGTCGGCGTGGACCGCGGGGTCGGCGAGCCGCTTCTCGAGGTCGGCGTGTTCGCCGATGAGTTCCTCGACCGCCTCGAACATCGGAGGGCTCCCTGAATGGTCTGCGTGGTGGCGTTGTGGACGGAAGTCCGGAGGGCCGGTGACGACAAAACGCCGGTCCGGTCGCCCCAGGGAAGGGGCGACCGAAGACCGGCGCCGTGCGGGTCGCTACTTCTTGGCGGACCCGGCGTTCTTGCCGAAGCGGGCCTCGAACCGCGCCACGCGGCCACCGGTGTCGAGGATCTTCTGCTTGCCCGTGTAGAACGGGTGGCACTCGGAGCAGATGTCGGCGCGGATGGTGCCGCCGCTCACGGTGCTACGGGTGGTGAAGGACGCGCCACAGGTGCAGCTGACCTGCGTCTCGACGTACTCCGGGTGGATGTCGCGCTTCAAGGGAATCTCCTAGGTTCGGGAGGGCACCGGGTCGACGGGCGGGTTGCCTGTCGTGAACCGGGACCGACGATCCAGTTTGCCAGTACTGGCCGCATCCCCCAAAACCGGGGGGCGGGCCCGGATATTCCCGGCCCGCCCCTGAGGCTGTCGGACGCCCTCCCCGAAGCTGTGGACGCCCTCCCCGAGGCGGTCGGACCGCCCTCGGACGCCTCTACTCGACGACCTTGCCCGCGTCGGTGGCGTCGCCCGCGGAACCCTTGGTGGCCGAGGCGGGGACCGGCCGGTCATGGCGGAGCGCGGTCCATATCAGCGTGGCCTTGCGCTCCATGGGCAGCACCCGGGCCGGGTTCTGCGGGTCGTACTCGACCGGCAGCGTGGTCATCTTCATGTTGCCCGAGCCGATGCCCTTCAGGGATTCGGCGAAGCCCTTCAGCTTGCTCACCGAGGCCAGCTCGGAGTCGGTGGTGAGGGCCTTGGTGGAGGTGTCCGCGAGGTCGTAGAGCTTCTTCGGGTTGCCGAACACGTCCACGTGCTTGACCTGGTCCAGCAGCGCCTTGACGAACGCCTGCTGGAGCTTGATCCGGCCGAGGTCGCTGCCGTCGCCCACGCCGTGCCGGGTGCGCACCAGGCCGAGCGACTGCTCCCCGTTCAGCGTGTGCGGGCCGGGCTCCAGGTCGAGGTGGCTCTTGGGGTCGTGGATCGGGGCGGTGGTGGTGAGGTTGACGCCGCCGAGGTCGTTTATCAGCTGCTTGAAGCCGGAGAAGTCGACCTCGAGGAAGTGGTCCATGCGGATGCTCGTCATGGACTCGATGGTCTTGATGGTGCAGGCGGGGCCGCCGGCCTCGTAGGCGCTGTTGAACATGGCCTCCCGCACGGCGGGGGTCTGCTGCCCGCCCTTCGTGGTGCAGGAGGGCCGTTCTATGAGGGTGTCGCGCGGGATGCTGATGACGCTGGCCTTCTTGTGGCCCTTGTAGACGTGGACGATCATCGCCGTGTCGGAGCGCGAGGTGCCCTCGTCCTTGCCGTACTTGGCGTTCTTCCCCGCCCGGGAGTCGGAGCCGAGGACGAGGATGTCCATCGAGCCGTTGTCGACGTTCTTGGGGCGGTCGGCACCGAGGGCGGCGTTGACGTCCACGCCGGTGAGGTTGCCGTTCAGCTTGTAGTAGAGGTAGCCGAGTCCGGCGCCGCCGAGCACCAGCACGGCGGCCAGCGTCCACACCGTGTAGAGCACGGCCCTGCGGCGGGTGCTGGGCCGCTTGCGACGGCGGCCCGCCGTCGCGCCGCGGGCGCGGTGGCGGCCCGGGCTTACCGGTGCCTTGCTGCTGTCCTCGGCCATGTGCTCCTCAGTCCTCTTTTGCTGCCCGAGTACCCCCTGCCGTCACGGTCAGGCGTGGTGTGGCGTCGCGTTGCGTTGCGCGGTGGAGTCAGCCTGTGTTCCGGCCCCGTATGTCGACCTGACAGATGGAAGGCCGGCCGCCAGGGTTGCATATGTGCGATGGCCGGTTTTCGGGCGGGCCGCCGGGCGCACCGTTCGCCCCCTTCGTCCGCCTTACCGCTCTGACCTGCACTTTCGCGGGCGATAACATGATCAGGACCGGTCCGTGGTCTGGCCTGATGATGTGGCTGACCTCTCATGGAACGCGACGAGGCCCCCCGCGGTGCGGGGGGCCTCGTCTACGGAGCGTTCCGGCGGGTACCCGGTCAGTCGCCGTTGTTGCCCGGAGTGGGCGTGGTCTTGGCGATCTGCATCAGGAACTCGGCGTTCGACTTCGTCTGCTTCATCTTGTCCAGCAGCAGCTCGATGGCCTGCTGGGAGTCGAGCGCGTGCAGCACCCGGCGCAGCTTCCAGACGATGTTCAGCTCCTCCGGCGCCAGCAGGATCTCCTCCTTGCGGGTGCTGGACGGGTCGACGTCCACCGCCGGGAAGATGCGCTTGTCGGCGAGCTTCCGGTCGAGCTTGAGCTCCATGTTGCCGGTGCCCTTGAACTCCTCGAAGATCACCTCGTCCATGCGCGAGCCGGTCTCGACCAGCGCGGTGGCCAGGATGGTCAGCGAGCCGCCGTCCTCGATGTTGCGCGCGGCGCCGAAGAACTTCTTCGGCGGGTAGAGCGCGGTCGAGTCGACACCACCGGACAGGATGCGGCCGGAGGCGGGCGCCGCCAGGTTGTAGGCACGGCCCAGGCGGGTGATCGAGTCCAGCAGGACGACCACGTCATGGCCCAGCTCGACCAGGCGCTTGGCCCGCTCGATCGCCAGTTCCGCGACGGTGGTGTGGTCCTCGGCCGGGCGGTCGAAGGTCGAGGAGATGACCTCGCCCTTGACCGACCGCTGCATGTCGGTGACCTCTTCCGGCCGCTCGTCGACGAGGACGACCATCAGATGGCACTCGGGGCTGTTGCGGGTGATCGCGTTGGCGATCGCCTGCATGATCATGGTCTTACCGGTCTTCGGCGGGGCCACGATCAGACCGCGCTGGCCCTTGCCGATCGGCGCGACCAGGTCGATGATCCGGGTCGTCAGCCCGCCGGCCTCGGTCTCCAGGCGCAGCCGGTCCTGCGGGTAAAGCGGCGTCAGCTTGCCGAACTCCGGCCGTCCGCGCCCGGTTTCGGGCGCCATGCCGTTCACCGAGTCCAGCCGCACCAGCGCGTTGAACTTCTCGCGGCGCTCGCCCTCGCGGGGCTGACGGACCGCGCCGGTGACGTGGTCGCCCTTGCGCAGACCGTTCTTGCGCACCTGGGCGAGCGAGACGTAGACGTCGTTCGGGCCCGGGAGGTAGCCGGAGGTCCGGATGAACGCGTAGTTGTCGAGGATGTCGAGGATGCCCGCGACGGGGATCAGCACATCGTCCTCGGACAGCTGCGGCTCGTTGCCGAAGTCGTCGCGGCCACGGCGGCCACGCCGGTCGCGGTAGCGGCCGCGGCGCCCGCGGCGCCCGCCCTCGAAGTCGTCGTCGCCCTCGTCGGCACGCTGCTGGCCCTGGCCGCGCCCGTCGCGCTGCTGACGGCCGCCGCCCTGCTGGCCGTCGTCGCCCTTGCCGCGGCGGTCGCCGCGGTCGCGCTGGCGCTCCCGGCGGTCGCCCTTCTGGCCGCGCTCCTGGCGGTCACCGCCCCTGGCGCCCTTGCCCTCGGCGGTGTCGGCGGCGGCCTCGGCCTTCCCGTCGCCCTTGGGCTCGGTCCTGGCCTCGGTCTTGGCGGAGGCGTCGCCCCGCGTCTCCGTCTTGGTCTCGACAGCGGTGGCCGTGCCCCCGGACTCGGGGGTGGTGGCGGGCGCGGTGGCCCGGCGGCGGCGGCGCTCACCGGCCGGCTGCTCATCGCCGGCGGGCTCACCGGGCTGGCCGGGGATCTCGATCTGCGCCGGCGCGACGGCCTTCTCCTCGGCGTCGGCCTTGTCGGCCTTCTCCGCCTTCCCGGCGGACTTCGAGGACTTGGCGCCGGTCTTCTCCTCGGCGTCGTCGCCCGTGCGGGCCCGGGAGGTGGTGCGGCGCTTCGGCTTGGTCCCCGCCTCCGCGGCGGACGGGGTGCTCTCGGAGCCCTGGGCGGAGCCGGAGCCCGCGGCCTGCTTCTCCTTGATGACCTCGATCAGCTGGCCTTTGCGCATCCGCGCGGTGCCCTTGATGCCAAGGCTCGAGGCGAGCTGCTGCAGCTCGGCCAGGACCATGGCGTCGAGGCCGGTGCCCGAGCGGCGTCGCCGCGGGGCAGCGCCAGTGGCAGCACCGGTGGCGGGCGCGGGAGCGTCCGTGGCGGGCGCGTTGTTGCCGACACCGCTGTCGGAGGTGCCGGAGGCGTTCACGCCCATCAGATCGGTGGTGTCGCTCACGAAGGGTCCTTCCCTGGAGCGGGCGTCGGCCTGTCTGGCTCGGCGACCGGTTGTGCTGTCCGGCTGTGGTCCTTCCGTTACGGACCGGGCCGGGGCGGTGGTCCGCCGGGGTACGGCGGAGAGATCAGTTCATGGTTCCGACGCGACGGAGGGTTCATGAGAATCCGCCACGCCGATTCCGGAGCGTGCTCGATACTGCTCAGGCAGGCTGCTCAGGCAGTGTGGGAGGCTCCCGGAAGAAGGGTGGTCCCGGATGGGGACACTGAGCACCTCGCCTCCGAGTACATCCAAGAGGCATCAAGTGCAGACTTGAGGTTAACACTACCGGATCCAACAAACATTCCCCCTCTCCAAGACCGGCTATCGAGTTTTCCCGGCTCCGGGACGCCCCGGAGCGCGGTGTCAGGTGAGCGGCAGGACGCTCGCCCCCCCGGCGTCGAGAGCCAGCCGGTTGGCCGCCCACCCCTCGCCCGCCAGTCGTGCGACCTTGTCGGCCGCACCGTCCTCGACCAGCGCGAGCACCGTGGGGCCCGCACCGGAGATGACCGCGGGGACGCCGTCCGCCCGCAGTCGGTTCACCAGGCTCACGCTCTCGGGCATCGCCGGAGCACGGTATTCCTGGTGCAGTCGGTCCTCCGTCGCGGCGAGCAGCAGCTCGGGACGCCTGGTCAGGGCCTCGACGAGCAGTGCGGCCCGGCCCGCGTTGACCGCCGCGTCCACATGCGGGACGGTGCGCGGCAGCAGGCCGCGGGCGGTCTCGGTGAGCACCGGCCGACCAGGGACGAAGACCACCGGAACGATGGAATCCGCAGGGTCCATCCTGATCGCCCGGGCAGACCCCGCGTCGGTCCAGGCGAGGGTGAAGCCGCCGAGCAGACAGGCGGCGACATTGTCGGGGTGGCCCTCGATCTCGGTGGCCAGCTCCAGCATCGCCGCGTCGTCGAGCCGCTCGGCGCCGCCTATGGTCACCGCGCGCGCGGCGACGATCCCGGCGCAGATGGCGGCGGAGGAGGAGCCCAGGCCACGGCCGTGCGGAATGCGGTTGGCACAGACCAGCTCGAGCCCGCGGGGCTGCCCGCCCAGCAGGTCGAAGGCGGTGCGCAGGGAGCGTACGAGCAGGTGGTTCTCGTCACGCGGAAGCGACTCCGCGCCTTCACCGGCGATGTCGACGTGGAGACCGGAGTCGGCCACCCGGACCACCACGTCGTCGTAGAGGCCCAGGGCCAGGCCGAGGGCGTCGAAGCCAGGACCGAGATTGGCGCTCGAGGCGGGGACGCGCACTCGGACGGCGGCGGCGCGGAACGCTGGACCGGCCATCGCTCGATGACTCTCCTTGTGGTTACGTGCGATTGCTCGAAGAGGTACGGAACACCGCGAGGGCCGTGACAAGTACGGCGACGCCGCGCAGAGGCGAGCGCTCTGCGTCGGGGCGGATTCAGTACAGCCTATCGAAGGAAGGTTCTGTGGCGACATAGGGCGCACGGGAGGCGCACGATGCGTGTCGCGCTCCCTGCCATCGTCCGCGACCACTCTACTGGAGCGCTCCGCGCGCCCTCGCGCTTCTCTGCCACCACTTGAGTGGATCTTTAAGAGAAGCCGCAAGCCACGAAGCCATGAAGCCACGGACGTGGTGCACGAGGGGCCGGTGGAGCGGCGCGAGGAGCGGTGTGCGGAGGGGTGTGCGGAGGGGTGTGCGGAGGGGTGTGCGGAGCGGTGTGCGGAGGCTCGGCGGACCCGAGACCACGTGGGCGCGGAGGTCCGGCCGACCGGGGCCGACGCGGCGCCGAGCCGGGGAACCGGAACCGACGCGGCGCGGAGCCGGGGAACCGGAACCGACGCGGCACGGAGCCGGGGAACCGGAACCGACGCGGCACGGAGCCGGGGAACCGGGGCCGACGCGGCACGGAGGGCCTGGCGAAGCGGGTCGGGTGGCCCGTTGAAACCCCCGTCGCACCAGGCCCCGGCCCTGGTCAGGGGCCGGGTAGCGCCGTATCGGACCGGCCGGACCCCAGGCGCGTCGCCCCCGCCGGACCAGCGGAACCCGAGCCGCGCTACACCGCGCTGACCAACGGGCCCCGGGGCGCGCCACGCCGTACCGGACCAGCACGACCCGGGCCGCGCACAGCCCGTCTCAGGCCAGCCCGAGCCGTACGGCCGCGGCGTCCGCGTCCACCGGGACCACGACGGGCTGCGGCGCGCCCGCCACCGCCCAGTCCGGGTCCTTGAGCCCGTTCCCGGTGACCGTGCAGACGATGCGCTGGCCCGGGTCGACCAGCCCCTGCTCGGCCGCCTTCAGCAGACCCGCGACGCTCGCCGCGGAGGCGGGCTCGACGAAGACGCCCTCCTGCGCGGCGAGCAGCCGGTAGGCGGCGAGGATCTGACGGTCGGTCACCTCGTCGATCAGGCCGCCGGACTCGTCGCGCGCCTGCTCGGCGAAGGTCCACGAGGCGGGATTGCCGATGCGGATGGCGGTGGCGATGGTGCTCGGCTCCTTGACCGGCTCACCCCGTACGATCGGCGCCGCGCCGGACGCCTGGAAGCCCCACATCCGGGGCGTGCGGGAGGCACGCGGCTCGCTGTCGGCGAACGGCGCCGCGTACTCCTTGTAGCCCTTCCAGTAGGCCGTGATGTTGCCCGCGTTGCCGACCGGCAGCACATGGATGTCGGGCGCGTCCCCGAGCATGTCCACGATCTCGAAGGCGGCGGTCTTCTGGCCCTCGATCCGGGCCGGGTTGACCGAATTGACCAGCGCCACCGGGTACTTCTCCGACAGCCCGCGAGCGAGCGTCAGGCAGTCGTCGAAGTTGCCGTCGACCTGGAGGATCTTCGCGCCGTGGACGAGGGCCTGGCCCATCTTGCCCAGCGCGATCTTCCCCTGCGGGACCAGCACCGCGCAGACCATCCCGGCCCGTACGGCGTACGCCGCCGCCGAGGCCGAGGTGTTGCCGGTGGAGGCGCAGATGACGGCCTTGGCACCGGCCTCCTTGGCCACGCTGATGGCCATCGTCATCCCGCGGTCCTTGAACGACCCGGTGGGGTTGGCGCCCTCGACCTTGAGGTGGACCTCGCAGCCGGTGCGCTCGGAGAGCACCTGCGCGGGAACCAGCGGCGTACCGCCCTCGCGCAGGGTGACGACGGGGGTCGTCCCGCTGACCGGGAGGCGGTCGCGGTACTCCTCGATGATGCCCCGCCAGCCGTGCCACTGGCGGGTGCCGGACATTCGAGGCCCGGCGTCGGCGATTGCGTTCATGATGTCCCTTACTCTCCGCTCACCCTCTGTTCGGCCTCAGCGTGGCCACTGCCCGGCCTCCGCCCGCCCGCTGCTTGCCCACGACTCACGCTCTGTCCGCCTCAATTCATCCTCTACTCGCCCACTACTCGCCCTCGACCCGCATGATGCTCGCGACATCGCGGACGGTGTCGAGACGGCGGAGCGCCTCCACGGTGGACGACAGCGCGGCGTCGCTCGCGCGGTGGGTCACGACCACGAGGGACGCCTCGCCGTCCTTCCCCTGCTGGCGGACGGTATCGATGGACACGCCGTGCTCGGCGAAGACTGTGGCGACCTGCGCCAGAACCCCCGGTTTGTCGGCGACGTCCAGGCTGATGTGGTAGCGAGTGACCACATCGCCCATCGGGCTCACCGGGAGCCGGCTGTAGGCGGACTCCCCGGGTCCGGTGGCGCCCGCCAGCTTGTTGCGGCAGGCGGCGACGAGGTCGCCGAGGACGGCCGAGGCGGTCGGCGAACCGCCCGCGCCCGGGCCGTAGAACATCAGCTGCCCCGCGGCGTCGGCCTCCACGAAGACCGCGTTGTACGCCTCGCGGACGGAGGCGAGGGGGTGGCTCAGCGGAATCATCGCCGGATGCACCCGCGCGGTGACCGAGCGGCCGTCGGCGGCCCGCTCACAGATCGCGAGCAGCTTGACGGTGCAGCCCATGCGCTTGGCGGAGGCGATGTCGGCGGCCGTCACCTCGGTGATGCCCTCGCGGTGCACATCGTCGAGGGTGACCCGGGTGTGGAAGGCGATCCCGGCGAGGATGGCGGCCTTCGCGGCGGCGTCGAAGCCCTCGACGTCGGCGGTCGGGTCGGCCTCGGCGTAGCCCAGGGCCGTGGCCTCGTCCAGCGCCTCGCTGTAACCGGCGCCGCTGGAGTCCATCCGGTCGAGGATGAAGTTGGTGGTGCCGTTGACGATGCCGAGGACGCGGTTGACCTTGTCACCGGCGAGCGACTCGCGCAGCGGCCGGACCAGCGGGATCGCGCCCGCCACCGCGGCCTCGTAGTAGAGGTCCGCGTCGCGCTGCTCGGCCGCGGCGTGCAGCGCCGCGCCGTCCTGGGCGACCAGCGCCTTGTTCGCGGACACCACGCTCGCGCCGTGGTCGAAGGCCGTGGTGATGAGGGTGCGGGCGGGCTCGATCCCGCCGATGACCTCGACCACCACATCGATGTCCCCGCGTTTGACCAGGGCCGTGGCGTCGGTGGTCACCAGCTCCGCCGGCACCCCTTCCCGGACCCGGCCGGGGCGGCGCACGGCGATCCCGGCCAGCTCGACCGGGGCCCCGATGCGCGCCGCGAGGTCGTCCGCCTGCGTCGTCATGATGCGCGCCACCTCTGAGCCGACCACTCCACAGCCCAGCAGCGCCACTTTCAGCGGACGCGTACGCATCATCCGACCTCGTTTCTCATCCATCGCGTTCATGCATCAGCGCGTTAGTGCACCAGTCTCATGCACTGGACGGGATTTTCTGTCCCGGGTCCAGTATCCGAGATCCATTTCTCGCTGGCTGATTCCCCCTGGCGGGAGCGGCTGGCGAGAAGCAGAACCTCGCTAGCCGACATCGAGCCGCAGCAGATCTTCTTCCGTCTCGCGCCGGACGATCTCGCGCGCCTGCCCGTCCCGTACGGCGACGACGGGCGGCCGGAGCGCGTGGTTGTAGTTGCTCGCCATCGAGCGGCAGTAGGCGCCGGTGGCGGGGACGGCGATGAGATCGCCGGGCGCCAGATCGGCGGGCAGGAAGGCGTCCCGTACGACGATGTCGCCGGACTCACAGTGCTTGCCGACGACGCGGGAGAGCATCGGCTCGGCGGTGGAGGCCCGGGAGACCAGCGCCACGGAGTACTCGGCGTCGTAGAGCGCGGTACGGATGTTGTCGGACATCCCGCCGTCGACGCTGACGTACGTCCGCAGCCCCGGCAGCTCCTTGACGGTGCCCACCTCGTAGAGCGTGAACGCGGTCGGCCCGACGATCGCCCGCCCCGGCTCGACCGACAGCCGCGGCACCGCGAGCCCGGCCGCGTCGCACTCCCGGTGCACGATGTCGCGCAGCGCCTTGGCGATCTCGTGCGGCTCGCGCGGATCGTCCTCCGAGGTGTACGCGATGCCGAGGCCGCCGCCGAGGTCGATCTCGGGCAGCTCGACGCCGTGCTCGTCGCGGATCTCCTTGAGCAGCCCCACGACCCGGTGCGCCGCGACCTCGAACCCGGACGTGTCGAAGATCTGCGACCCGATGTGCGAGTGGATGCCGATGAGCTCGAGCCCGTCGAGCTTGAGCGCCCGCCGCACGGCCTCGGCGGCCTGCCCGCCCGCGAGCGGAATGCCGAACTTCTGGTCCTCGTGGGCGGTCGCGATGAACTCGTGGGTATGCGCCTCCACACCCACCGTGATCCGGATCTGCACCCGCTGGCGCTTGCCGAGCCGCTGGGCGATGTGCGCGACCCGCGCGATCTCCTGGAACGAGTCGAGCACGATCCGCCCGACGCCCTCCTCGACCGCCCGCTCGATCTCCGCGGTGGACTTGTTGTTCCCGTGCAGCGCGATCCGCTCGGCGGGCATCCCGGCGGCGAGCGCGGTGGCCAGCTCCCCGGCGGAGCACACATCGAGGTTGAGCCCCTCCTCGTTCAGCCAGCGCACGACGGCGCGGGAGAGGAACGCCTTCCCGGCGTAGAACACGTCCGCGTCCTCACCCTCCCCCTTGAACGCCTCCCGCCAAGCCCGGCAGCGGGCCCGGAAGTCGGCCTCGTCGAGGAAGTAGGCGGGCGTCCCGAACTCCTCGGCGAGCGTCTTGACGTCGATACCGCCGACGGTCACGACGCCATCGGCGTTCCGGCTGACCGTACGGGACCACACGCGCGGATCGAGCTGATTGAGATCGGCGGGCGGCGCGGCGTAGTGCCCCTCGGGGAGGACATCGGCGTGGCGGGGCCCGGCGGGGTGGGCGGAACGGCTCATGCTGTCTCTGCTGTCTCTCTCAAGGTCTTACAGATGTTCGGGTGCGCTGATGCCGAGCAGATGCAGGCCGCCGGCGAGCACCGCTCCGGTGGCATCGGCAAGGGCCAGCCGGGAACGGTGGACGGCCGAGGGTTTGTGCGGCCCGGAGGAGTCTTTGGAGGGCAGCGCCGGGCAGTCGTCATGGAACCGGTCGTGGAACTGGTCATGGAACCGGTCATGGAACCAGTCATGGAACCGGAAGAAGGCATCGGCGACGCCGACGAGATGCCGGGCGAGCTGATCGGGCGCACGGTGCCGGGCGGCGGCCTCGATGATGCGGGGGTGGTCGGCGAGGAGGCCGAGAAGGCCGATCTCGGCAGGGTGGCCGTAGGCCCCGGCCCCAGGCTCGGACTCGGCCCCAGGCTCGGCCCCAGGCTCAGCCCCGGCCCCAGGCTCGGACTCGACGGTGATGCCAAGCTGGCTGGCGTTCCGCATCAGGGCGCGGATACGGGCATGGGCGTACTGAACCCGAAAGAGCGGGTTGTCCTCCCGCTGGGAGAGAAGACGGGCGGGGTCGAGATCGGGCAGATCATGCCCGGCGGGCCGGAGCAGCGCCCAGCGGGCGGCATCGGGGCCGAGGGAGCGGAGCAGATCAGCCCCGGAGACCGGCACGGCCCGAACAACAGGCCCCTGACCAGGCACAACGACTCCCCCGGCGGCGCCGACGAGCCCCCGCACCACATGCGCGACAAGCGCGGCCCGCACCTCACCACTGGCCCCGAGCGGAACCGAAACCCCGGCGAGCGCATCACCATGCCCGTAGCGAGACCCCTGGGAGCGGACGTCCCGCACGAGCTGAGCATGGGAGCCGGCATCAAGGGTGATGTTGAGAAACCCGGGGTCGGCGATGTCGACGCGAGCGATCCCAGGCGTACGGAGAAGCCGCCGCCGCAGGATCTCAGCGATACCGAGCGCATCCCCCTCCCCCCTGGCCAGCAGCAGGGCGACATTGGTGGCGTAGTCCCCACACCCGGGCCGAGGAGGCGTCCGCACCTTCACCCGCTCCGGCACGGCAACGCACAGCTCGTCGTCCTCAACGGCACGACGCACGGTGAGCAGCACAGTGCGGGAGAGCTGGGCGGGAGTCACGGGACCAGCGTATGGGAGGAGGGGGGTACGAAAGCGAACCGGTTTCGCCCTTCGGACGAGCGCACGACGGGGGAACCGAGGCCGGGCCGGGACCGGGCCCCAGAAGCGAGCCCCGGACCTCGGCCCCATGAAGAAGCCCCGAACCGGAAGCAAGAGCCCCGGACCCCACCCGGCCGCCGGCGCCCACAAGGAAGCCCGAGCCCCCGGACAGAACCGAATCCGAGCCCCCCGGGCCGAACCGGAGGGAAAGGAAGGGAGAGGCCCGGACCGGGGCCCACCACTACCCGGTGGGCCCCACAGCCGGTTCGGCATCACCAGGCGCGGCCGCACCGGCCGCCCCCTGCCTCATCAGCCGCCGCACGAGCTCGACAAGATCGACGGGCTCGAAGGGTTTCGCGAGGAAGGCATCGACGCCCAGCGCCTTCCCGCTGTCCATCTCGTACTGCGTACACGCACTGATGATCGCGACGGGCACATGACACGTACGAGCATCAGCACGCAGCCTCGATGCCGTATGCAGCCCATCGAGTCTGGGCATCACGACATCGAGAGTGATCACATCGGGCCGCACCTGGTGAACGATCTCCAGGCACTCGGCACCATCGGCCGCGGTCACGACCTCGAAGCCCTCCAGCTCGAGGTTGACCCTGATCAGCTGCCGGATGACCTTGTTGTCGTCGACGACAAGGACCCGGCCGGACAAGCCAGGCACATCCTGAAGAGTAGGCGCGCAGCCGCGGCTGCGTCCGGGTTTTCCCCACTTCCGCCCCGTGCGAGGGACCTTTCCCCCAGACTCCTGCGCCCCGCCCTCCACATGCGGTATACGCCCCTCCGCTCCCACATCCACTCCCACATCCACTCCCCTCCCGCCAGCTCCCGATAAGCGTTCATGACCACCCTGATCGAGCTGGTAGGGTTCTACCCGTCGCCGCAAACAGCAGCGACAGGCCCCCGTAGCTCAGGGGATAGAGCAACGGCCTCCGGAGCCGTGTGCGCAGGTTCGAATCCTGCCGGGGGCACTCACGCGAGTGCCTGATGGACCCCGTCGCCAGCGGAAGCGCTGAGGACCGGGGTCCTTTTTCGTGCGCAAGTCGACTTGCGCACGGACACCAACAGAGTCCAAGGGCCCCAGATCCCAACTCCCTCAGAATCTCTCCCTATTGCAGCACCCTCCCCGGGATTCCTCGCCCGGCAGCAGGAGCATGCTTGGTAGGATAAGTAGCATGAGTGAGCCTACCGGCAAATACTCGATCACTATGCCGCGCGACATCGCCGAAGCGGCCCGTGCACGCAGCGGCCCCTCGGGCCTTTCCGCGTACGTGGCCGCCGCCGTCGCCCGTCAGATCGAGCGCGACAACCTCAACGAACTCATCCAAGTCGCCGAAGCCGAACACGGAGCGATCACCGAGGAAGAAATCCAGGCCCTGCGCGACGAGCTTCACCGAGCCCGCCAGCAGACGAGCGGCGAGGCAGACGCTGCGTGACCCGCTCCCCCGCCGCTCCCGGTGGCACTCTCGTGCTCGACAGCGGGGGACTGGCCAGGGCCGTCCTGCGCGACCGCACCGTCACCGCGTGGCTCGCCATGTCCCGCGCTGACGACCTTCGTGTGATCACGTCCGCGGCCACCCTGGTGGAAGTAGTTCATCCCCGGATCAACCGCCCGGCCCTGGAGTGGACGCTCTCGCGCCTCGTCGTGGAGCCGGTCACCGAGTCGATCGCCCGGCATGCCGCCGCGCTCCTCGCCGACGCCGGCTTGCACGGCCACAAGTACGCCATCGAGGCCATGCTCAGCGCGACCGCCCTCGCCGCTCCCGGGCCCGTTACGGTCCTCACGTCGGATCCCGAGGACCTCACGGCACTTTGCGGAGGGCGCGTCACCGTCATCAAGACCTGACCGGCACCCGCTCCGAGGACGCGGTAAAGACCCTTCCACTCGCGTCCATGCCTACACACACGTGCCGCACACCACTTTGCCTCGACGAACATCGGCCAAGGCGCGCGCGGCATAAGCTGGGCTGCCATTCACATGGACAGCCACGTCTGGGGGAAGGCCAACATGGACGACCGGCTTCGCGACTTCGCGAAGGGTTCACCCAACTTCGGGCTGCTGTACCGGCACCAACCCCTGTTGGCGTTGTACGGGGCGTCGGCCGAAGCCACGGTCTTCACCAACCCCAACTCGTCCCTGGTCCAGGCCGGCCAGTTCGGAGAGGTCCTCGCCGAGGAACTGATCACCCGCATCGGGATGCGCATCGAGGGTGACCGTCAGATCGACCGACTGACCGCCCTCACCCGGGCCGGAGTCCTCGTCCCCGAGGTCCGTGACGACTTCGATCAGTTGCGCCGCGACCGGAACAAGGCGGCCCACCGCCATCTTTTTGACACTTCACGCGCCCTCGCCGCCGTCCGCACCTGCTACAAGCTCGGTCTGTGGTTCCACGACGCCATCGACGGACGCCGGACCGTCGCCGAGTTCGTGCCGCCCACCGATCCCGGCGCAACGCCCGGACTAACGGATCCGGCCGAGCTGGCCGAACTACGTGAGGCTCTGGAAGGACACCGCGAAGCACTCACTCAGGCCCGCACCCGCCTCGCGGAGTCCAGCGACGCACTTGAGGCGGAACGCAGAGCGCGCGCCGAGGCCGAGCACCTGATCGCCAGCGCCGATGCCAACCAGCATGACCTGCGCACGCAGATAGTGCAGTTGACCGCACAGATCGAGGAGATGCGCAGCGCGCATCAGGCGAAGTACGACGCTGCTCGCAAGCAGCCGCGGCAGGTGGACGCAGGCCGCCGGGACGCCATCATCCACCGCGCGCAGCGGCCGGCCCCGCTCAACGAGGTGCAGGCCCGCGACGCCATCGACGCGATGCTCCACGCTTCTGGCTGGGTGATCCAGGACAGGGATCAGCTCAACCCGCAGGCGGGGCGTGGGGTAGCGGTCCGCGAGTTTTCCCTGGCCACTGGCCGGGCCGATTACGTGCTGTACGTCGACGGCCGCATCGTCGGCGTGGTGGAGGCCAAGCGCGAGGGCGACCACCTCTCCAGCGCCGTCGAGCAGAACGACCGATACGCGGCCGGCGTGCTGAAGGAACACCGGCTCGCGGTGTGGCGCGAGACCGAGCCCTTCGCGTTCCGTTACGCGACCACCGGCGCGGAAACGTATTTCGTCAACCGACTCGACCCAGACGCCCGCTCCCGCGAGGTCTTCACCTTCCACCGTCCCGAGACGGTCTTGGACTGGATGCGGCGCGCGGACCAGTCTCCGGCCGCTCCCACCTTCCGAGCGGCCCTGCGACAACTGCCCGTCCTGGAGCCGAACGGGCTGCGCCTCGCCCAGATCGACGCGATCTCCGGCCTGGAGGAATCCCTGAGCGCGGACCGCTCGCGGGCCCTGATTCAGATGGCGACCGGAGCCGGCAAGACGTACACGGCGGTGGCACAGACGTACAGGCTGCTCAAGCACGCGCGGGCCCGACGCGTCCTGTTCCTCGTCGACCGCAACAACCTGGGCAAGCAGGCGCTGGACGAGTTCCGGAAGTTCACCACGCCCGACGACGGCCGCAAGCTCTCCGACATCTACAACGTCGACCGGCTCGGCGCCTCGGGTCTACAGGACACTTCCTCCGTCGTGATCTGCACGATCCAGAAGATGTACTCGCTACTGCGCGGCGAGACGCTGACGGACGACGACCCGGCCGACGCGGCGGCGGACAGCGTGGCGTACGAGGATACGTACGAGACCGCAGCGCCCATTGAGGTGTCGTACAACCCGGACGTGCCGATCGAATCGTTCGACCTGATCATCGTGGACGAGTGCCACCGGTCGATCTACGGGCTGTGGCGCGGCGTGCTGGAGTACTTCGACGCCCATCTGGTCGGCCTCACCGCCACTCCGAAGCCCCAGACCCTGGGCTTTTTCCACCGCAACCTGGTCTCCGAGTACACGTATCCGCAGGCGGTCGCGGACGGTGTGAACGTCGACTTCGACGTCGTACGCATCCGTTCCGACCTACGCGAAAACGGTGTCGCGACGATCGAGTCCGGAACGACAATCCGGGTCAGGGACCGCAAGACACGGCGGCAGCGCTACCAGGAGCTGGACGACGATTTCACCTACACGACAGGGCAGATCGGCCGGTCCGTGGTGACGGTCGACGAAATCCGGGGCGTACTCACCGCCTACCGGGACAACTGGCGGCGCTGGTTCCCCGGCCGCAGCGATCTGCCTAAGACCCTGATCTTCGCGGTCGGTGAGGACCACGCCGAGGATGTCCTCGCCCAGGTGAAGGAGGTCTTCGGACGCGGGGACGACTTCGCGAAGAAGATCACGTACAAGAGCCGACAGGCCGGGGAGGACCCGGACGAGCTGATCCGCGCCCTGCGGACCTCGCCCCGGCTGCGTGTGGCGGTCACGGTCGACATGATCGCGACCGGTACGGATGTGAAGGCGCTGGAGTGCGTGATATTCCTCCGCGAGGTGCGGAGCGCGGTGCTATTCGAGCAGATGAAGGGGCGCGGGGCGCGGACAATCGACGCGACCGAGCTCCAGGAGGTCACGCCGGACGCGGACGCGTCGGTGCGGAAGGACCGCTTTGTGCTGGTGGACGCGGTGGGAGTTACGGACTCCCCGCTGGTGGACGCACGTCCGCTCGTACCCGCGACCGAGCGGCAGGTCTCGCTGGCGAAGCTGCTCGACAAGGCCGGTACGAAGTCGATCAGTACGAGCGAGGCGGAGATCCTCGCGGGACGGCTGGCCCGGCTGAACCAGCAGCTGACGAGTGAGGAGCGCGAGCAGCTGGAGCGGGCGGCCGGTGGCCGCACCCTGTCCCAGATCGCGGGCGCCATCGTCGCGGCCGTCGACCCGGACCGGCAGGAGCGGGTACGTGACGAGCAGGGGGCGAAGGCCGCGCGGAAGCTGGTGGAGGATGCCCTTGCCCCGCTGACGGCGAGCCCCGAGCTGCGTCGGCAGATCATCGAGATCCGTCGGGACAAGGACTATGTCTTCGACGAGACCACGGCGGTGACGGTGGACGTGGAGGAGGTCCCGCGCGAGGAGCGCGCGCAGGAGGAGATCGGCCGCTGGAGCCGGTTGCTTAAGGAGGAACGGGACCGCATCGCGGCGGTGTCGCTGGCGCTGAGCAGCCCCCGGACGACGTCTCCGGCGGAGGCGTACGCCGCGCTGCGTGAGCTGGCCGTGGAGATCCACCGCCCGCAGTACGCGTGGACGCCACAGGTGCTGTGGACGTACTACGAGGACTTGGGCGCGGCGGCGCACAGGCCGGGCCCGGAGGCTGGCGTGCCGGACCTGATCTCGCTCATCCGGTATGAGTTGGGAGTGGATGAGGAGCTTCGTCCGTATCGGGATACGGTTGAGGAACGCTTCGAGGCGTGGCTGCTGAAGCAGCGGCAGGCTGGGGCGGATTTCTCGGAGGAGCAGATGTGGTGGCTGCGTGCTATACGGGACGTCGTGGCGAGCGACGTCGGGATCGGTCCGGCTGAGTTCAACGCCGAGCCCTTCAAGGGGCGGGGCGGGGGACGCGGGTTCCAGCACGCGTTTCCGGGGCGGAATGTTCGGGATTTGCTGAGTGAGTTGAATCGGGAGTTGGCTTGACAGTGTTGACTGGTGTGCCACTGCCGGAGGGGTGGAGTTGGGCACAATTGGGTGATGTCTGCGACACCGCCCTGGGAAAGATGCTGGACAAGGCCAAGGCTACAGGCAAGCACCCCGTTCCATACCTTCGCAACATTAATGTCCAGTGGGGCCGCATTGACCTAAGTGATGTACTCACCATGGACATCGCACCCGATGAACAGGAATTTTTCTCCCTGCAGCCGAACGACTTGCTTGTCTGCGAAGGAGGCGAGATCGGCCGCTGCGCCATCTGGCAGGGCTCTGTCGCCTATATGGCTTTTCAGAAGGCCCTCCACCGCGTTCGCCCTGGAGTAGCGGTCAGCGTGCGATACCTTCGCTACTACCTGGAGCATCTTGCCTCAACAGGACGACTCGGCAAGTTCGCCACAGGTAGCACAATCCGGCACTTGCCTCAACAGCGACTTCGAGAGGTGCCGATCGCGTTGCCGCCCGTGGCGGAGCAGCACCGCATTGTCGAGGCCCTCGAAGACCACCTCTCACGCCTAGATGCAGCTGAGCAATCCATTACTCAGGCCCTCAGCCGCGCCCGTCGCCTCACCTCGGCCCTCTCGAACATTACGTACGGATATCGCGCATCAAGCAGCGAAGGTTCCGCTGCCTTTCCCCCTCCAACAGGCACCGACGACAGGTCTCTCCCACTCATCCCCGCTACGTGGTCATGGAAGCGTCTCGAAACTATCGCCGACGTGGTCGGAGGGGTGGCCAAAGACAAGAAGAAGCAGAGCGACCCGAATCTTCCCGAGGTACCGTACCTTCGGGTAGCAAATGTTCAGCGAGGATGGCTCGATCTCACACAAGTCGCAAGCATTCGGGTACCCGAAAAAAAAGCTCTGCAACTGACATTGCAGAAAGGGGATGTCCTTCTCAACGAGGGAGGTGACCGCGACAAGTTGGGCCGCGGCTGGATTTGGGAGGACCAAATTCCCGGCGCCATCCATCAGAATCACGTATTCCGCGCACGCGTTCACAATGGGACGATTCACCCAAAGCTGCTCTCCTGGTACGCAAATAGCGCTGCCCGTTGGTTCGAAGTAAATGGAAAGCAGAGCGTCAACCTCGCTTCCATCAGCCTCTCTAAAATAAAACAGCTCCCTGTGCCTGTGCCGCCCCAGCATGAACAGGATGCCATCATAGAGCGTATTGAGGATCAGCTTTCAGTGCTTGACAACGCGACATCTCTTGCAGCACAGGCACTGTGGAAGGCTTCAGCTCTTCGTCGCGCCATTCTGAACCGCGCCTTCACCGGCCTCCTCGTCCCCCAAGACCCCGCCGACGAACCCGCCTCCGTCCTCCTGTCTCTTATACACATCT
>NZ_JAEEAP010000520.1 GCF_016103465.1 Streptomyces sabulosicollis
CCTCCGCCCCCTCCTCCTCGGCTTCGCCCTCCTCGCCCTCCTCGCCCTCCCCGGCTTTCCCGGCCTCCTCGCCCCGGGCCTCCTTCGCGCTGCGGACGCTCTCCTTCAGCGCCGCCATCAGGTCGACCACCTGCGCGCCCGCGGGCCGCTCGCCGGGCTCGGCGGTGGGCGTGGCGCCGGAGACCTTCGCCGCCACCAGTTCCTCCAGCGCCTCGTGGTACTCGTCGCGCAGATCGTTCAGGTCCACCTCTCCGAGCGTCTCCATCAGGGTGTCGGCGAGGTCCAGCTCCGCCGGCTTCACGGTGACCTTCTCCTTGGGGGCCACCCCCGCGGGCTCGCGCACCTCGTCCGGCCAGAGCAGCCGGTGCAGCGCGATGGTGTCGCCCACGACGCGGAGCATCCCCAGCCGCTCGCGGCCACGGTGGGCGTATTTGGCGATGGCGACCTTCTCGCTGCGCTTGAGCGCCTCGCGCAGCAGGGTGTACGGCTTGGCTCCGGCGGCGCCACTGGTGCCCAGGTAGTAGGCGTCGCCCATCTGGAGCGGATCGATCTCGGAGGCGGAGATGAACGCCTCGATCTCCAGGGTGTGGGTGGTGGGCAGCGGAAGGGCCGCGAGGTCCTCGTCGGTGATCGGGACCAGCGCGCCGTCCGCGTCCTCGTACGCCCGCCCGATCTCGCTCGACTCGACCGGCTCGTCCTCGAGCTCGCAGACCTTGCGGTAGCGGATGCGGCCGTTGTCGCGGGTGTGGATCTGCCGGAACGAGATCGAGTGGTCCTCGGTGGCCGGATAGATCTTGATCGGAATGCTCACCAGGCCGAAGGAAATGTTCCCATTCCAGATAGATCGCATGCTTGATCCCTTTCGTGAGATTCTTATCGTATGTCCCCGATCGCGGAGGTGGAGGGGCGGCGGATCACGCTCAGGAACCTCGACAAGGTCATCCATCCGGCCACCGGCACCACCAAGGGCGAGCTGCTGCACTATCTGGCGTCGACCGCGGACGCGCTCCTCGGCCACCTGCGCGGGCGGCCACTGGCGTTCCTGCGCTACCCGGACGGCCCCGACGGCCAGAAGTTCTTCACCAAGAACCCGCCTCCGGGCACGCCTTCCTGGGTGACCACGGCCGAAGTCACCCGCCATAAGGGGGAGACCGCGCGGCAGGTGGTGATCCAGGACCTGCCCTCGCTGATGTGGTCGGCCAACCTCGTGGTGGAGCTCCACACCCCGATGTGGCGGATCGACCAGGGCGTGGGCGTCGCCGACCGGCTCGTCTTCGACCTCGACCCCGGGCCCCCCGCCACGATCGTGGACTGCCGCGTCGTCGCCGTGTGGCTGCGCGAGCGGCTGGCCGACGACGGCCTTACGGCGTACGCGAAGACCAGCGGCTCCAAGGGGCTGCATCTGCTGGTGCCGGTGGAGCCGACCCCCTCCCGGCAGACCACCGCCTACGCCAGACGGCTGGCCCTGGAAGCCGCGAACGCCATGCCGGACCTGGTCATCCGCAAGATGACCCGCTCGCTGCGGCCGGGGAAGGTGTACGTGGACTTCAGCCAGAACGCGGCCGCGAAGACCACCGCCGCCCCCTACACTCCCCGCGCCGTCGCCGAACCGGCCGTCTCGGCGCCCGTCACCTGGGAGGAGATCGAGGCGTGCGGTGACCCCGCGGAGCTGTCCTTCCTGATCGACGACATCCCCGCGCGGCTCGACCGCCACGGGGATCTGCTCGCCCCGCTGCTGGACCCCGCGCAGGCGCGCCCACTGCCGACGGGCGAGGGCGGCACCGGTGAACGCGACGGAGCAGTCGGCACCGGTGAACGCGACGGCGAAGATGACGCTGGTGAACGCGACGGAGAAGATGTCGCCGACGACGAAGGCGCGGTCGACCGATGACGCCGTCCCATGACCCGCCCCTTCAGCCGCCCGTCGAGGTGGCGCTGGCCCGCGTCGTCCCGACCCTGCCGACCGCCCCGCCCGGACGGCGGCTGGCGTACGAGCCCAAGTTCGACGGCCATCGGCTGCTGATCTTCCGGCTGGGGGACACCGTAAGGATGCAGGCCCGCTCTGGCCGCATCGTCACCCGCGCCTTCCCCGACCTGGAGGCCGCGGCGCGGCCGCTGCCGCCCGGCACGGTCCTCGACGGCGAGGTGGTGGTGTGGGCGGGCGGCCGTACGGACTTCGCCGCCGTCCAGAAGCGCGCCTTCGCCGCGTCCGAGTCCCGGGCGGGGAGGCTCGCCCGGGAACTGCCCGCCTCCTACGCTACTGGAGTACGCGCAGGTTCCTGGGGGGACTCTGAGTGCGATCACTTGCGTCTTAGCAGGCCGGAGACCTGCGTTCGACATGTCCCTCCGTGGCTGGATTTTCCGTAGAAACTCGCAGAATCTGCGAGTGGCACTCGTAATCTGCGTGATCGTGGATGAATCCGGAACCCGTCGGGAGACGGCGGTGCCAAGGCCAGCGAACGAGGATGGCGGGGCCGGGCTGGCTGAGGTCTTCCAGCTGCATCGTCGTCGAGGCGAGCGGACCGGGATGTCGGAGCGGGACTACTTCTTCGACACCCTCGCCGAGTACCAGTGGGCGCGCGATGCCGCGGGCTTGGTGCCGGAATCGGTCGACAAGCTCGTGAAGCCCGTGATCGAAATCTGTGAGTTCCTGGATCTCGCACCGTGGCGCCTGCAGCCGCGGGACCTGGACCGCTACTTCGCCGGACCGGGCAAGCGGGCGCGTTCCACCGTGCGCAGCAAGATCAACTGTATCGACGGGTACTTCGCGTTTCTTGAGCAGCGGTATGCCGGTGAGATCAGCCGTCGGTTCGGCGTGGTCGTGGAGTCACCCGTCGATCCGTTCAACCGGCCACGCCACCGTGGCGACTTCGGGCTGCGGGTGCCGCCGTCGCAGCAGGCCATGCGCGAGTTCTTTGCCGCGTGGCGGCGTGCCCTGCCGCAGGCGCGAAAGGAGGCGGTCGCGTGCCGCGACTATGTCATGGCGAAGATCGCCTATTTGTCGGGGGTACGGGCGGCGGAACTGTGCGGGGTGTGCATGCGCGATGTGCACTGGGAGTCGGGCCAGTGGGGCCGCTTCCTCGTGCATGGCAAGGGAGCCCGCGGGTCAGGGCCACGGCAGCGCGAGGCCTTTATGTTCGAACAGGGGCGGGAACTGCTGTGGTGGTATGTGGAGGAGGTGCGCGGGTTGTTCCGCGATGACCCTGAGCACCCCTCGGCGCCACTATTCCCCTCCGAGCGGTTGCCCGTGGCGGTAGCAGCGCTGAACATGCCGGTCGCACCGAAGATGGTGCCCTCGACGTTCCGACGGGCGCTGAGGACGGCCTCGGCAGCACATCTTCCCGGCCCAGTGGAGGAGTTGTTCCCTCATCTGCTGCGTCACGCGTGCGCGACGCACAACTATGAGCGGGGGATGTCGCTGTGGGAGGTGCAGCGGTTGCTGGGCCACTGGTGGAGTACGACCACGGTCCGGTATCTCCTGACAGCGCAAGGCGATCCGGAACAGGCGGCGCGGCGGGCATCAGCCGAACGGGCAGGGCAGCGGCTGGTCGCAGACACCGGGAGCCTTCGATGAAATGGAATCTGCGCTGGGTGGCGGCGCGACAGGACATCTGGCGTCCGACGGACTTGCTGGCGGCGTTCCGACGCGTGGGCTTCCACCCGTCGTTGAGCAAAGTGTCCGCCTTGTGGGGCGGCACGCCGGTCACGGTGCGGCTGGAAGACCTGGATCTGATCTGTCAGGCACTGGGATGCACGGTGGCCGATCTCCTGGAGGCCGAACCGGCTGCCGCCGGCGCTGGGGAGGAGGAGGTCGAGACCCGGACGGCCGCAGGCGGCGAAAGGAGCCCCGGCCCGGTGCGTCCGATGCCGCGACGCGATGGCCCGCGACGCCTGCAGCCCCCGAACTGAGCCGCGCGCATGGAGCGGATGCGGCAGTGCGAGGACTGCCTGGCCCTGGCCCCGGGCTGGCCCCGGCGCAGCTGGCGGTGCCGCGGGTGCCAACTGTGGGATCGCCAGTACCCGCAGCGCGGGGTGTGCCCCCGCTGCCGGTACCAACACCACCTCGGTCAGGACGGACTGTGCCGCGGGTGCGTGCTGAGCGTGCGCGACGAACAGGCCACAGACACCGTGCTCGATTTTCCGGCTCCGACACAGCTTCGGCTGCTGTTTCCCGGCGCGGCGCGGGAGGCTTGGCGCCTGGGCCGGCCGGCCGCTGAACGACCTTTGGAGTCCCGCCGATGTGTGCTGCCGGCGGCCATGCCCGGACAGCAGGTCCTGTTCCCGGTGCTCCGCCGGCTCGGCGCGCCGGAACTGGTCGATCTGGCCGGAAGACGCTGGCCCGAGGAGGAGGCGCTCAAGCAGCACACGCTGGTGCTGGCGCGGCAGCGCGGCGTGGGCCGGGAGTGGTGTGCGCAGGTGGGGCGGCGGCTGCGTCTGGCGCTGGCCGTGCGGGATGCCGAGGGCGAGAGGAAGGTCTCGCGCGAGATCCTCGACCAGGGCCGCGGGATGCAGTTCGGTGCGGCCGCCGCACAGGAGGTCCTGGAACTCGCGGGTCTGTGGCACGGCCCGACGCAGGTGACCGACCAGATGCGCCCGCACCGTAAGGGAGTGCCCGCCGGCGTCGTGACGGGCTGCGCGGATTGCGGCAGCTGGGGCATCACGACCCGCCTGTGCAATGCCTGCGCCGGCTGGCGTCGCGGTGAGCACCGCTCGATGGGCCGGTGCGCTCGCTGCGCCCGCGACGGCCTGCCCGTGCACCCGAAAGAGAGCCTGTGCCGTGGGTGTCTGGCATTCGTGCGGAACGTACGTCCGACGCCTGCGGGCTTCACCCAGCTCACCTTCGCCGGACTGCTTGCCCACCAGCTGGTGGGCAAGACAATGAAGCCGCCCCTGGCGCCGGCCGTGGAGCACGACGGTCACGCCGCCTCGCTGTCCGCCTGTGATCCTGTGGTCCCGGGGCAGACCACCCTGCTGACCGTCCCACGCGACTGGAGAGCCGTTCACGCCGTGCCTCACGGTGCCTTGCCGCCGCTCAGCGCCGAGGCAGGAGTGCTGCTGGAGCAGTTCACGGTCTGTCTTCCCGCCACAGCCGGCGGACAGCAGAATCATGCCCACTCCATCGAGCTGCTGCACCGGCTGCTGGCCTACACCGGCATGGCGGAACCCATCGCCGAGCGGGACGTGCGGACGCTCGCGGCCTTGGGGCCGAAAGTCTCCCTGCACCGGATCGTGTTCTTTCTGCACGAGCGCGGCCTGCTCGAACCCGACCACCGGCGCACGACAGCCGCCGCCCCTTCGCTTGCCCGCCTGGACAAGGCCCGCACGGACGCCCGTCACCGCCAGGCCATCGAAGACAAGCTCCAACGGCTTCCCGACGCCATGGCCGGCCAGGTGCGGACGTGGGTCGCCGTCCGCCGGGGAGAAGGCCGCCGGCCCCACCCGCCCGCCGACTACACACGCATCCGGCGCGACCTGAACGTCGTTCTTCCGGTTCTGGCCCTATGGAGCCAGGACGGACTGGATCTGCGGCAGATCACCACAGGGGACGTGACGTCCGCACTCAGCGACCGGCGGGGACACCAGGCCCGCGGTGTCCACCACGTCTTGCTCAGCATCTTCCGCGCCCTCAAACAAGAACGTGTCGTCTTCGCGAACCCGCTCGCCAGTCTCTCAATCACCACACCCGTGCGCCTTCCCGAACCACTTCCCAGCGACCGGCTGCGCGGCCTGCTGGACGTGATCGACAGCGCGATGGGGCGTCTGGCCGTCGGCCTGGTCGCCGTACACGCCATCAAGGTCACCGACGTCGCCCAGCTCCCCCTGACCGCGCTTGACCTTGCCCACGCCACTCTCCACCTTTGCCTGCGTGGACAGCCGCACACGGTCTACCTCGACACACTGACCCGCCGCCTGGTGGACGACTGGCTCCACGAGCGGCAGCAGCAGTGGCCCGCCTCTCCCAATCCACACCTGCTGGTCACGACGCACTCAGCGCACCACCCCGCCCTCC
>NZ_JAEEAP010000521.1 GCF_016103465.1 Streptomyces sabulosicollis
CGGCGAGACCCGGGCCTCGCCACCACCACCGCCCCGGGTCTCGCCGGGGACGCCGGGTCGTACACGGTCACCGTCGGCTTCGACCTCGATATGACCCTCATCGACTCCCGGCCGGGCATCAAGGCGGCGTACGACGCGCTCTCGGCCCGGACCGGCACCTACATCGACTCCGACCTCGCCATCACCCGGCTCGGCCCGCCGCTGGAGCAGGAGCTGGTGCACTGGTTCCCCGATGAGCGCGTCGAGGAGATGGGCGAGCTCTACCGCGAGCTCTACCCGGAGTACGCGATCGAGCCCACCCCGGCCATGAAGGGCGCCCGGGAGGCGATCGAGGCCGTACGGCGGGCCGGGGGCCGGGCCATCGTCGTCACCGCGAAGCACGAGCCCAACGCCAAGCTGCACCTGAGCCGGCTGGGCATCGAGGCGGACGCGGTCATCGGCTGGCTGTGGGCCGAGGCCAAGGCGGAGGCGCTGCGGGAGTACGGGGCGACGGTGTACGTCGGGGACCACACGGGTGACGTACGGGGCGCCCGCACGGCCGGTGCGCTGTCCGTGGCGGTCGCCACCGGGCCCTGCGCGGTGGACGAACTGCTCGGGGCCGGCGCCGATGTCGTGCTGGACGATCTGACGGCTTTCCCGGCCTGGCTGTCGGGTTACCTGGGCGGTCGCACGGCGGGCTGATCCGCCCGGTTCACCCGGCTCTCCCGGCTCTTCCGGTTCACCCGGCTCTTCCGGTTCACCCGGCTCTCCCGGCTCTCCCGGCTCACCCGGCCAAGCCGAGGCACCGGCTCACCCGGACGGCGGTACGGGTGGCCGCGACACCCGGGCGGCGGCCGTGGCCTCCCGCCGCTGTGCCGCGATGGAGCGCAGCAGCCCGGCGGCGGCGAGAGCGAAGCCGACACCCATGAGCATGCACACGAGGTACGCCACCGAGGGCAGCGGATCCGCGCCCAGGAAGAGCGGCGCGACGGTGACGAGCGTGGCCACCGCTCCGACGGCGAAGACGATGACGCCGGATCGGATGAGCCGGTCGCCGGGAAGGGACGCCTCCCGGGGGCGGCTCGGGGAGCCACCGCGGTGCGGGGTTTCATTACTCACTGGACCAGGGTAGATCCGTGCCAGAGCGCGCACAGGAACCACCCGGGTACGTCTTGTCACCAGGCTCGGGACCATTAGCCTTGGTGGTGGCGGGTCTTACGACCCGCTGTAGTGCTATCGAGAGCTGTTTTTCCGTGTTTTCCGACGAGCGACGAGGACGAGACAGACGTGCCTACCGGCAAGGTCAAGTGGTTCAACAGTGAGAAGGGCTTCGGCTTTCTCTCCCGCGATGACGGTGGCGACGTCTTCGTTCACTCGTCGGTGCTTCCGGAAGGCGTCGACTCACTGAAGCCGGGGCAGCGCGTGGAATTCGGCGTGGTGGCCGGAAACCGCGGTGACCAGGCACTGTCCGTCACCGTTCTCGAACCGACCCCCTCCGTGGCGGCCGCCCAGCGCCGCAAGCCGGATGAGCTGGCGTCCATCGTCCAGGACCTGACCACCCTGCTGGAGAACGTGACGCAGCAGCTGGAGCGCGGCCGCTATCCGGACAAGGCACATGGCCACAAGATCGCGGGCATGCTGCGCGCGGTGGCCGACCAGCTGGACGTCTGACCCGAGTGCCGGGTCCGGGCTCGGGGTCGGGTTCGACCTGAGCCGCTCGGTACGCGTCGGCACATACGACACCCCGTCAGCGGAGCCGGATGGACATCCATCCGGCTCCGCTTGGCGTGCGGCCCTTCGCCGAAGCGTCGCGTCAGACCGCCTCCAGCGCCCCGGGGGCGAGGGGCGGTACCAGCCCCTCGGCCGCCGCGCGGGTCAGCAGCCCGCGCACCGCGGCGTAGCCGCTTTCGCCGAGGTCGGCGGTGAACTCGTTCACGTACAGCCCGATGTGCTGATCGGCGACGGCCGGGTCCATCTCCTGGGCGTGGTCCAGGACATACGCCCGCGACGCCTCCGGGTCGTCCCAGGCCATCCGCACCGACGTCCGGGCGGCGTCGGCGAGTTCCCGCAGCCGCTCGGCGCCCAGTGACCGCTTGGCGATGATCGCGCCCAGCGGGATCGGCAGACCGGTGGTCCGCTCCCAGTGCTCGCCCATGTCAGCGAGGCAGTGCAGTCCGTAATTCTGATAGGTGAACCGGGCCTCGTGGATGACGAGCCCGGCGTCGACCTCGCCGTCCCGCACCGCGGGCATGATCGCGTGGAACGGCAGCACCTTGATCTCGCCGACCCCGCCCGGCACCTCGGCGGCGGCCCACAGCCGGAAGAGCAGATACGCGGTCGAACGCTCGCTCGGCACCGCGACCGTCTTCCCCGCCAGGTCCTTGCCGGTGAGCTGCTGCCCGTCGCCGGGCTGCCGGGTGAGCACCAGCGGACCGCAGCCACGGCCGAGCGCGCCGCCGCAGGGCAGCAGCGCGTAGTCGTCCAGCACCCACGGCAGTACGGCGTACGACACCTTCAGTACGTCGAACTCTCCGCGCTCGGCCATTCCGTTGGTGATGTCGATGTCGGCGAAGGTGACATCGAGCGCGGGTGCGCCGGGGACGCGGCCGTGGGCCCAGGCGTGGAAGACGAACGTGTCGTTGGGGCACGGGGAGTAGGCGATCTTCAAGGGCTCGGTCAGGGGATCGGTCAGGGGCTCAGTCACTGCCGGGTTCCTTCCGGGTCAAAGGTCCAGGTGCCGAGGAGGGGGGCGATGGTCACGAAGGCGCCCGTGAGCGCCTCGAGCGCCTCCCCGATCCGCCAGGCCGCGCGGTCGCGCGGTCCGACGGCGTTGGAGACCGTCCGTACTTCCAGGGCGGGCACGGACTGGGCCGCGGCGGCCTCCGCCACGCCGAAGCCCTCCATGGCCTCGGCGACGGCGCGCGGATGGCGGCGCAGCAGCTCGGCGGCCCGTTCGGCGCTCCCGGTCACGGTCGACACGGTGAGCACGGTGCCGCGCACGGCGTCCGTCGCCTCGGCGACGGCGGCGACGAGCGGGGCGGGCGGGAGGTGTTCGACGGTTCCGAAGCCCAGGTCGGTGACGGCGGCGAAGCCGTCGGGGGTCTCGGCGCCCAGGTCGGCGGCGACGATGGCGTCGGCGACGACGACGGAGCCGAGGTGCGCGGCGGCGGGGGCCGTGGTGGAGCGCGCCGCGGTGGACGCTGCGGCGGCTCGCCGCGCGGTGGCGAGCCGCGCGGTGGTGAAGCCGCCGCCGATACCGGCCGATACGGCGATGTCGTAGGGGGTACGGGCGACCGCGGCGGCGGTCAGGGCGGCGGCGGTTCCGGCCGCCGAGGCCGCCGGGCCGACCCCGGCGGCCAGGACGTCCACGGTGAGCGGCGGCCCGGTGGGCGGCGCCGGGCTCAGCCGGTGGAGCACCCCGCCGGGGACGGGGAGTTCGGCCACTTCGGGGGCCGTGGCGCCGACGCCCCGGACGACGGCGTCCCGCTCGGCGGGTACGGCCGTGACGATCAGTACGCGCATGGGTGACTCCCCCCTGTCACACACAACCCTGTCACGGCGCGGCCGGTGACCCGGGCCCCGTCCGCCGGTGCTCCGCCCGTCGGTGCCTCGTCCGCCGGTGCTCCGCCCGCCGGTGCTCCGTCCGGAGTCCCGCTCGTCAGGAGTCCCGTTCCAGCGTGAAGCGCCAGATGCCCTTGACGCCCTGGCTGCTCTTGCCGAGCTCGGCGACCGTGATCGTGACCTTCTTCTCGAGCGTGGTCTGGCCGGTCTGCGGGTTCTGCCGGGCGAAGAGCGTATCGCTGTCGAAGCTGCGGTACGTCTCCTTGCTCGCCTCGGCCATGACCGGGTTGTTGGCGATCAGGCCCCAGCTGGACTTGGCGATCTCGGGGTCCACCCCGATCCGCACCTTGTCCCCGGCGGTCACCTTGATCGTCTTTTCGGGCTTGGCGGACAGACAGTCCTTGAACTTCTTCGAGCTCAGGTCCTTGCCGTCGCCGTAGCAGCCGTTGCTCGCCTCGGCCGTCACGGTGTCCGAACCGACCGTCACCGTTGCCAGCGGGGTCGGCTTGTCGCAGGCGGAGAGGGCGACGAGCCCGAGGGACACGGCACAGGCGGCGGTGACGGCGCGGCGGCCCTTGCCCCTGGAAAACAGCGCAGCGGTCATGCGGGCAGGCTATCTGGCCGCACCGACTGCCTCGCGCGCGGGTAGGACTCGCCGGTGGCGGTCGCCACCAGGGTGGGCGCGACCCGGGGGCGCGGCCGGGCGGCCACCGTGGGCGCGGCCGGGCGGCCCCGCCCGGGACGCGACCGCCTGTGCGTACGGCCGTCCGCCCGGGACTCACGCCACCCGCGGGTACGGCGCCCCCTGCCGGGAGGCGCTCAGCAGTCCGCGGACGCTCAGCGCCGAGCCCAGGGCGATCACCGCCGCGGCGACCGCCATCCCCAGCACCCCGTGGAGCGGCAGCACGATGCCGATGGCGCCGCCCACGACCCACGCCATCTGGAGCGTGGTCTCGGAACGCGAGAACGCGGAGGTGCGGACCTCCTCCGGGACGTCACGCTGGATCAGCGCGTCCAGCGACAGCTTGCCCAGCGCCTGGGAGATCCCGGCGGTGGCGGCCACGGCGGCGACCATGACCGCTCCGTAGAAGGCCGCCGACACGATGATCACGGCCAGGGCCGAGCTCAGCACCACCGCGATGATCAGCTCCGGGCCGCGCGCCCGCAGCCAGGCGCCGATCGCGGTACCCAGCGCGTTGCCGCCGCCCGCGCAGACCGCGGCCAGGCCGAGCGAGATCTCGGGGCCGAGCCCGCCCAGCGGCTGGTCGCGCAGGAGGAAGGCGAGGAAGAGGGTGAGGAACCCGGACAGGGTCTTCAGCGCGGCACACGCCTGCAGGGCGTGCAGTACGGAGGGGCCGACCGTACGGAGGCCGGGCCGCCGGGACCGGCCCCGCCAGAAGGCGACCCTGGAGAAGGCGGTCCTGGCCCCGCCGCCCAGGACGGTCCTGCCCCCACCGGCCGAGGCGGTCCTGGTCCCGCCGACCCTGGCCTTGGGTTTGCGCACCGTCACCGGCAGGTGCAGATGGCGCTGCCCCGAGGTCAGCTGCGCCCTGGCCTCGCCCTTCGCGGAGTCCACCTTGTGCGGCAGGGTGAACGACAGGAACCCGCCCAACAGGAAGATCGCGGAGGCACCGTACAGCGGCCAGCTCGGCCCGATCTGGTGCAGCCCGGCGCCCAGCGGGGCCGCCGCGCCGGTGGCGAGCAGCCCGGCCAGGGTGACCCGTGAGTTGGCCTTGACCAGCGAGAAGTGCGGTGGGAGCAGCCGTGGCACGACGGCGGAACGGACGACTCCGTACGCCTTGGACGCCACCAGCACGCCCAGCGCCGCCGGATACAGCTCGAGCCCGCCGCCCGCCACCGCGCCCGCCATCGTCAGTGCGAGCACCACCCGGGTCAGCATCGCGCCCGCCATCGCCGCGCGGCGGCCGTGCGGGAGGCGGTCCAGGAGCGGGCCGATGACGGGGGCGAGCAGCGCGAACGGCGCCATGGTGATGACCAGGTAGAGCGCGACCCGGCCGCGGGCCTCGTCGGTCGGGACCGAGAAGAAGATCGTGGAGGCGAGAGCGACGGTGATCAGCATGTCGCCTGCGGAGTTCACCGCGTGCAGTTCGATCAGCTTGCCGAGCCCCGACTCGCCGGCGCCGTGGGCGTGGGTGGCCCGGCGGATGCCGCGCCCGGCCGCGGTGAAGGGGAGACGGAGCGCGAAGGGGACACGGAGCGCGTGGACGATCCAGCGGCCCGACCGCTTGGTCGAGCCGCTGCCGTACCACCGCGTTCCTGCCACCTGACCATGGTGCAGCCAACGCGGCCCGAGCGTCAGACCTTCGACGGCTTTCCGGATGGCGGCGCCGTCGGGCGGAATCGGCAACACCCCACTGTCCAGCGCAAACGCGGTTTCGCGCGGGCGGGTGAGCAGGGGGCGTACGGCATCGGGGCGGGGGTCGGGCATGAGACGGGGGT
>NZ_JAEEAP010000522.1 GCF_016103465.1 Streptomyces sabulosicollis
CGCCAACCCCACACCCGCCACATACAACTCACCCACCACACCCACCGGCACCAAACCCAACCCACCATCCACCACATACACCCGGGTATTGGCGATGGGGCCACCGATGGTCGGTGTTCCGTCCTCAGAACAGCGGGAGAGCGTGGACCAGATGGTGGTCTCCGTCGGGCCGTAGACGTTGACGACATCGGCGGTCGCACGGTGCCGCATCTCGTGTGCCAGGGCCGCCGGTAGCGCCTCACCGCCGGCCAGGAGCCGTACGCCGGTCAGATCGCCCCGGTGGTGTTCCAGCAGCGCCGCCCACAGCGTCGGCGTGGCCTGCATGACCGTCGTGCCGCTCTCGGTGAGCAGCCGCGACAGCCGGGACGGGTCGTGGACCTCGTCCGTCGTCGCCAGGACGACCGTGGCGCCGTTCAGGAGCGGGCCGAACAGTTCGAGTGCGGCGATGTCGAAGGTGATCGTGGTGACCGCGAGCCAGCGGTCCTCCGGTACCAGGCCCAGTTCGTCGGCCATCCCCACGAGCAGGTTCAGCAGGGACCGCTGCGTCACGGCGACGCCCTTCGGGCGGCCGGTGGAGCCGGAGGTGTAGATCAGGTACGCGGTGTTCAGCGGGTGGGGTGGGGCCGTCCGTTCGGCATCCTCGATGTCGGCGTCCGAGCTGTTCCGCAGGGCCTCCTCGGTTTCGGCGGTGTCCAGCGGGAGGCACGGCACCGGGGCCTCGCTGCCCGACAGCTTCGCCGCCCCCGCCTCGGTGGTGACGAGGGTGACGGGGGCCGCGTCCTGAAGCATGAAGCGGGCCCGCTGGGCGGGCTGGTCCGGGTCGAGGGGAAGATAGGCCGCCCCCGTCTTCATGATGGCCAGCAATGCCACGACCATGTCCGCGGACCGGGGCAGCGCGAGGGCCACCACCCGCTCCGGGCCCGCACCGCGCTCGATGAGCACGCGGGCCAGCCGGTTGGCCCGCGCGTGGAGTTCCGCATGGCTCAGGGCCGTGCCGCCCGCCACCAGAGCGTGTGCGTCCGGGGTGCGCGCGGCCCGTGCCGCGAGCAGTTCGGCCACGGTGGACGACGGCAGGGTGGTCTCGGTGGTGTTCGGTGCGGCCAGTGCCCGTCGTTCCGCCGCGGTCAGCAGGTCGATGGCGGCCAGTGGCCGGTCGGGGTCGGCCGCCATCGCCGTGAGGAGGCGTTCCAGACGGTGGGCGAGCGAGGTGACCGTCGAGCGGTCGAGGGCGTCCGTGCGGTAGTCCAGGCGGAGGCGCAGGGAGCGCTGTCGCGTGGCGACCAGGCACAGCGGGTAGTGGGTGGCGTCATGCCCCTGGACCCCGGCCACCCGCAGCCCGTCGGACGAAGGGCGCAGCGCTTCCGGGTCGAGGGGGTAGTTCTCGAAGAGCACGAGCGTGTCGAAGAGCTGGGGGTGGCCGGCCAGTCGGTGGATGTCCGTCAGGCCGAGGTGCTGGTGCTCGAGGAGCCGGGACGCCTGCTCCTGCGCCCTGGTCAGCAGGGAGGACAGGGATTCGGCCGGGTCCAGGCGGAGCCGCACCGGCAGGGTGTTGATGAAGAGTCCGACCATGTTCTCCACCCCGGGCAACTCCGGGGGACGGCCGGACACGGTGGCCCCGAAGACCACGTCATCACTTCCGGTGAGCTTGCCGAGGAGGATGCCCCACGCCGCCTGGACGAGGGTGTTGACCGTCCATCCCCGGCCGCGTGCGAGTGCCGTCAGCGCGGACGTGGCTTCCGGGGTCAGCTCCGTCAGGACCTCCTCAGGGGGGCGTGAGGCGCCGGACGGGCCCACGGCGGGAGCGATGAGCGTCGGGCCCTCCACTCCGTCGAGCGCCTGGCGCCACGCGGCCTCCGCCGCTCCCCGGCCGTGCTCGGACCGTTCGGCCAGCCAGGTGAGGAAGTCGCGGTAGGGCGTGACGGGCGGCAGTCCGCCCGCTCCTCCCCCGTTCCGGTGGAGCTGGAACAGATCGCGCATCACCACCGGCAGTGACCAGCCGTCCAGCAGCAGGTGATGGTGTGTCAGCAGAAGGTGGTGGCGGTGGTCGCCGAGCCGTATCAGGGTCAGGCGCAGGAGTGGCGGGGCGACCGGCTCGAACCGCCGGTTGCGTTCGGCCGCCGCCACCGCGCGCAGTTCCTCGCGCTGCCGGTCCCCGTTCAGCTGCCGGAGGTCGACCTCCTGCCAGGGGAGCGCCACGGTGGCGGGCACGACCTGGACCGGGCGTTCCAGCCCCTCGTGCCAGAAGCCCGCCCGCAGGTTCGGATGGCGGCGCAACAGCGCCTCGGCCGCCTCGCGCAGGGCTTGGTGGTCCAGCGGTCCGTCGAGGTCGAGGCCGAGCTGGACGACGTAGTCGTCGGTGGCGCGGGCGTCGTAGAGGGCGTGGAACAGCAGCCCTTCCTGCAAGGGTGTCAGTGGCAGGATGTCGCTCACCGTGGCCGGTGCGCAGGCCGCTTCGACGCGTTCGATGTCCTCCTGGGACAGCGCTGCCGGTTTCACATCGGAGGGTGTGAGCCCTCCGGAGCCCGGTCGGCCGGTGTGTTCGGTGACGGCCCGCAGGGCCCGGAACCAGGTGTGCGCGAGGTCGTCCACCTCCCGCCGCGTGAGCACTCCCTCCGCCCAGGACCAGGTCGCCGTCAGGCAGGGGCCCTGCGCGGTGTCGACGGTGACGGCGTTCAGCTCCAACGCATGGGCCGGGGGCATTCCGGCGTCACCGGCCCCCGACAGCACCCCGCCGTCGTCGATGGCCGACGGCATCCACGGTTCCTCGCGGTCGGCCTCGGTGAAGCGGCCCAGGTAGTTGAAGCCGATGTCCGGGGTGGGGAGCGCGGCGAACCGCGGGCCGGTACGGGGGTTGAGGTGGCGCAGCAGCCCGTAGCCCAACCCCTGGTCCGGTACGGCCCGCAGCTGCTCCTTCACACGTTTGACCGCACGTCCCAGGGCGGGGCCCGCTCCGGTGACGTCCTCCCACGTCACCGGGCCCGCCTCCAGCCGCAGGGGGTAGAGGGTGGTGAACCAGCCGACCGTACGCGCCAGATCGACGTCCATGGCCGGCCGGTGCGACCGGCCGTGTCCTTCCACGTCGACCACCACCGGCTCGCCCGTGACGGCCCGCCCATGGCGTACGCGCCAGGCGTCGACCGCCACCGCGAACGCGGCGAGCAGCACGTCCTGCACACCCGCGTGGAACACCGCGGGGACCCGCCCCAGCAGGGGCTCGGTGTCCTGGGCGGGAAGCCGCAGGGTGAGACCGGCGGTGCCGGGCCCGGCGGCCGCCGCCTCCCGCCAGCCGTTGTCCCCGTCCGCCAAGGGCCGTACGCCGGTGAGGGTCCGCTCCCACCACGGCGACTCGGCCTCCCTGGCGGGTTCGCACGACTCGGCCGTCAGCAGCGCGGCCCACCGGCGGAACGAGGTGCCCACCGGCTCCAGCGTCACCGGCCGGTCGGCGGCCACCGCGTCCCAGGCGGCCCGCAGATCGCCCAGCAGGACCCGCCAGGACACGCCGTCCACCACCAGATGGTGCAGCACCAGCAGCATCCGGCCCGGGCGGTCCGGCCCGGCGTCGAAGTACACCGCCTGCCACATCACACCGGCCCACGGATCCAGCCGCCCCCGGGCCGCCGTGAACTCGTCCTGGAGCAGTCGCCGCCCCACACGTCCGTCCTCTGGTCCCTCCTCTGGTCCGGCCGCGTGTCCGGCCGCGGATCCGTCGGCAGGTCCGTCGGCAGGTCCGGCCGCGTGTCCGGCCACAGATCCGGCCGCGCCACCGGACACATGGCGCACCCGCGCCGCGACGTCCACGGATCCGGCCGGGGGCACCTCGAGCGACCACCGCCCTCCCTCGCGGTCCGTCACCCTGAGCCGCAGCACGTCATGGTGGTCGGTCACGGCCCGCAACACCGTGCTCAGCCGGGCCGTGCCCGCCCCGGCGGGCACGGTCACCAGCATCGCCTGGCAGAACTCGCCGACCGGGCCACCGCGCTCGCGCAGCCACTCCATGATGGGAGTCGTGGCCACCTCACCGGCCCCGGCGTCCGTCGCCGGAGCCACCGTCCCGGCTCCCTCGGTCGCCGCCCCCGTTTCCATCCCTTTCGCCGCTGTCGCCGCTTCCGCCGCTTCCGCCACGGAAGCCAGTTCGGCCACGGTCTTCCGCAGGAACACGTCCCGGGCGCTGATCACCACCCCGGCCGACCTCGCCCGGCTGACCAGTTGGATGGAGGAAATGCTGTCCCCGCCCAGGTCGAAGAAGCTGTCCTCGACGTCCACCGCGGCCACGCCCAGCACCTGCTGGAACAGTCCGCACAGGGTCCTCTCCACGGCCGTGCGCGGTGCGCGGCCGGAGGCCCGGGAGATGAACTCCGGTGCGGGCAGGGCGCCCCGGTCGAGCTTGCCGTTGGCGGTGACGGGCAACCGGTCCAGGACCACGAACGCCGCGGGCACCATGTACTCCGGCACTCGCTCCCGTACGAAGGCGCGCAGCTCCGCCATGTCCGGCCCTGCCGGGACCGGACCCACCGGAGCCGGACCCACCGGCGCCGGATCCGCCGGAGCCTGGCCGCCGTCCTCGGGCCCGACCCCGGGTGTGTGCGGGTGCGGCTGGGCCTCCGTGGCCGGGACCACATAGGCCACCAGTCGCCGGTCACCCGGCCGGTCCTCCCGTACCACGACCGCCACTTGGCCCACCCAGGGATGCGTGGCCACCACGCCCTCCACCTCGCCCGGCTCGACGCGGATCCCTCGCACCTTCACTTGCTCATCGGCGCGGCCCAGGTAGTCGATCTGGCCGTCCGCGGTCCATCGCACCAGGTCACCGGTGCGGTAGGCGCGGGTACCGGGCGGCCCGTAAGGATTGGCGACGAAGCGCCTCGCCGTCAGCCCGGCGCGGGCGAGATAGCCCCGGGCCAGCCCCGGACCGGCGATGTAGAGCTCCCCCGCGACCCCCGGCGGGACCAGTTTCAGCTCGGCGTCCAGGACGTAGGCGGAGGTGTTCGGCAGGGGTGTGCCCGTCAGCGCCGGGCGGGTGAGCGTCTCCTCCCCGGCCGAGTGCCACTCCAGGCAGTAGACCGTGGCCTCGGTCGGACCGTAGACGTTCGCTATCCGCGCGCCCGGTATGGCCTGCCTGACCTCGTTGAATACGCGCGCCGGCAGCCCTTCGCCCGCGAACACCACATCGTGCGCGGCAAGCCGTGTGCCGGAGCCGAGCACCTGCGCCACGACCGACGGCACCCCGCTGATCAGTCCGCCGGACCAGCCGCCCCGCTCCACCAGCGCCGGGAGGTGCTCGACGAGCTCCACCTGGCCACCGACCGTGAGCGGTGCGAACAATTCGAAGACCGAGACGTCGAAGTTCAGCGAGGTCGACAGCAACACCGAGGACAGCCGCTCGGGCCCGAAGCGCTCCCGGGCCCAGGCCAGCAGGCCGACCACCGAAGAGTGCTGCACCGCCACGCCCTTCGGCGCTCCCGTGGACCCCGATGTGTAGAGGACATACGCCAGGTTTCCGGCGGTGAGCGGCCCCAGCCGTTCACCGTCCGCCACAGGGGTGGCGTCCTGTTCGGCACGGGCGCGCACCAAGTCCGGGGAGTCGAGTACGCACACCGGCGCCGGGGCGGGAGCCGAGGCCGGGGTCGGGGACGGCGACGGCGACGGCGACGGCGACGGCGACGGCAGGAGCCGAACGGTGTCGGAGTCGGCCAGGATCACCACCGGTCCGGCGTCGCCCAGCATGAACGCGATCCGCTCGGTCGGGTACGCGGGATCGACCGGAAGATAGGCGCCGCCCGCCTTGAGGACGGCGAACAGGGCGACGATCGCCTCCGCGGTGCGTGGCAGACACACGGCCACCACACGCTCCGGCCCCACTCCCTGGGCGATCAGCACGCGGGCCAGCCTGTTCGCTCGAGCATCGAGCTCCGCATAGGTCATGACATCGCCGCCGTAGATCACGGCGGGTGCGTGGGGGGTGTGGGTGGCTTGGGCGGTCAGGAGGGCGGGGAGGGT
>NZ_JAEEAP010000523.1 GCF_016103465.1 Streptomyces sabulosicollis
AGCATCGGCAGCGGGGGCTGCGGGGGCGGGGAGGCGCAGGCCACCGCGACCGTAAAGATCCCCTCCGTCATCCCCGGCTTCGACTTCGGCAGCGCCGAGAAGAGCGCCACCATGCCCTGCGACGATGGAGACGGCGGAGACGGCGGAGGCGGCGGCGTGGCCCCCGCCGCGTGGGGAGGGCGACGATGAGCCTGCGGTCCCGTATCACCGCGCCCGAGGGGCCCGGCGAGAGCGGCGGGCGCCAGGACGGGCACCTCGTCTCCGCCTACCGCGCCAAGCTGCTGGAGGAGATCGACCTCGCGGAGATGTCGTCCCTCTCCACCGCCGAGCGCCGCTCCCGCCTGGAGCGGGTGCTCGGGCACATCATCAGCCGCGAGGGCCCGGTGCTGTCCACCAGCGAGCGCTCCCAGCTGATCCGCCGGGTGGTGGACGAGGCGCTCGGCCTGGGGGTGCTCGAACCGCTGCTGGAGGACGCCTCCATCACCGAGATCATGGTCAACGGCCCGGACCAGGTCTTCGTGGAGCGCGCGGGCCGGGTCGAGCTGGTCCCCGTCCGCTTCGCCTCCGAAGAGCAGCTGATGCAGACCATCGAGCGCATCGTCTCCACGGTCAACCGCCGCGTGGACGAGTCGAATCCGATGGTCGACGCCCGGCTCCCGTCCGGTGAGCGCGTCAACGTGATCATTCCGCCGCTCGCCCTCACCGGCGCCACGCTCACCATCCGCCGCTTCCCCCGCGCCTACACCCTCCACGAGCTGATCGGCATGGGCACGCTGGACGAGCAGATGCTGATGCTGCTCGCGGCGCTGGTGCGGGCCAAGTTCAACGTGGTGGTCTCGGGCCCCACCGGCTCCGGCAAGACCACGCTGCTCAACGCCCTCTCCGGGCTGATCCCCGACGGGGAGCGCATCATCACCGTCGAGGACGCCGCCGAGCTCCAGCTCCAGCAGACCCATGTCATCCGGCTGGAGTCCCGGCCGCCCAACGTCGAGGGCAAGGGCCGGATCACCATCCGCGACCTGGTCCGCAACTCGCTGCGGATGCGCCCCGACCGCATCATCGTCGGCGAGGTGCGCGGCGGCGAGACCCTCGACATGCTCCAGGCCATGTCCACCGGCCACGACGGTTCGCTGGCCACCGTGCACGCCAACAGCGCCGAGGACGCGCTGATGCGGCTCCAGACGCTCGCGTCCATGTCCGATGTGGCGATCCCCTACGAGGCGCTGCGGGACCAGATCAACAGCGCCGTGGACTGCATCGTCCAGCTCGTCCGGCACGCCGACGGCTCGCGGCGGATCAGCGAGATCGCGCTGCTCGACAGCCACGGCCACGAGTCGTACCGCATCGCCACCGTCTGCCGCTTCGACGCCCAGCCGATGGGTGCGGACCGGGTGGTGCACGGGCGGTTCGGCTACTTCCCGCTGCCCGAGCGGGTCGCCGAGCGGCTGCGGATGGCGAGCGAGTCCGTGCCGCCCGCCTTCGGCGTGGCCGCCTTCCCGGCGCAGCTGGCCACCCGCGCGGCCGGATACGACCCGTATGACCGGCCGCCGTATGACCGGCCGCCGTTCGACCGACCCCCGTTCGACCCCAGGGACCGGAGGTAGCAGGGCCCATGGACCATCTCGCGACGGCCGCGCTCGGCGCGACGCTGGTGTGCGGCGCGCTGGGCGTCGTGGGCGTGCACACCTACGTCCGCGGCAAGGAGCAGCAGCGCGCGCTGATCGACCGGCTGTCGGAGACCGGCCCGGTGCCGGGCACCGCCCGCGGGCGCCGCTTCTCAGGTGTCGACCGGCGGCTGCGCTCCACCTCCCTGGGGCGGAAGCTGGAGCTGCGGCTGGCGGCCACGGGCCTGGAGATCACCCCGGGGGAGTTCTTCGTCTACACGGCGGGCGCGGCGGCCGGGCTGTGGCTGATCGCGGCGTCCTTCCTCGCGGCGTTCTTCGGCCCGATAGCGGCGGTGATCGCCGTCTGGGGGTCCTTCGCCTTCCTCAACTGGCAGCGCCAGAAGCGGATAGAGCGCTTCATCAACCAGCTCCCCGAGCTGTCGCGGATCCTCGCCAACGCCACCCAGGCCGGGCTGGCGCTGCGCACCGCGCTCGGCATGGCGGCGGACGAGATGGAGGCGCCGGCGGGCGAGGAGCTGGCCAAGGTCGCGGCCAAGCTGGCGGTCGGCCACTCGATCGACGACGCGCTGGAGGAGCTGGCCGAGCGGCTGCCGTCCCGGGAGCTGGTGGTGCTGGTCACCACGCTGGTGCTGTCCAACCGCGCGGGCGGGACCGTGGTCAGCTCGCTGCGCAACCTCACCCAGACGCTGGAGGAGCGCAAGGAGACCCGGCGGGAGGTGCGCACCCAGCTCTCGCAGGTGACCGTCACCGCCTATGTCGTACCGCTGCTGGGGATCGGGACGCTGCTGCTGATGAACCGGATCTCGGCCGGCTCGCTGGACCGGATGACCTCGTCCTTCTGGGGGCAGGCGGCGGTGGTGGTGGCGTTCTGCCTGTACGGGATCGGGTTCTTCCTCATCCGCCGCATGTCCAAGATCGACGTCTAGCGAAGTCCGGCGAATCCAGGCAGAGGGGACTTGAGGGAGATGGCACTGCTGCTGGCGCTGGCGGCCGGTCTCGCGGTGGCGGGCGTCGCCTACGGCATCGCGCTGTACCGCAGCGAGGCCAAGCTGCCCAGCGATCTGGCGGTGGCCCTGGAGGTCGGCTCCAGCCGGACGACCGCGGTCGGCTCGGCCGTCGACCGGCTGGGCATGCGCTACGCCCCGCTGGTGCTGCGGCTGATGGGCGAGAAGCGAGTGGCCCGGGTCCGCCGCCGGATCGATCTGGCGGGCAACCCGGGCGGTCTGACGGTGGACCGCTACGCGGCCCGGCGGGCGGTCTACGGGGCGCTCGGCTTCGTCGGGGCGCTGGTGATGCTGCTCAAGGGACAAGTCCTGCTGGCGCTGCTGTTGGTGGCGTTCGGGCTGTTCTGGATCGAGGTGGGCATCTGGGCGGCGGTGCGCGAGCGCAAGGACGCGATCGAGCGGACGTTGCCGGACTTTCTGGACGTTCTGGCCGTCGTGGTGAGCGCCGGTTTGAGCTTCCGTCAGGCCCTGGACCGGGTGGCCGAGAAGTATGAGGGCCCCTGGGCGGATGAACTTCGCATCACACTTCGGCAAATGGACATGGGAGTCAGTCGGCGTCAGGCGTTCGAGGAACTACGTAAACGTAATGACTCAGAACAGGTGGCACAGTTCGTCACCGCCCTTCAGCAGGGCGAGGAGCTGGGCGCTCCGATCGTCGAGACGCTGATCGCCATTGCGAACGACATGCGCCGTACGGACGCACAGAACGCCCGGCGCCGCGCCGCCCGCGCGGTGCCGAAGGCGACCATGGTCATCACGACCTTCATGGTGCCGGGAACCATGGTGTTGCTCGTCGCGGGGTTCTTCATCGGCTCGGGCACCGACTTCGGCTCGGTGACCGGGGACTGACGGTCTCTTTTAGGTGAAGGTCCTTCGCGGTTGCAATTGAATGTGGGACAGTCGTCGACGGAGAGCTCCTCGGTGCGGGAGGGGGTGAGACGGATGCGCGGTCGGGGTTGGTCGTCACGTCCACGGTTCGAACGTGGTGAACGGGGAAGGCAATGCTTCCTGGGGCACTGTTCCGAGACGGCTGTTTCGGCGTACTTTGCTCGTGTCGCGAGCGACACCACGGGGGTTGAGTCGCCGGACCACAGAGGGACGGCAGCCCATGGAGGGGAACACAATGGGGAAGCGCGTCATGCGGAACGATCGGGGACAGACCTCGATCGAATACCTGGGCATCATCGCCGTGGTGGTGGCCATCGTGCTGGTCCTGTCGACCACGGACTTCGGCAGCATGATCGCAAACGCCATCTCCGACAAGATCTCACAGGTCGTCGGCATCTGACCGGTCCCGTGACAGCGCGCCGAGATCTCAGGAGCGATGCGGGGCAGGCGTTCCCGATCTACATCACGGCGGTGGCGGGCCTGCTCTTCCTGGCGCTCGCCCTCTTCGCCGTCGGCCAGGCCGGAGCCACCCGCAACGGCGGACAGACCGCCGCCGACGCGGCGGCCCTGGCGGCCGCCCAGGACTACCGCGACCAGCTGCGCAAGGGGTTCCTGGAGGCGATCGCCAACGGCAGCGCATGGGACGACCTGCTGGACGGACGGGGACTGGGCGGGACCAACGCCTGCGACCAGGCACAGTGGTTCGCCGACCAGAACGGCGCGGACGTGACCGACTGCCGCGGGCCCGACTTCCTGCCGACGTCCTTCACCGTCACCGTCAGGACGCACAAGCCCGTGGGCAAGACCGTCATCCCCGGTACGGAGAGCAAGCACGCGGAGGCGACGGCCAAGGCGGTCGTCACCCCGCGCTGTACGGCCGAGCCGCCCGCCCCGCCGACCGAGCGGCCCGACGACGGCAAGGACGACGACGGCAAGGACGACGACGGCAAGGACGACGACGGCAAGGGCGGGGACGGCGGTAAGGACGACGGCAAGGGCGACAAGCCGCCCATCGACCTCCTCTGCGACGGAATCGACCTGACCATCGACCCGACGCGTCTCGATCTCTTCCCCGACGCCAAGGACCTCTTCTCCGTGCACCTGGCCGACTGAGGCCGACTGACGAGCGAACGAAGAGCAGACGAGCAGACGAGCGAAGAGCAGAAGAGCAAAGGACAGCGAGCGATGAGCATTCGGCACACGACGAAGGCCCGGAGGGGGGCCGCCGCGACGGCGTTCGCCGCGGCCCTGGCCCTCGCCGTGGCCGGGTGCGGCAACGGCGACGGCGACAAGAAGCCCGACGACGCCGCGGACCGGACGTCGACCGCGGCCAAGGACGACGGGGGCGAGCAGGAGCCCGCGGCGGACTCCTCCAAGACCATCGGCGAGATGAAGGGGCCCGGCGGGATCGTTGTCACCCTGCACTCCGCGGTGCGCGACGACGGCGGCTTCGTCACCGTGAACGCCACCGTCACCAACCACGGCAGCCGGCTCTTCAACGCCATCGACTGGCGTTCGAAGGAGACCGAGGTGAAGTCCCTCTCGTCCGTCTCCGGGGCGTCCCTGGTCGACGAGAAGGGCAAGAAGCGCTATCTCGTCCTCCGGGACACCGACGGCCAGTGCCTGTGCACCACGGGGCTCTCCGGGATCAAGCCCAATGAGAGCCGCCCGCTGTTCGCACAGTTCCCGGCCCCGCCGAAGAACGTCAACGAAGTCGACTTCCAGATCCCGACCATGCCGTCCGTCAGCATCACCCTCTCCGGGTGAGCCGCGCCATGACACCGCAGACGACGGCCCGCCCCGCGCGCCGCGGCCCCGTGCTGGCCGCGCTGGCCTCCACCGCGCTCCTGGTCACCCTCACCGCCCCGGCGCCGCCCGCCCACGCGGACAGCGGCCCCGGCGCGCCCGCCGACACCACCCCGCCGGTGAAGATCGACGCCAAGGACTCCGATCTGAAGATGCCCGAGGGCGCCAAGCTGGCGCCCGGCCGGGTCCTGGACATCAAGTCCGTGGTCGAGACGGACGACGGCGACGAGCGGCGGGAGGACACCAACGCCAAGGTGAAATTCGCGCTCCAGGCCGAGGTGCTCTTCGGCAAGGACAGCTCGAAGCTGGGTGGTGAGGCGCGGGCCCGGATCAAGGAGATCGCCTCGGAGGCCGAGCGGCAGAACGCCAGGAGCGTCCGCGTCTTCGGCTTCACCGACGACCTGGGCTCCGCGGGCCACGGCATCGTGCTGTCCAAGCAGCGGGCCAACGCGGTCCAGCAGGCGCTCGCCGAGGACCTCGACCCTTCCGTCAACTACGAGATCCGGGGGTACGGCGAGCAGTACCCGATCGCGGACAACGCGACCGAGGAGGGCCGCAAGCGCAACCGCCGGGTGGAAGTCAGCTTCCCCCGGACCGGCTGAGCTTCGGCTGACCTGCGGGGCCTCCGCCGGACTTTCCCCTCCCTTTCTCTTATACACATCTGACGC
>NZ_JAEEAP010000524.1 GCF_016103465.1 Streptomyces sabulosicollis
CCTCCCCCGTGGGCCCCTCCCCCGTGGCTTCGGACCACGGCTGTGGCGCGGCCTGCTCGACGATCACGTGCGCGTTGGTGCCCGAGATGCCGAACGAGGACACTCCGGCGCGTCGTGGCCGTCCCGTCTCCGGCCACGGCCGCGCGGCCGTGACCAGTTCGACGGCGCCGTCCGCCCAGTCCACGCGGGAGCTCGCCCGGCTCACGTGCAGCGTGGCCGGCACGATCCCGTGTCGTAGCGCCGCCACCATCTTGATCACGCCACCGACACCGGCCGCTGCCTGGGTGTGGCCGATGTTCGACTTCAACGAGCCCAGCAGCAGGGGGCGTTCCCGGTCCTGACCGTAGGTGGCCAGCAGCGCACCGGCCTCGATCGGATCGCCCAGCCGCGTCCCGGTGCCGTGCGCCTCGATCACATCCACGTCGGACGGGCGCAGGCCGGCGTTGTCCAGTGCGCTGCGGAGCACGCGGCGCTGCGCGGAGCCGTTGGGCGCGGTGAGGCCGTTGGACGCGCCGTCCGAGTTGACCGCAGAGCCCCGCAGCAGGGCCAGCACCTGGTGTCCGTTGCGTTCGGCGTCCGACAGCCGCTCCAGCACGAGCAGACCCGCGCCCTCGGAGAAGCTGGTGCCGTCGGCGTCGTCGGAGAACGACTTGCAGCGGCCGTCGGGGGCCAGACCTTCCTGCTGGGTGAAGTCGACGAAGGCCGACGGCGTGGACATCACGGTCACCCCGCCTGCCAGGGCCAGGGAGCAGTCCCCGGATCGCAGCGCCAGCGTGGCCTGGTGCAGGGCGACCAGCGACGAGGAGCACGCGGTGTCGATGGTGACCGCGGGGCCTTCCAGGCCCAGGGTGTAGGCGATGCGACCGGACATCACACTGCACGCGTTGCCCGTCGCGGAGAACCCGGGAGGCAGATCGGGAACCTTGTCGAGTACCGCCTGGTAGTCCTGGTGCAGCGCGCCGACGAACACACCGGTCCGGCTGTGGCGCAGGGTGCCGGGCACGATCCCGGCGCGCTCCAGCGCCTCCCAGGCCAGCTCCAGCAGCACCCTCTGCTGCGGATCGGTGGCCAGCGCCTCCCTGGGGGACATTCCGAAGAACGCCGGGTCGAACTCGGCCGCGTCGGGCAGGAACCCGCCCGAGCGGGTGCTGGACGGCACCTCGCCCCAGTCCCGGTCGGTGGGGAACTCGGTGATCGCGTCACCGCCGGACTCGACGAGTTCCCACAGTTGCTCGGGGCTGCGCACACCGCCGGGGTACCGGCAGGCCATGCCGACGATCGCGATGGGTTCGCCGCGGGTGGCCAACAGCTTGTCCAGTTGGCGCCGAGTGCGCCGGAGGTCCTCGGTGGTCTCCTTGAGGAAGTGCCGCAGCTTGGCCTCTGTGCTGGTCATGAGATACCGAACTCCTTACCGAGCAGCTCGAACATTTCCTCATCGGTGGCCTCGCCGAGATCGGTGTCCTGGGCCTCGGCCCCGGTGTCGGTCACGAGCAGCGCCGACAGCCTGCGCATCACCTGCTCCCGGGTCCCCGGGTCGCCGTCGAACCGGGCGAAGGCGTCCTCCAGTCGGGCCAGCTCGGCGAGCACCGGATTCTCCTGGGGCTGGTCGCCTCCGATGCGGGAGGACAGGTGTTCGGCCAGCGCGGTGGGCGAGGAGTGCTCGAAGACGATGGTGGCGGCCAGCCGCAGGCCGAGTTGGGTGCCGATCCGGTTGCGCAGTTCCACTGCGGTCAGCGAGTCGAAGCCGAGCGACGTGAACGGCCGGTCGGCCTCCAGTGACCGGTCGTCGGGGTGGCCGAGCACCGCGGCGGCTTGCGCGCGCACCAACCTGGTCAGCTCGGCGACCCGGTCCGCCGGACGCATCCGGGCGAGGCGGTCGCCGAGGGCGCCTTCTCCGGTGTCGGCGTGCCTGCGGCCGGTGGTGCCGGTCAGTGCCCACAGGATGTGCGGTGCCGACGCGGCGGCCCGCAGGGTCGGCAGGTCCAGGCGCATCCCGGCGACCGCGGGCTCGTCCTGCGCCACCGCCGCGTCGAACATGGCCAGCGCCTCGGCGGTGGACAGCGCGGGCAGACCGGAGCGGGCGATCCGGTCGACGTCCCGTGCGGTCAGCGCGCCCGTCATCCCGCTCGCCTCGGCCCACAGGCTCCACGCGATCGACGTGGCGGGCAGACCCGCGGCCTTGCGATGGGCGGCGAGGGCGTCGAGGAAGGCGTTGGCGGCGGCGTAGTTGGCCTGGCCCGCGCTGCCCATCACGGCGGCGGCCGAGGAGTACAGCACGAACGCGGCGAGGTCGAGGTTCCTGGTCAGCTCGTGCAGGTGCCAGGCGCCGTCGGCCTTGGAGCGCAGGCTGGTGGCCAGCCGTTCGGGGGTCATCGACTGGATCACGCCGTCGTCGAGTACCCCGGCCGCGTGCACGACGGCCGTCAGCGGGTGCTGGTCGGGGATGGTGGCGAGAAGGTCTTCCAGCGCCGTCCGGTCGCCGACGTCGCAGGCGCGCACCAGGACCTGGGCCCCGTGCTCGGCCAGCTCCGCGGCCAGCCGCGCCGCGCCGGGTGCGTCCGGTCCGCTCCGGCTGACGAGGAGCAACTGCCGTACGCCCCGCCTGGTCACCAAGTGGCGGGCCAGTGACGCGGCCAGGCCACCGGTGCCGCCGGTGATCAGGACGGTGCCCCGCGGGTTCCAGCGCCGCGGCATGGTGAGCACGACCTTGCCGATGTGCTGGGCACGGCTGATGTGCCGGAACGCCTCGCGGCCGCGCCGGACGTCCCATGTGGACACCGGGAGGGGTCGCAGCGCACCGTCACGGAACAGGTCGAGCAGAGCCGTGAGCCGCTCCTGTACCGCGTCGGGCTCCAGCTCCGCCAGGTCGAAGGCGCGGTAGCCGATCCCGTCCGGCACGTCGGTGCGGATGTCGGTCTTGCCCATCTCGGCGAACCGCCCGCCCCTGGGCAGCAGCCGCAGCGAGGCATCCACGAACTCTCCGGCCAGCGAGTTCAGTACGACGTCGACGCCCCGGCCACCGGTGGCCTCCAGGAAGCGCCGCTCGAAGTCGAGGGTGCGCGAGGAGGCGATGTGGTCGTCGGGAACGCCCAGTCGGCGCAGCACGTGCTGCTTGGGTTCGCTGGCGGTGGCGAACACCTCAAGACCCCAGTGGCGGGCGAGTTGGATGGCCGCCATGCCGACGCCACCGGCGCCCGCGTGCACCAGCAGGGCCTGTCCCGCGCGCACCTCGGACAGGTCGAGCAGACCGTAGTAGGCGGTGAGGAACACCACGGGCACCGACGCCGCCTGGGCGAAGGTCCAGTCGTCGGGCATCGGCGCGAGCAGCCGGTGATCGGTTACGGTCAGCGGCCCGAAGGCGCCGACGGTCAGCCCGAACACGCGGTCGCCGGGGAGCACACCGGTCACGTCCGGTCCGGTCTCCAGCACGACACCGGACACCTCGGCCCCCAGCGGGGTCGCAGCGCGCCGGTTCATGCCCAGCGCGTCGAAGACATCGCGGAAGTTCACCCCGGCGGCCCGGACATCGACCCGGACCTCCCGGGGTCCCAGCGGTTCCTCGGCGCGGGGCCACGGGATCAGGGCGAGGTCGTCGAGGCTGCCCTTCCGCGTGGTCTCCAGGCGCCATGACGGGCCGGCCGGTGGTGTCAGCGTGCCGGGTTCGGCCAGCCGGGCCGCGAGCAGGCCGCCGTCGCGGACCGCGAGCTGGGGTTCCCCGCAGGCCAGCGCGCGCGACAACAGCTCGTCCGGAACCCGGGGCCCGTCGGTGTCCAGCAGGACGAACCGGCCCGTGTTCTCGGTCTGCGCGGACCGGATCAGGCCGCGGGCGGCCGCCACGGCGGGCACGACGTCCTCGTCGCCGACGGCCACGCCGCCCTCGGTCACGAAGACGAGCAAGACCTCTTCGAGCCGTGGCTCGGCCAGCCATGCCCGCAGCAGGTCGAGCACCCGTGCGGTGAGCCGGTAGGTGGCGGGCAGCGTCTCGTCGCCCACCGGGCCGAGGCGGACCACGGCCGCGTCGACACCCGCGCTCGCGTCGGGCAGCGCCCAGGTCCGCGGGTCGAGCTCGACGACGGTACGGGCGTGGCCCGGGTCGGCGGGCACCGGCCGCCAGGCGAGCCGGTACAGCGGGGCGTCGGTGGCGGAGTCCCCGGCGGTGTAGGTGCGCAGCACCAGGGACTCGGCGGTCAGCACGGGTGCGCCCGAGGGGTCGACGACGGTCAGCTCGACGGTGTCCGGGCCGATGGTGCGCAGCCGGGCCCGCACGGAGGTGGCGCCGCTCGCGTGGAGGCGCACCCCGTTCCAGGCGAACGGAAGCACACCGGTGCTGCCCAGCGGACTGGTGGCGTGCAGGACGGCGTCCAGCAGCGCGGGGTGCAGCCCGAAGGCGCCCGCCTCGGCCCGCTCGGGCCCGGGAAGCGCCACCTCGGCACAGACGCCGTCCTCGGTCAGCCATGCGGCGTTCAGGCCCCGGAAGGCCGGGCCGTAACCGTATCCCTCCTCGGCGAGCGCGTCGTACACCGCCGCCGGCTCGATCGTGTCCGCGCCGGGGGGCGGCCAGGACGTGATCGAAGGTGCGGGGTCGCCGCTCTCGTGCTCACCGGTGGACAGGGTGCCGGAGGCGTGTCGCGTCCAGGCGGCCCCGCCGCGAGCGAAGACCCGCACGGTCCTGCGGTGGTCGGCGGCGGGCCGGTCCACCTGGATCTGTACCCGCACACTGCCCTGTTCCGGCAGGACGAGCGGCTTCTCCAGCACGAGTTCGTCGACCCGGTGGCAGCCGACCGCGTCGCCCGCGTGGATGACCAGTTCCAGCAGGGCGGTGCCGGGCAGCAGGACCGTCCCGGCCACGGCGTGGTCGGCCAGCCAGGGGTGGGTGGCGAGCGACAGGCGGGCGGTGAACAGGTGGCCGCCGTCACCGGGCAGCTCGGTCCCCGCTCCGAGCAGCGGATGCTCCGGAACGCTCAGTCCCGCCGCGGTGACGTCCACCGCGGTCGAACCGGCACGAGGCCAGTATCGCCGGTACTGGAAGGCGTACGTGGGCAGTTCCACGCGAGTGGCGTCGGGGAAGACGGCGCTCCAGTCCACCGGGATCCCGTGCTGGTGCGCCAGGGCGAGCGAGAGGCGGATCCGGTCGAGTGTTCCCTCGCCGCGCCGCAGGGTACCCAGCGCGACAGCCTCCGCCGTCTCCTCGATCGACGTGGTGAGCACCGGATGCGGGCTCATCTCCAGGAAGACCCGGAACCCGCCCGCCACCAGTCCCGACACCGCGCCGTGGAAGTCCACCCGCTCGCGCACGTTGGTGTACCAGTACTCCGCGCCCAGCTCGGCACCGTCCACCCGGCCGCCCGTCACCGACGAGTAGAACGGCACCTCGGCGGCGACCGGCCGCACCGGTGACAGACCCGCCAGGACCGCGTCCCGGATTCCCTCGACCATCGGGGAGTGGGAGGCGTAGTCCACCGCGATCCGCCGGGCCCGCGGCTCCCGCTCCAGCAGATCCGCCACCGCCTCCGACGTCCCCGACACCACCACCGACTCCGGACCATTCACCGCCGCCACCACAAGCCCACCACCGAACGGCGCGATCAGACCCTCCACCTCCGCCAGAGGCAGTGGCACCGACACCATGCCCCCACCCCCGGCCAGCTCCTGCGCGATCAACCGCGACCGCACACACACCACCCGCGCCGCATCCTCCAACGACAACACCCCCGCCACACACGCCGCCGCAATCTCCCCCTGCGAATGACCCACCACCGCCGCAGGCACCACCCCGAACGACCGCCACACCTCCGCCAACGACACCATCACCGCCCACAACACCGGCTGCACCACATCCACCCGCCCCAACGCCACGGGATCACCCAACACATCCACCAACGACCACCCCACAAACGGCGCCAACGCCACCCCACACCGGCCCATCGCCCCCGCGAACACCGGCGACGACTCCAACAACTCCACCGCCACTGTCTCTTATAC
>NZ_JAEEAP010000525.1 GCF_016103465.1 Streptomyces sabulosicollis
GAAGGGGCGGGTGGGGGCCGTGTACCCCCGCCGAGACCACGCACCGCGACCGCGCTCCGGCCGCACCGCGGCCGCACTCCGACCCGACCAGGAAATGCCGCACCCCGACCCTCCCGACCAGGAAATGAGGCAGCACCCGCCATGCCCCTCCGCATCGCACTGAGCCAGATCACCACGGGCCCGGACCCGGCGTCGAACCTCGCCCTGCTGCGCCGGGAGGCCCAGCGGGCGGCGGAGGCCGGGGCGCGTCTGGTCGCCTTCCCGGAGGCGGCCATGGCCTGCTTCGGCACCCGGCTGGGCCCCGTCGCCGAACCGCTGGACGGCCCCTGGGCCACCGAGGTCCGGCAGATCGCGAAGGACGCCGGGCTGGTGGTCGTGGCCGGGATGTTCACTCCGGCGCCCGACGGCCGGGTGACCAACACCCTGCTGGCCACCGGCCCTGGGGTGGAGACCTCCTACGACAAGATCCATCTCTATGACGCCTTCGGTTTCGCCGAGTCCAAGACCGTGGCCCCGGGCTCCGAGGTGGTGACCTTTGACCTCGACGGCGTCCGGATCGGCCTGGCCACCTGCTACGACGTACGGTTCCCCGAGCTCTTCCGGGCCCATGCCGACGCGGGCGCGGTGCTCTCCCTGCTGCCCGCCTCCTGGGGAGCGGGGCCCGGCAAGCGCGAGCAGTGGGAGCTGCTGACCCGGGCGCGGGCGCTCGACGCCACCGTATGGCTGGCGGCCGTGGGTCAGGCCGACCCGGAGGCGTCCGGCCTGACCGCCGCAACCTCCGCCCCCACCGGTATCGGCCACAGCGCCCTGATCGGTCCCGACGGCACCGTCCGGGAGCGGCTGGACGCGGGGCCGGGACTGCTGGTGGGGGAGGTGGACACCGAGGAGGTCACCGCGGTCCGCCGCACGGTGTCCGTCCTGGCCAACCGCAGGCTGGGCGTCCAGCCATGAACGAGGCCGGGCGTACGGCCATGGGCGGCACCGGCGGGGCCAAACCGGAGCTCGAGTTCCATCTGCCCTCCGCGCCCTGGCGGCGGCCGCCGGGCGCGGTCGCGGGGGTCAGCGAACGGATCCTGGCCGCGGACGGGACCGGCAGCCACACCACCGCCCTGGTGCGCTGGGAGCCGGGGACGGACACCTCCCCGTCCGGGGTGGCCCGCCACGACGGCTGGGAGGAGGTCTACCTCCTCGAGGGCAGCATGCGCGATCTGACCCTGGGGGAGACCTTCTCGCGCGGCTCCTACGCCTGTCGGCCGCCGGGGATGCCGCATGGCCCATGGGTCTCCGAGGAGGGCGTCACCATGCTGGTGATCACCTATCCGGAGGCGGCGGCCGGGCGGTGACCCCTCGGGCGGTGACTCACCCCTCGGGCGGTGACTCACTCCGAGGTGACTCAGCCCCCGTGCGGTGACTCAGCCCCTCGGGGGTGGCTCAGCCCCTCGGGGGTGGCTCAGCCCCCGTGCGGTGACTCACCCGGCGAGCAGCACCTTCAGCGTTGACTCCAGATGGGCGCTGATCGCCGCGCGGGCCGCCTCCGTGTCCCCGGAGGCCACCGCGTCCAGGATCGCCCGGTGCTCGCCGAGCACCTCCTCCTGGCGGCCGGTCTGGGTGTAGAGGGCCACCACCCCGGCCCGGATCTGGCGGCTGCGCAGCCCGTCGTAGTGCCGGTTGAGGAGTTCATTGCCGACCGCGGCGATCATGGTCGCGTGGAAGAGGTGGTCGACGGCGATGAACTCCTTGGCCTGCTCCGGCCCCATCAGCCCGCGCTGCCGCTCCAGCAGCTCCGTCAGCTTCCCGACCGGGACCGTGCCCGCCTCGATGGTCCGCTCGGCGGCGTGGCGCTCGACGATCCCGCGCAGCTCCATCAGCTCGGTGATCTCCCGGCCGGAGAGCGGGGCGATATGCGCTCCCCGCTTGGGGACCAGCTGGACCAGATCCTCGGCCGCCAGCAGGAGCAGGGCCTCACGGATCGGGGTCCGGGAGATGCCGATCCGGTCGGCGATCTCCTGCTCGGTGAGGAACTTGCCCTGCATGTCGGGGTCGGTCAGCACGGTCTCCTTGAGGAACGCGTACGCCTTTTCTCGTCCGGACTGCGCTGGCACTGGGCCCCCATGCTGCTTCGCATACAACTCGTATACGAAAATTACCACGGACCGGTGGCCGGATCCGGGAGGTCGGGTATCCAGGAGCCGTGAATGCCGCGGGGCGGTGGACTCCACCGCCACCGGCGCGTAGGGGCCGCTGAGATAGGGCGGCGTGGCGGGTTCGCCGGGCCTGGCGGGGTGGCCGGTGAACCGGTCGCTCATCGCACGCCCTCCTCGCCGTCCTGGCGGGCGTCCTCGTCCGCGACCAGGACCACCTTTCCGGCGACGGTGCCGGACTCGGCCAGCCGCATCGCCTTCGCGGCGTCGGAGAGCGGGATCCTCGCCGCCACCAGTGCGGTGAACTCGCCCTTCGCCATCAGCGCCAGCACCTGCCCGAGGTCGGCGCGGATCCGCTCCTGGAAGGCGGCCCGGCGCCGCCGGCCGGCCCAGAGGTTGAAGAAGTGCGCCCGCCGTCCGTTCGGCAGCAGGTTCCACAGGGTCAGCCGGGCGAGCAGCTTGAGCACCGGGGCCCGGGACGAGCCGGGGACGTCCCGGGTGGCGGCCGTGCCGTACGAGACCAGCGTGCCGCCGCGGGCGAGCAGCCGGAAGGAGTCCACGATGCCCTCGCCGCCGATGTGGTCGAAGACCGCGTCGACCCCGCCCGGCGCCAACGCCCGCACCTGGGCGGGCAGATCCGGGTCGCGGTAGTCGAGGGGGGTGGCGCCGAGGGCGCGCACCGCGTCGTGGTGGCGGGGCGAGGCGGTACCGATGACCTTGATGCCCGCGTGGCGGGCCAGCTGGACCAGGGTGGTGCCCACCCCGCCATTGGCCCCGTGGACCAGCACGGTCATTCCGGGGCGGACCTTGGCCACGCGGTGGAGCATCTGCCAGGCCGTGATCCCGTTGACCACCACCGTCTCGGCCTGGGCCGCGTCCACCCCCTCGGGGACCTCCACCAGGTCGCCCGCGTCGACGAGGGTGTGGCTGGCCCAGCCGCCGATCTTGGTGAGCGCCGCGAACCGGCGGCCGCGCAGGGCCGGATCCACCCCGGGGCCCGTCGAGATCACCCTGCCCACCAGGTCATAGCCGGGCACGAAGGGGAACGGCGGCTGGTCGTAGTACTTCCCGCGGCGCATCTGCTGCTCGGCGAAGGAGACCCCCGACGCCTCGACGGCCACCAGCGCCTGCCCGGGACCGGGCTGGGGCAGCGGGCGGGTGCGCAGCTCGAGCCCTTCCGGCTCCACCTGGCCCGGCAGAACGACTTCGGTGATCATGGCTGACCTCGCTTCAGGAATGAGGAGTTCTTGCTTCTGTGAGATCCTCTAACGAAACAATGAACCTGTTACTCTCGGGGTGTCAAGTCCGAAATCGAAGACCCGCACGAGAGGCGCGTCCATGGCGACAGCACGGCGAGAGCGCTACCGCAAACAGACCCGGGAGGAGGCCAAGTCCGTGGCCTTGGCCCAGCTGGCCGAGTCGGGCACGGCAGGCATCTCGGTGAACGCGATCGCGAAGGCGATGGGGATGACCGGCCCCGCGCTCTACCGCTACTTCGCGAGCCGGGACGAGCTGCTGACCGAGCTGATCACCGACGCCTACCGCGATCTGGCCGAAACCCTCGCCCGGGCCGTCGCCGACGCCGCCCCCGCCGACCGCTTCCGCGCCATGGCCCGCGCCCTGCGCGACTGGGCGAAGCGCCAGCCCGACCGCTATCTGCTCATCTACGGCACCCCGGTGCCCGGTTACCAGGCGCCCCCGGAGACCACCGAGATCGCGGCCGGGATGATGCGGACCATCTTCGACGCCTGCTCCTCCGTCGGCGAGTCCGGTGGCGCCACCGCGAGCGTGACCCCGGGCGTCACGGCGGGCGCCGCGGCGCGGGTTGCCCCGAGCGCCACCGCGAGCGGTGAGCAGCCCCTCACCGAGGTCGAGGCCGCACTGGCGCGCCATCTGGAGGGCGCGGGCCCCTGGGCGCCCGGGGAGGAGCCCGGCGGCGAGCTGAAGGGCCGTGCGCTGCGCACCTGGACCCGGCTCCACGGCGTGATCAGCCTTGATGTGCAAGGCCAGTTCACCGGCATGGGCTTCGATCCCTCGGTCCTCTTCGAGGCCGAGCTCGACGCCCTGGTGCGGGGTGGCTGAGGCGCCCCGGTCCGAGCTGCCCGCCCGGCGGGCGCGGAGCACACTGGAAGGACACCGGAGCGTGACGGGGACCGGAGGCCGCGATGGAGCACGGTGAGTTCGATGTGGTCGTGGAGATCCCGGAGGGGTCCCGCAACAAGTACGAGATGGACCATGAGACCGGCCGGATCCGGCTGGACCGGATGCTGTTCACCTCGACGAAGTACCCGGCCGACTACGGCTATGTCGACCACACCCTCGGCCAGGACGGCGATCCGCTGGACGCCCTCGTCACCGTCGCCGAGCCCACCTTCCCCGGCTGTGTGATCCTCTGCCGGGCCATCGGCATGTACTGCATGCGCGACGAGCAGGGCCCGGACGAGAAGATCCTCTGCGTCCCGGCCCATGACCCGCGCTATGTCGGCGTCCAGGACATCGACGACGTCCCCGAGTTCGACCGGATGGAGATCACCCACTTCTTCGAGGTCTACAAGGACCTCGAGCCCGGCAAGTCCGTCGAGGGCTCCCACTGGGAGGGCCGCGACCGGGCCTACGCCGAAATAGCCGCCTCCCGCGCCCGCGCGGCCGAGAACGGCCGGTTCCAGAGCCCCTGAGTGGGGCCGGTGGCGCTCAGGGCGCCTTCCCGCGCGGCGCCGGCACCCCGGGCCCGCTCTTCGGCACCCCCTGGGCCTTCTCCGGCACTCCGCGTCCGTTCTCCGGCGTCCCCCGGTCGTTCTCCGGCATCCCCCAGCCGTTCTCTGGAACCCCGCGGTCGTTCTCCGGCATCCCCCGGTCGTTCTCTGGAACCCCGCGGTCGTTCTGCAGCTCCCACAGCTCCCGGAACAGCCCGGGGGACCCCGTCAGCTCCGCGAACGTGCCCTGCTGGATCACCCGCCCCCGCTCCAGCACCACGATCCGGTCCGCCACGGCGACGTTCGCCAGCCGGTGGGTCACCAGGACCACGGCGCGGTCCTCCGCCATCCGCCGCAGCCCCGCGAAGATCCGGTGTTCGGCGCGGGCGTCCAGCGCGCTGGTGGGCTCGTCCATCACCAGCAGCCCGGCGGGCCGGTGGAACGCGCGGGCCAGCGCGATGCGCTGCCACTGCCCGCCGGACAGCTCCACCCCGCCCCACCACTGCCGGGCGAGCAGGGTGTCCAGCCCGCTGCGCAGCCCGTCCACCACCTCGTGCGCCCCGGAGCGGACCGCCGCCTCCCGGACCCGCTCGTCCCCGCCGTGCGGCTGACCGAGGGTGATGTTGTCGCGGGCGGACAGCGGCCAGTGCGCGTAGTCCTGCGGCACGACCGCCGTGTGCCGCCACATCTCCTGTGGATCCAGCTCAGCGACACCCACGCCGTCCCAGGTCACCGTGCCCTTGGTGGGCAGATAGAGCCCGGTCAGCAGCTTGCTCAGGGTGGTCTTGCCCGAGCCGTTCTCCCCGACCAGCGCGAGCACCTCGCCCCGCCGTACCTCGAGCGTCACCTCGTCCAGGGCCGGGGCGTCGGACTCCGGATAGGCGTACGTGAGCCCCTCGGTCCTGATGACCCGCGGCGCCGCCGGGGCCAGGGCGCCGCGCCGCATCCGGTGTCCACCCGCCTCCTCGATGAACTCCGCCCAGTCGTCCAGATACAGCCCCGTACGGAACAGCCGCGTCCCGTAGCCGACCATCCCCCGCAGTGAGGCGCCGACCGTCCGGAGCGCGAACACCGCCGTCCCCGCCGACGCCACCGACATCCGCCCCGCCCCCAGCAGC